>NZ_JBFBGW010000022.1:0-87407 GCF_040684895.1 Paenarthrobacter sp. NPDC089322
GTTCCCTTCGTGGTGGAACTCCCCCAGGGTTTGCTGAGCACGGTGTTGTACGGACTGCCCACCCGCCGACTCTGGGTCCGACTTTTAGTTGATCGGCGTTGGCGGCTGCTGACCGCCGAGCACGGCGAGGGCGTTGTCCGCTGCAAGTACTGCCATTGCGGTGCGTGTTTCCACAGTGGCGGAGCCCAGGTGGGGCACGAGTGCCACGTTCTCGAGCTCAAGCAGCCAGGGGTGGACCTTGGGTTCTTGCTCGAAGACGTCCAAGCCTGCACCGGCGATCTGTCCCTCGCGCAAAGCCAGCGCCAGCGCGGCTTCGTCAACGATGGGTCCGCGGGCGGTGTTGACCAGGTATGCGGTGTCCTTCATAGCTGCGAGTTGTTCGGCGCCGATCAGATGATGCGTGTTCGGCCCGTACGGGCAGTGGAGCGATACGACGTCGGAGACGGCCAGCAGTTCGTCGAGTTCAACCCTGCGGGCGCCCAGTTCCGCGGCGATGGCGGGATCGATTTCACTGCGGGACTGGTAGACGATCTCCATGCCGAAGGCCTTGGCGCGGCGTGCCGTGGCCTGACCGATGCCGCCCATGCCCACCACGCCGAGGGTCTTGCCTTGCAGGCTCGAGCCGAGCAGGAAGAACATGCCCCACTTCCACGCCTGGCCGGCGCGGATGAGGCGTTCGCCCTCGCCGAGGCGCCGGGTTGCCATGAGGATAAGTCCGAAGGCGATGTCCGCGGTGGCTTCGGTGAGCACTCCGGGAGTGTTGGTGGCGGTGATGCCGCGTTCGGTGCAGGCGGGAACGTCGATGTTGTCGTAGCCGACGGCGACGTTCGCCACGACCTTCAGCTGTGGGCCGGCGGCGTCGAGCAGTTCGGCGTCGACGCGTTCGGTGAGGAGGCTGACGATCGCGTCGGCTCCGGCCATGCGGCGGAGGAGTTCTTCGCGGCTGATTGATTCGGAACCTTCCCAGGCGTCAACGTCGTGGGAAGCGCGGAGCTTTTCGAGTGCGGCTTCGGGGATGCGTCCCGTGACGACTACGCGGCTCATGCGGTTTCGATCCATTCACGCAGGCGGCCCAGGCCTTCACGGATGGCGTCGGCCTCGATGCCGGAGTAGGCCAAGCGGATGTACTGCCGGTCTTCGCCCGGCAGGCGGCGGCCGAAGTGTTCGCGGGTACAGAAGGACACACCGGTCTTGTAGAGGGCGTCGGAGGCAAAATCGCCGACGGCGGTGTAACCCAGACGCTGCATGGCTTCCGTTACGTCGGGGAACAGGTAGAAGGTGGACTGCGGAACAGCCACGCTCATGCCCGGGATCGCGTTGACGATCTCGCAGGCGGCGTCGCGGCGGCCCTTGAGGATGTCGAGCATCTGCTGGACCGGTTCCTGCGGTCCGCGGAGCGCTTCGATGCCTGCCCACTGGACGTAGTGGGTGGTGCAAGACTCGTCGTTGGTGTTCAGGGTGGACAGGACCTGGGCGATCTCGCGCGGGGCAACAGCACAGCCCAGGCGGGACCCGGTCATGGCGAACTTCTTGCTGAACGTGTACAGGATCACCGTGCGCTCGGCCATGCCGGGCAGGGAGGCGATGGAGCTGGAGACGCCCTCGTAACGGGTCTCGAAGTAGGCCTCATCGGAAAGTACCCAGAGGTCGTGCTCGATCGCGATCTGGGCGATCGCCTCACGCTCGGCCGCAGTGGACTCGGCGGAAATGGGGTTCTGCAGGTCGTTGTAGATGATGGCTGCAGTGTTGGGGGTAATGGACGCCCGGACCTGGTCCAGGTCAATCGCGAAGCCCTTGGACGTGGGCACGTAGCGGTACGGAACAGCGGTGCCGCCAAGGTATTCGATCTGCGACTCGTAGATCGGGAATCCGGGGTTGGGGTAGAGCACTTCCTGGCGCGGGTTCATCACCGCCTGAAGGAACTTGGTGATCACGGGCTTGCCGCCGGTCATGACAACGACGTTCTCGGGGGAGAACTCGATGCCACGCCGTGATCCCAGGTCCTCTGCCAGGGCTTCCCGGAGTTGGGGAATGCCCGGGCCCGGGCAGTAGCCCGTGTAGCCGTCGGCGATGGCCTTGTTCATTGCCTCAACGATGTGCGGGGCCGTGGGGATATTGATGTCGCCAAGATGGAAGGGATACACCAGGTTCCCCTTCGCCTTCCAGGCAGCCGCGGCCTGCGCGACGCTGAAAGCAGTTTCCGTTCCCAGGCGTTCGAGCCGGTGTGCGAGTTTCTGCATGTGCTGATTAACTCCTCGTCGAGTACACAATCGATCTGCTTACCAGCTCTAGTATAAGACTAATATATTAGAGTTCGGAAGATGATCGGCGTCTGAAGTTTCAGCGATGTGAACCAGTGGACAGCGCTGAGCGCGTCAATGACGGAAGATGCCCGACGTCGTCGGGGAAACGGGCCTACGCCGCCCGGGCGATCGCGCCCTCGGAATCCGGCCGATCGACAGGCCCTGCTAAGGCTAAAAATCCACCTCAAGCAAGGTGCGTGACAGCAGGACTGCGCGGTCCGTCAGCGCTTCCAGTTCGGCGTCATTGGACTCGGGTGACGCCCACCGGGTGGCCCCTTCCAGTAATGTCATGACCACTTTGACCCGTTCCTCCGCCTGGGGAATTCCCATGTCCACTGCGGCGGCAACGTACATCTGCTGATGCAGGTCAACCCAGTCGTCAACCTGTGCGCGGAGTTCGCGGGGGAGGACGTTCGCCATCCTGTCCGTGGCAACCAGCAGGTCCCAAAGATTGCTTTCCGGCAGCCGCACCTGCCGCGTGAAGTGGAGCCTGACCATGCAATCCCAGAATTCCCCGGCAGACTGCGCGTGGTCAACGGCTTCCAGGAGTGCCACTCCGAAGCGGTGGAAGTGCCAGCGCAGCGATTCCGCCACGATCTCGTCCCTGCCGCCCGGAAAATGCGAGTAGAGGCTGGGCGGTTTGATGCTTACTGCGTTGGCGATGGTCCGCATCGAAACAGAATTGAAGCCATTGGCAATGGCAAGCTCCAGGAACGCCTCGAGGATGTGCTGGCGCGAGGCCTTTTGGCCTGCCCAATCCCACTCTTCCATGCGCTGAGCGAAGGTGTCGCGGGCTTCCTTGTAGGACGTGCTGCTCATGGTTTGACCCTAACAGGAAACCTACAAAAAACCCTTGGCTAACGACCATTAGTTAGGTACTCTGAAAGAGGCGCGAAGCAGCACCAGTTGGTTCCGCCATACGAGTGCCTTGAGCAGGAAGGGGCGGATCATGAACGCCGAAGATTCGGGTCGGGGGACCAGCGGTAACAACATCATCCTTGGCAGTGGACTCTCGGGCATGGTTGCGGCCTATATCAGCGCCAGGGCGCTGGAAGACGACGCAGCCCGCAAGGACAACTGGCAGGCGCAGCAGGCTTTCAAGCCCGTCGGCCAAAGCCGGCGAAGCAAGTGGTTCGCCTCCCGCCGCGGTGGTACCGCCGTCGTCTCCTAGATTTTCCAGGATCCTCCAGAAAGAACCATCCATCATGGCCTCCGCAGAAGTGCTTTCCCCTTGGCCGCATGAATCCCTGCGCCAAACAGACCGTGTGCGCGAACTCTTCCTGATGCAACCCCACGCCGACCTGACCGGGATCCGGCCCATCGTGGCGCGTTCCTGGTACAGAAGCCGGGCCGCCGGTGTTGACGCCGTGGCAGATCGAGGATTTTTCGATGAGGGACGCGTTGACGAGTACACCATCCACGCAGCAGGTCCGCATCTGCAGAAACTGGATGAGGTAGCTGCAGACCTGGGCGGATACGTAAGCCTGACTGCGCCCAACGGAGTCTTGGTCAAAGCGAACTTCCTGCGGGACGACGGCTTCCCCGCGGGCTATTCACTCCTGGAAGAAAGCTGCGGCAGCAACGGTGAAGGCCTCGCGCTGGAAGAGGGCCGCGGGGTTTGGCTCGCCCCGGAAGAGCACTTCCGCGAGGACATGCGGGGGAACTGGTGCTTTGCTTCACTGGTCCGGGACCCATTCCACAACAGGGTCAGGGCCGTCATAGGGCTGACGCTCCCCGCCAACCGGGTTTCCACGCTGGAACCCTCCTCCACGCTACTGATGCTTGAGGGCGTCGCCTCGCGGATCGAACGCGATATCGAGGTGCGGACGTCCTCCAGGGAACGGGCGCTGCTCAGCGAGTACTTGAGGGTCTCCCGCCGCAGGGGGAACCGTGCTGTCATAGCGTTCGATGGCAAGAACTCCCTCCTGAATGCCTCGGCAACGGCATCTTTGGAGGACAGCGATTTCTCGATCATTTCCGGGTATGCCAAAGCCGTGATGTCCTCCGGCCGGGAAATGAACTGCGAGGTTTCGCTGCAGGGCCCCGGTGTCTCAACCCTTGAAGTCTCACCAGTCACCCTGTCGGCAGCCAACGTCGGGGCGGTCGTTGTCGTCCGGCCACACCAGCCTGCCAAGGAGCGCACCTCTGAAGTCCGGACTTTGCCACTGAAGCCGGAGTTATCGTTGCCGGACACCGCGGACCGTCTGATGAAGCACCTGGACGGGACGAGCACGGAATTCAAGCGAACCCTGAATCTGGCCCGAAAAGCCGTTGACCAGGATCGCTCCGTGGTAGTGCTCGGTGAGCTGGGCAGTGGGAAGCGCCGACTGGCTGGAGCCATCGCCGCCTTGCGTGGGTCGGAGATGGTGGTAGATGCCAGGAGCGGTGCACTGAGGAGTCCCCAACTCCGGGACATCATTCACCGCGTATCCACTGATCTGCCATCAACACTGATCGTTGAGCACGCGGACGAGCTCTCCCAAAACGAGGCGGCCGAGCTGACGTCCAACCTCCGGGGCAACTCGTCCACCAAGGTGGTCTTCACCATCACGCGTCCCACCGATGCCACACTGCTTCTCTCCGAAGCGTTCGACGTCCTGGAAATCTCCGTGGCACCCCTGCGCAACAGGAGGGAAGACATCCCGCAACTCGCCAACGCCATAGCGGAGGAACTGGGGGACCGCAGGCTGTCCCGTCGGCTGATCACCACACTCACGCATGCCGACTGGCCCAGGAACATCGATCAGCTGCGGGCAGTGGTGTCCAATGCCGTTGAACGGGCAGACGGCGCCGAAGTGACGATGGATGATCTTCCGCAGGGCTTCCACCGGGTTCTGACCAAGGGCCGCCTGTCACGACTGGAAGACGCCGAACTCAGCGAACTCCGTACCGCGCTCCAGGAAGCCAACGGCAACCGCAGCCTTGCGGCAGAAACCCTCCAAATCGGCCGATCCACCCTCTACCGCCGGATGGACTACTTCCGTAGCCGGGGATTCGACCTCTAGTTCCATACGAAGTGAAGCAGCCGGCCACCATGGTGGCCGGCTGCTTTGGGGTGCCGGATCCCGTTTCCTGATGCGTGGGACAGTGTCCCGCGCGGGTGTCTCGATCTGGCACGGATGGCACTTCCTGTATCGCGTTCTACTTGAAATCACCCGGACACCGGCACCCTCCCAGGAACTGCTTGGCAGAGGACGGGGGTACGACACGAACAGGACGACGACTATGACCCGCGATGCCCAGGGAACCATTCTTGTGGCCCCCCATCACTTTCCGAACCTCGACCGCGAGCACGCGCTCGCCGAGGAGTTCGGCTACGCACTCAACCCGGCGGCGGACGCGGAAGCGTTCCGCAAGGCACTTCCCGAGGCCGACATTGTGATGATCACCCCCTACGCGAAACTCACCGCCGCTGACTTCCCGGTGATGTCCAAATGCCAGGCGGTCATCAGGTACGGAATCGGCTACGACAACATCGACGTTGCCGCAGCCACCCAAGCCGGAATTCCCGTCTCAATCGTCCCGGGAACAGCTTCGGAGGAAGTTGCCTCTCACGCATTCGCCATGGGCCTTGCCTTGGCCCGGCGGTTACCGGCCGGCAACGCTTCGATCCGCGACCTCGGCTGGGCCGGAACCATCGGCTACGACACCCCGGTACTGTCCGAGCTTGAAGTCGGTGTCCTTGGCATGGGGCGCATCGGCCAGCACGTGGCGAGGATGTACCAGGCCGTCGGCGCCCGTGTCCGGGCCTACGATCCGTTCGTCACCGAAAGCTTCGTGGAGCTGACCGACCTGGAAGACATTTTGGAAAACTCCGACGTCGTTTCGCTGCACCTGCCGCTGAACGACGAGACGGCGAACCTCGTCTCAGCAGACGTTCTGGCCCGGATGCGCAAGGGCGCAGTGGTAGTCAACGTGTCGCGCGGTGGCCTCATTGACGAAGCCGCGCTCGCCGAGGCCCTGGCGTCGGGGCACATCGCCGGCGCCGGCATCGACACGTTCGCGCAGGAACCGCTGGCCGCCGAACACCCCCTGCGCTCAGCACCCAACACCATCCTCACTCCGCACATCGCGTGGCGTTCCAACCGGTCAACGGGAGCCCTGCAGGACGGCGCTGTGGAGCGGGTCCGCCTTGCGCTGACCGGCCAGCCGCTCATCGACCTCGTGAACTGAAAAGACTTGAGAACTGAGAAGACTGGAGAACTCGAATTGGGAACAACCAACCATCTGCAAGACCCTGCACAGCTAAGTCCTGCGGAGGACCCGCATCTGCGCCGCGGCCCTCGCGGTTTCCCGTTGCTGCCAGGCGGTTACGGGCGGTCAACCTACTACACGGGAGCGCCGAGCCCCTACGCCATCAAGGGCGAGGGTTACCGGGTGTGGGATGACCGCGGCCGCGAACTGATTGACGCGAACAACAACTTCACCTCCCTGATCCACGGGAACGCACACCCCGAAATTACCGAGGCCGCAACCAAGGCACTCACCTCCGGCGCGAGCTGGGGCATTCCGAACCTCTATGAGTGGGACCTGGCAGAGCTGCTGCTGTCCCGTCTGCCCGACCTTGACCAAGTCCGTTTCGCGAACTCCGGCACCGAAGCCGTTATGTCTGCGATCCGCATCGCCCGTGCCAGCACCGGCCGTGAGCGCGTTATCGTCACCAAAGGCGGTTACCACGGAACGTCGGAGGTGGCCCTGGTCCCGGGAGGACCGTCCTACCAGCGCGGCGTCACCCGCGGCGTCATCGACGACGTCACTGCGGTGCCGCTGAACGACGTCGAATTCCTGCGCCAGGCGGTCGAATCCGCTCCGGACGCCTACGCCGCCATCATCCTGGACCTCCTGCCCAACCGTGCAGGCCTCCTCACCATCAACGAGGAATTCGTCCGGACGGCCCGGGAACTCGCCACCCGGTACGGGATTGTCCTGATCATCGACGAAGTGATCAGCCTGCGTCTTGGCTACAACGGCTTCAGCGGCGAATACGGGGTTGCCCCGGATCTGCTGACAACCGGCAAGCTCATCGGTGGCGGTTTCCCCGTGGGCGCGGTCTGCGGGAAGGCCGAACTCATGGCCGAGGTGGACCCGACCCGGCCGGGTAGCCTGCCGCATGGCGGTACCTTCTCGGGGAATCCCGTCAGCATGGCCGCGGGTGCAGTTGCGCTGCGCCTCTACTCGCAGGAGGAAGTAAAGCGGCTGAACCACCTGGGAGATTCCGCAAGGGACACCGTCAACTCCAGGATTGCCGACGCTGGCTGGGAGATCCGCGGCCGGGGTTCGCTGCTCCGCGCGGTTCCTGCCGGAGCGGAGAAGGTGGACGAGCACATCCAACACCAGTTGTGGTGGGCGTCGTACGAACGGGGGCTGCTCGGATCTCCTGCCAACCTGCTGTCCCTCTCCACACCCATGGACGAGAAAGTGGTGGGAGACATCGCGGACCGCCTGGCCGATGCTGTGCTGGCGGTCGCCGCGCAGGCTCCCGCAAAGGCTGCGCAGGCTCCTGCAACGGCTGCCCAGGCTCCCGCAACGGAAGGCGGCAAGTAACCATGAAGATCGTTTCCTATGAACACGAATCCGATATTCGGGGCGGCGTCCTGATCGAAGGCGAGGTCTATGACCTGGAACTTCTCCTTCAAAGCTCGAAGGAGGCCGTGCACGGTGCAACCACGTCCGTCCGCGAATTCCTTGCGCTCTACGGCGACCGGATCGGAGCGATTTCGGCCGAGATCAGCACGCTGGCCGGCCAGGACCCCGAAGCCCACGTGGGTGCACGGGCCGATATCCGCCTGACCACACCCGTGCCTAACCCGTCCAAAGTGCTCTGCATCGGGCTGAATTACAAGGACCACGTGGCAGAAACCGGCCGTGCTTTCCCTGAGTACCCGGACGTCTTCGCCAAGTTCGCGTCCACCATGGTGGGTCCCGAGGACGAGATCGGCGGGGCGAAAGTCAGCGAAAACCTCGACTTCGAGGGTGAACTGGCCGTGGTCATCGGGCGGAAGGCCAGTGAGGTCACGGAGGAGGAAGCACTGGACTATGTCGCCGCGCTCGCTCCGCTGAACGACGTCACAGCACGGGACCTTCAATATCGCGGAACGCAGTGGCTGGCGGGCAAGGCTGTTGACGGTTCAACCCCGTGGGGTCCTGCGTTGGTCACCTTGGATGAAGTCGGCGATCCCCAAACCCTGGACCTGGCCACGCGCGTGAATGGCATTGAAGTACAGCGCTCCAACACGAGCTACCAGATCTTCCCCATCGCCCGGATCGTCTCCTACCTCTCGAGCTTCCTCACGCTCGAACCGGGCGACGTCATTGCCACGGGAACCCCGCAAGGCATCGGTGCCAAGCGGAATCCGCCGGTCTGGCTGGAGCCGGGGGACACGGTGGAAATCGAGATCGAAAAGGTCGGGCTGCTCCGCAACACGGTGGGCAAACCCCAGCTCTAATTCCCTGCAAGCTCAACGAAAGTAATGAAGACCCATGAGTGAAGTACAGACACAACCAGATGAGGCCAGGTACCGCATCGCGGTGGACACCGGCGGTACGTTTACCGACGTCGTGGTCGACTCCAACAACGGCGACATGGCCGTGGGCAAGGCGCTGACCACCTACGATCGCGTGTTCACCGGCTTCGAAGCCTCCGTCCGCCGTGCGGCGGAATCCGTCGGGTGGAGCGGCGACGATGTTCTGCGCAACGCAGACGTCATTGTTTACGGCACCACCCACGCAACCAACGCAGTGCTCACCGGCAAGGTGGCCAAGACCGCACTGCTGACCACCGAAGGTTTCGCGGACACCCTGCTGCTCCGCGAAGGTGGCCGCCGTGACGCCTTCGATTCCAAGGCTGCCTACCCGCCGCCTTACATCCCGCGCCACCTGACGTTCGAGATTACGGAGCGCATGTCCGCAGAGGGCGATGTGCTTGTCCAGCTCGACGAAGAGCAGGTCCGCAACGTCCTGGGTTCCTTCAAGGAACAGGGCATCGAAGCTGTTGCAGTCTCCTTCCTGTGGTCGATCATCAACGACGCGCATGAAAAGCGGGTTGCGGAGCTCATCCGGGAGATCCTGCCCGGCGTCCCCTACACGCTCTCAAACGAGGCCAACCCCACCATCCGCGAATACCGCCGTTCGTCGGCGGCTTCGATCGACGCTTCCCTGAAGCCGCTGATGGCCGACCACCTTGGCAAGCTCCGCTCGGACCTCCAGGAGTACGGCTTCGCCGGCGACCTCCTGGTGGTCACCTCCGAAGGTGCCGTGCTCGACGTCGTCGATGTCCTGGACCGTCCGGTCCTGCTGCTGAACTCCGGACCGTCCATGGCACCGCTGGTAGGCGCGGCTGCCGCTCCGGATCGCGACACGGTGGTTGTCTGCGACATGGGCGGCACCACGTTCGACGTATCCCTGGTTGAAGAAGGCGTTGTCCGCCACACCCGCGAGGCCTGGCTGGGGGAGCCTTTCGTAGGGCACCTCACCGGCCTGTCCTCCGTTGCGGTGTCCAGCATCGGCGCCGGCGGCGGCAGCATCGCATGGATCGACGGCGGCGGCTTGCTTCGTGTGGGTCCGCAAAGCGCCCGCAGCACTCCCGGTCCGGCAGCCTATGGCCGCGGCGGCGAAGAACCGACGGTCACCGATGCCTGCGTGGCACTGGGCTACCTTGATGCCGATGGCTTCGAGGGCGGGTTCACGCTGGACCGCGAGGCTGCAGTCCGGGCCATCGATACCCGGATCGCCGGACCCCTCAACATGGGCACTTTGCAAGCAGCTCAGGCCATCCTGGACGTTTCGGCGAACCACATGGCCACGGCCATCCGCCAGGCTTCGCTGGAACAGGGCGTGGACCCTCGCGGTGCCTTGATTGTTGCCGGCGGTGGCGCCGGCGCCATGGTCGCGGCCGCGATCGGCGTCCTGCTTGAAGCCGACACCGTCCTGATTCCTGCGACCGCGGGTGTGCTGGCCGCCTACGGCGCCCACCGTGCTCCCATTGCTACGGAGTTCCTCTCGCCGCTGCACAACGACACGCGCAGTTTCGACGCCGGTTCGGCCTCCCGGGCGGTGCAGGACCTGACGGCCAAGGCCGAGGTCTTCGCCAAGCGCTTCGACGGTGTTGGGGAGGAGCCCAACGTCACCTACTTCGTGGATGCCCGCTACCCGGGCCAGGCCTGGGACCTGCGGGTCTACCTGGACGCCGCACCTGACACTTCCGGTGACGCGGCCGGAATCATCGAGCGTGCGTTCCACGAAGAGCACGACCGCCGCAACGGCACACACGATCCCGACAGCCGTGTGGAAATCATCACCTGGGGCGTCCGGGTGGAGATCCCGCGGCCGGAACACACCAAGGACGAGACCGCAGTCTCCGGCACCGCTGAAATCCACCGCACCGATGACATCGTCTTCGGCGGCGAACCCTTCAGTACCCAGCGCTACCGTGGCGTCACACTCGCTCCACGCGACAAGATCGTCGGTCCGGCCGTCATAGACCAGCCCACCACCACCATCGTCGTGCCCCCGGAGTGGGACGCCACGCTCGATGAACGATCCAACATCTACCTCACCCGTAAGGAGGCGTAACCGTGACCCGCGAATTCGATCCCGTAAAGCTCTCGGTACTTGCCAACGCATTCGACGGCATTGTCCGCGAGATGACCAGCGGCCTGCTCCGCTCCGCCCGCTCATCCGTCATCAACACGGCGCGCGACTTCTCCTGTGCCGTGCTGACCGCGGACAACCAGCTCCTTGCCGCTGCCGAAGGTGTCCCGGTGCACGTCTTCGGTGCAGGCCCGCTGGGCGAGGACATGGTTGAGCTGCACAAAGACATCAAGGAAGGCGACGCGTTCCTGCACAACGACCCCTACATGGGCAACTCCCATGCTGCGGACCACGTGATCCTGGTGCCGATCTTCATCCAGGGCCGCCACCTTTTCACTGCCGTGACCAAGGCCCACCAGGCCGACTGCGGCAATTCGCTTCCCACCACGTTCTTCGCCACCGCCCGGGATGTGTACGAGGAAGGTGCACTGATCTTCCCGTGCGTGCGGATCCAGCGCGACTACACAGACATCGACGACATCATCCGCATGTGCCGGTCCCGCATCCGTGTGCCCGACCAGTGGTACGGCGACTACCTGGCCTCCGTCGGTGCCTCGCGCATCGCCGAGCGACGCATCCACGAACTCGCCGAGAAGTTCGGCGTGGATGACCTGGTGGACTTCGTGGACGCTTGGTTCGACTACTCCGAACGCCTCACCGCCAGCGCAATCGAAACGTTGCCGGAGTACGTCCTCCACGGCACCTCCTCCCACGATCCCTTCCCCGGTACAGGCCCGGACGGCGTGCACCTGCAGGCAACCCTCGAGGTGAAGCCCAAGCAGGGCAAGATCGTCATTGACCTGCGCGACAACCCGGACAACCTGCCCAACGGCCTGAACCTCACCAAGGCAACAGCCACGGGTGCCGCACTGGCCGGCATCCTCTCCGGCATCCCGGAGAACCTGCCGAGCAACGCCGGAACCTTCCGCCGCGTGGAGGTGCTGCTGCGCGACGGCTGCGCCGTTGGTGTTCCCAAGCACCCGTACTCATGCTCATCGGGAACCACCAACCTTGCAGACCGGGTCGTCAACATCGTCCAGGCCGCTTTCTCCCAGATCGACGACGGATACGGCACCGCTGAAGGCGCCGCCGGTCAGGCGCCCGCCAAGTCGGTCATCTCAGGTACCGACGAACGTAACGGCAACGCCTATGTGAACCAGATCCTTGTAGGCGGCGTCGGCGGTCCGGCCACCCCGTACGTCGATGGCTGGCCCACCTATCAGCGCCCCGTGTGCGGCGCGCTCCTCTACCACGACAGCGTGGAAGTGGATGAGCAGCGGTACCCGATCCTGGTCCACGAACGCACCTTGGTTGCCGACTCCGGCGGAGCCGGTCGCCAGCGCGGTGGGCTCGCCACGCGCGTCACCATGGAACCCCGTGGCGAGAGCGTCACCCTCACCTACGGCATCGAAGGCAAAATCAACCCGCCGAAGGGTGTCCGTGGCGGTCACGACGGCGCCGAGCCTTCCACCTGGGTGGAAGACCTCAAGACCGGCGAACGCCGTGAGATCCCGGTAGTCGGCCGCTACGACCTGCAGGCAGGCGAGAAGGTCGTATCCATCACGCCCGGTGGTGGCGGCTACGGCGACCCGCTGGAGCGCGACGTCCTGGCTGTGCTCGACGACTACCGCGAGTCCCGGGTCACGGTCGAGGCTGCGGCCGCCGACTACGGCGTGGTCATCACCAACGGTGCCGTGGACGAAGCAGCCACGGCGAAAGCCCGCCAAGAGCGCCTGGCCGGCTAGCTTCCACTAGCCATCGCAACTCATCCCGGGGCGAGGTATTCTCGCCCCGGGATGTTCCAACAATCATTAACGGAGATTCACATGGAACCCATTCGAGTCGGCATTATCGGCGTCGGAAACGTCCTCAATCAGTACCTGGACAAGATCGGCGTCCACCCCGACGTGGACATCGTGGCGCTCGCGGATGTGAACCCCGAGGCCGTGCGGAAGCGTGCTGCCGAGTACGACGTTCCCAAAGCCCTTACGCCCGACGAGCTGCTGGCGGATGACGAGGTGGAGCTGGTCCTCAACCTCACGCCGCCCAAGCTTCATGCGCCGGTCACGCTCCAGGCGATCGCGGCCGGCAAGCATGTCCTCTCGGAGAAGCCCTTCGCGACCTCCCTCGAGGAAGCCAAACAGATCCTGGACGCAGCGCGGGAAGCCGGAGTGAAGGTAGGTTCCGCGCCCACAACGTTCCTGGGTTCCGGCATGCAGACCAGCCGCAAGCTCATCGACGACGGCTGGATCGGCAGGCCGGTGGCAGCCTTCGCTTCCTTCGCGTGCAGGGGCTATGAGCACTGGCACCCGAACGTGGATCCCTTCTACAGCCCCGGTGCAGGTCCCATGCTGGACATTGGACCGTACCTGATCACCAATCTTGTGAACTTCTTCGGCCCCGTGAAGAGGGTCTCCGCCACGGCACCACGCTCGTCCGAGACCCGGCCCCGACCGGGCCAGGAGGGGGAAGTCATCCAGATCCAGACCCCGACCCACGTCACGGGGACCATTGACTTTGAGTCCGGCGCTGCTGCCACCGTGATCGTCAGCTGGGATGTCTGGAACCACAACCTGCCGCACCTTGAGGTCTACGGCACCGGCGGCTCGCTGGCCGCGCCGAACCCCGACCACTTCTCCGGCGCCCCCGTGCTGCGCCGCGGCGAGCCGGGTGACCTCGCGCTGGACATGACCCCTCCCGGCGGCGGTGATTGGCGTGAAACGCCCATCACGCACCGTGACGACGCCTACCGCGGCATTGGCCTGGCGGAGTTCGGCCACGCCATCCGCAATGGACTGGAGCCACGGACCGGCGGCGACTTCGCCTACCACGTGCTGGAAGTCCTCCTGGCCTTCGAGGCGTCCTCGGAGCAGGGCAAGCACATAGAGATCGAAAGCACGTGCGAGCGGCCCCGGCCGCTGCCCTCGGTTGGCCCGCAAGAGCCCTACCGATTCGACTAGGGGCAAAGCAAAACAGCAGCCGACGGCGGTACACAAGTGCCGCCGTCGGCTGCTGTTTTGTTGTGTCCCGGCTTGGGTAGCCCCCGTCCCAAACTGGGACACAACTTTGCTTCTCCCCGGTGAAAACCTGAAGTTCGGGCGAATCGGTTTGCAAGTGCCGACGCACCTACGAATTTAGGAGAACGCATGACTAGCACAGCCGCCGCTGATATCGGCACGGAGGTCAAGATCGCAGCCGATCAAAAGGCCGTCCGTCGCCGCACTGTCGCGCAAGCAATCGTCGAATACCTTCAGGTCCAGTACAGCGAACTGGACGGTGAAAAACGGCGCTTGATCGCCGGCATGTACGGCATTTTTGGGCACGGCAACTCCGTGGGCCTGGCCCAGGGCATCGACGAATACGGTGTGGACTTCCCGCACTACCAAGGCAAGAACGAACAGTCGATGGTCCACGCGGCCATCGGTTTCGCCAAGGCCTCCAACCGTGCCGCCACCTTGGCCTGCACCGCCTCGGCCGGACCCGGATCCACCAACATGGTCTCCGGTGCCGCCACGGCCACCACCAACCGCCTCCCGGTGCTGCTGTTCCCTGCCGATATCATCAACAACAGATTCGGTGACCCCGTGCTGCAGCAGATCGAACACCCCGTGGAACGCGACGTGTCCGCCAACGACTGCTTCCGCCCGGTCAGCCGCTACTTTGACCGCATCACCCACCCGGCGCAGCTGCTGTCCACCCTGCCGGAGGCCATGCGGGTCCTGACCGATCCCGTGGAAACCGGTGCCGTGGTGGTGTGCCTGCCGCAGGACATCCAAGGCGCCGAATTCGAATTCCCGGAGTCCTTCTTCACCCCGCGCACCTGGCACATCCGGCGTCGCCCGGCTGTGGAGGACGAGATCCGCGACGCGGCAGAAATCATCCGCAACGCCAAGCGCCCCCTGCTGATCGCCGGTGGCGGCGTCCGCTACTCCAAGGCGCAGGAAGAACTGGCACGCTTCAGCGCCGAGTTCGGCGTCCCGGTCTCCGAAACCTACGCCGGCAAGGGCAGCGGGCCCATCAGCGAACTCAACCTCGGGGCGCTGGGCGTGACCGGCACCGTGGGTGCCAACGAGATCGCCGACGGCGCGGATGTTGTCATCACCGTGGGCTCCCGCCTGCAGGACTTCATCACTGCCTCACACTCGCTGTTCCAGAACCCTGACGTGAAGTTCGTGAACCTCAACGTCGGCTCGTTCGACGCTCACAAGATGGGTTCGTTCCCTGTGATCGGCGACGCCAAGCTGAACCTGGCAGCCCTGCGGGAGCGGCTTGCCGCCGTCGGATACTCGACGTCGGACGAGTTCCGCAGCGACATCGCGGACGCGCGCAAGGCCACGCTGGAAGTGCGCAAGCACGACCTCCAGGCCTTCCCGGGCGAACTGATGAGCCAGGCGCAGGTGATCGACGTGCTCAACCAGCGCACCACCAGCGAGGATGCCTTGATCCTGGGCTCCGGCGGCGTCGTCGAAGGCATCCACAAGGCATGGGACCCGTCCAACGGCACAGAAATCCACTTCGAGTACGCGAACTCCTGCATGGGCCACGAGATTCCCGCCGGCCTCGGCTACCGTTTGGCTCGTCCTGATGCGCCGGGCGAGGTATATGTCCTGATCGGTGACGGTACCTATTTCATGCAGCCCACAGAACTGGTGACGGCTGTGCAGGAACGCAAGAAGATCATCACGATTGTGATCGACAACCGCGGACACCAGTGCATCTGGCCCCTCCAGGTTGCCAAGGGTGGTCCGGGCCGCGAATTCGGCACCCAGTACCGTGAGCGCAGCAAAGAGTCCGGTCGACTGGACGGGGCGATCCTCGACTTCGACATCGCCGCCAACGCGGCCAGCATGGGCTGTGCTGCCTGGTCCACGACGACGATCGAGGAGTTCTCTGCCGCCCTCACCGAGGCGAAGGAGGTCGAAGGTCCTGCGGTGATCGTGGCCCGTGTGGAGCCTTGGCGCTACCTTTCCGGCAACGGCGCCTTCTGGGACGTTGGAGCTCCGATGACCTCCGAGCGACCCGCCACCCAGGAGGGTATCGTCAAGCACCTCAAGGGCCGTGAGCGTCAGCGCTTCTACGCTGCCACCACCGCACCTGAAACGCGCTAAGCGCACCGGGCGGGACCGCTCCATCCGGCGGTCCCGCCCGCCTCTGTTACGGGATTTATTACCAAGGAGCATTCATCATGAGCGCATTTGCCGTTACTGATCCGGCTACCGGAACCATCCATGCCGAGTACCCCGCAGCCACCGATGCAGAGGTGGAGGCCGGACTTAGCGCAGCCCAGAAGACCTACCAGGAGTGGTCCCGCAGCACCACGGTGGCCGAACGGGCAGCCCTGGCCAAGCGACTGGCTGACCTGTTTGTTGAGCGCAAAGACAAGCTTGCCGCCATCATCAACCGTGAAATGGGCAAGCCACTGCAGCAGGCTGTTGGCGAGGCGGAGTTCTCCGGCTCCATCGCAGCCGCTTTCGCCGAACACGCGGAAGAGTGGCTCGCGGACGAGGAACTGGAGGTAGCGGACGGCCTCCGGACCTTCTTCCGATACCAGGGCCTCGGCGTCATCCTGGGCATCATGCCGTGGAACTACCCGTACTACCAGGTGGCACGGTTCGCGATCCCCAACATCATTCTGGGCAACACGGTGATCGTCCGTCACGCGAGCCAATGTCCGGAATCGGCGTTGGCGCTGGAGGAACTCTTCCGCGATGCAGGTTTCCCGGAGGGCGCTTATGTCAACCTGTTCGCTACCCACCAGCAGATATCGACCATGATCGCGG
Organism: Paenarthrobacter sp. NPDC089322; assembly: GCF_040684895.1. Taxonomy (NCBI): domain Bacteria; kingdom Bacillati; phylum Actinomycetota; class Actinomycetes; order Micrococcales; family Micrococcaceae; genus Paenarthrobacter; species Paenarthrobacter sp. NPDC089322. The sequence continues at coordinate 16,673 of NZ_JBFBGW010000022.1, forward strand.
ACGACCGCGTGCAGGGTGTCTCGCTGACCGGCTCCGAACAGGTGGGAGCGATTGTTGCCGAGCAGGCCGGACGCGCGCTGAAGAAGTGCGTGCTGGAACTTGGCGGCGCAGACGTATTCCTGGTGCTTGATACCAACGATGTGGACCTCGCGGTGAAGAAGGCCGTGATGGGCCGCATGGGCAACACGGGCCAGTCGTGCAACGGTTCCAAGAGGATCGTGGTGCTGGACAAGTACTTCGACGAATTCTCGGCGAAGTTCAAGGCCGCCATCGCCGGCCAGTCCTACGAAAATGGTGACTTCGGCCCGATGTCCTCGGATTCGGCAACCAAGTTCCTGGCCTCCCAGGTTCAAGGGGCACTGGACCAGGGCGCGGAGATCCTGGTGGGCAACAACCAGCCCCAGGGCAACGTGTTCACCCCGACGGTGATCACCAACATCACCCCGTCCATGGACGTTTTCAGCGAGGAACTGTTCGGTCCCGTGGCCCAGCTGTACAAGGTCAGTAGCGACGAGGAAGCGATCAAGCTCGCAAATTCCTCGCCGTATGGCCTTGGTTCCGTGGTAATTTGCGACGACGCTGAGCGCGCCGAGCGCGTCGGAAACCAGCTCGACGTCGGCATGGTCTTCGTGGGTGCCTACGACCTCAGCGGTGCGGACGTGCCGTTCGGTGGCGTCAAGAAGTCCGGTTACGGCCGTGAACTGGGCAAGGTGGGCATGCTGGAATTCGCCAACAAGAAGCTGTTCCGTTTCGCCAAGTAGGCAGCGCCTGAGACGAGAAGGAGGCCGGATCATCGCGATCCGGCCTCCTTTCTGGCTTTTAGCAGCGGGCTGCCCTATTGCTCCTGCTCTGCGTACGGCATAGTGCCGGCCTCCATCGCCGCCAGTTGCAGCGCAAGCAGTTTGGAGTAGAACCTGCCATCGCCGATGCCGAGGGAAACCATGAACCACAGCTGCTCCACGCCCGTCCGTCGCCATAGGCGGCCGTATTCGCGGTCCGCCCCCACCTTGGCGAACTCTCCGACCCGGTCAGCGATGTCATCGCCGAGGACTTGGCGGACCACGGACGGAGCACCCTGGTAGCCGGTGGCGAACACCACCAAGTCAGCATCCAGGGTGCGGTCGCCGTCCAGCAGGACGCCGTTGGGGGTGAGGCCCTCCACGCTGCCATGGCGGAGCTTGATGGTTCCATCGATGATCAGTTCGGAAGCGCCGGCGTTGTAGTAATAGCCGGTTCCGTTAAGGCCAAAAATCAATCCGAGAACGCCCTGTCCGTCCGGGCCGTCGCTCAGTTCGAAACCGGCTTCGACCAAGCCGTCCAACAATTCCCGGTCCATCGCCTTGATCAACTCCACGTGCTTCGGACCGTGCGCAGGGAGTGCTCCAAAAGGCGTTGAAGCGTTGAGGAGGTCGGCCTCTTCGGTGCTGTACTTTCCGCTGACGTGATTTGCATGCATCACCTTGTGGAAAGTGGAGGTGTTCATGACAAAGGTTCCGGACCGCTGGATCATGGTGACGTCCACGCCGTGCTCGGCCAGGTCCTGCGCAATGTCGTGCCCGCTGACTCCGGAGCCCACAACCACGGCACGCTTCCCTCGCCATTCTGCGTGGCCCTTGTAGTCCACGGCGTGCATGACAGTGCCTTGGAAGTCCGAACGTCCGGGTACTTCAGGGATGTTCGGTGCAGCGTTCATCCCGGTGGCGAAAACCAGATGCCTGGGGTTGATCCTGCGGCGCTTTCCTTGCCGCTTGATGTCGACGATCCACCGGCGGGATGATTCGTCGAACTCCGCGCCCTCTACTGTGGTGGCGGTCCAGACGGCCAGATCCAGGAGTTTCGCGTAGCTCTCCAGGAAGTCGCCCAACTTGTCCTTGGGAGTGAACCGGGGCCACGTCGATGGGAACGGAAGATACGGCAAGTGGTCGGAAGCAAGCGGGGTATGGAGCGCCAGCGAGCTGTACCGCTTCCGCCAGTTGTCCCCAACGCGCTGGTTCGGTTCCAGAACCAAGGCCGGAATCCCGAGGGCCCCCAGGCGTGCTGCCAGCATGAGTCCGTTGTGCCCTGCGCCGAGGATCACAACGTCCGGCTCCTGCCGGGTGAACTCGGGGTCGAGTCCCTCCTGCCAGCCAGTGCGGTTCCGGACCGGCCCGTGGGTTTTTCCGCTCGGGCGGGCGTCAAGATGGCACTCCGGGTGGCTGTCCACGGCGTCGAGGGCAAGGACCAGGCTCGCCGCGAGCCAGGTTCCGTCGTCGTTCTGCTGAACGAGGCGGACGTGACCGAAACCGTTGCCTGCGCTGTTCCTGAACTGCAGGAAAGCGGAGATCGTGCCGGGATTTCCCTCCTCGACAAGCACCGATGCGTTGCCCGGCCGCACCTGGATCGACGTCGGCCGGTGTGCTGCCGGAACGGCGAGGATCGCGGAGATCTCCTGGTGTCCGATTGCATTGCGGAAATCCCAGGACAGGGCCAGGAGGTCACGGATAACGCCGTCGGGCAGGAAAAGCTCCGCGGCGGCGACGTTCTGGGAGGACAATGCGTTCGTGAACTGTCCAACCCATTCGTCCACGATCATGCGGGGTGTTGTGGTGGAGCCCGGCTCCCTTGCCGGGGCGATGGCTACATCAGTCATGAGTGCCGATTCCTTTGTGTGTGTCATGTGTATGGTCTCTTTCCCTGCTGGCGTCCCTTGACGAGCCGCCCGCATTACTGCGCGGTGTATCCGCCGTCGATCAGCAGGTCCGCCCCGGTGACGTAGCTGGCTTCGTCGCTCGCCAGGTACAGGACGCCATAGCTCACCTCGATGGGCTGGGCAGCCCGCTTCATGGGGGTAGCGTTGCTGAACTCGCGGTTGGACTCTTCGCCCTCTTCCACTGCCATGGGCGTCATCACGAGCCCCGGCGAAACGGAGTTGATACGCACTCCGCGGTGTGCGTATTCCATGGCAGCGGCACGGGTCATCATCTTCACGGCCCCTTTCGAGGCCTGGTAGGAGAAGCCTCCGGGGTTGCCGACGGTGCCGTTGATGGAGCACGTGTTGACGATTGCGCCGCCCCCGCTTCGCTCAATCGCTGGTGCACCATGCTTAAGGCCAAGAAAGACGCCCTGTTGGTTGATCGCGGTGGTCTTGGACCAGCCCTCCAGGCCTTCTTCCTCGACGGACTTCATGGTGCCGACGATTCCGGCGTTGTTGATCAGGATGTCGACGCGCCCCCAGCGTTCTTCGGCGGCAGCGATAACCGACTTCCACTCCTCCTCCGAGGTCACGTTCAGATGCAGGTACTGCACATCGTGACCCAAGTTTCGGAGATCACCGGCAACTGCCTCGCCTGTCTCGTCCAGCATGTCGGTGACAAGCACCGATGCGCCTTCTTGGGCAAAGAGGCGTGCATGCGACTCGCCCTGTCCTCTGGCGCCGCCCGTGATGATGGTTACCTTGCCTTGCACACGGCCCATGAGTGTCTCCTTTGGTTATGGATGATGTGAAGTGCTTCACGCTTGGGAAGACGTTACTGCCGCCATTTGACGGGATTTGTGTCAGAAGGAGACATTTTTCGCCTCGGCATCCGGGCCAGCATTGGGCAGAAGCGTGGCACTGAGCCGCGCCGGGATCAAAGGGGATCGACAGTGGGCATGCGGCTTGAAGGCAAAACGGCAATCGTCACCGGCGCAGCATCGGGGCAGGGCCTGGCGACAGTACGGGCTCTGGTAGGCGAGGGGGCCAATGTGGTGGCGGCAGACATTGATGAGGCCGGGCTGGATCGACTGGCAAAAGAGAAAGCGCAAATCGCCACACAGCGTTGTGACATGAGCAAATCCGCTGACGTGGAACGACTCGTTGCTACGGCAGAAGAGACATTCGGAGCAGTCCATGCCCTACTGAATTGCGCCGGATACCTGCGTGCGGCCTCAGTTCTGGAGACGAGTGACGAGGTCCTCGATCGGATCATCGATATCAACCTCAAGGGGGTGTTCTACGGCTGCAAATATGTCATCCCTGCACTGCGACGTGCCGGCGGGGGATCAATCGTGAACTGGGGCTCGGTCAACTCCATGGTGGCCGAACCGGACATCGCGGCGTATTCCGCCTCTAAGGGAGCGGTGCTGATGCTTACCAAATCGGTGGCTGTGGAATATGCCAAGGACAACATCAGGGCAAACTGTCTGTGTCCCGGCGGTGTCCGCACTCCCATGGTTGCCGGTTTTTTCGACGAGGAGTTCCTCAAGGACGAACAAGCACAGAGGGCCTACCAGCCCCTCGGTCTGATCAGCCCGGAGGAAGTAGCGGACGTCGCGGTGTTCCTGGTTTCGGACGAATCACGAAAAATGACGGGTTCAGCCGTCATAGTCGACGCGGGCTATACGGCGGTCTGAACAGATGTCTCACCTTGGGACAGTAGGCGCAGCCCTTGCTGCGTAATCTCGACAGGACCATCCCGCCAGTCGGGGCGCAAACAATCCATAGAGGAGCAATCACGCGATGACCATTGACCAGCAACAGGCCTTCGCAGCCCGAATGACGGAACAACGGCGCAGCCGCCACACAACAGTTCCCCACGTCATCGCGGGACAGAAATACTTCGAGGGCACGCTCCTGCAGCGGGAAGACCCCAGCAACCCCGGCTCGGTGGTCAGTGCTTGCCACGACGCGCCGACGGAACTCGTGGAGCTGGCTGTTCAGGCGAGCCGTGATGCCCAACGCGCATGGTCCCGGGTTCCGGCTGAACAGCGCATTGAACAGGTGCGTCGGGCCATTCCCTTTATCGAGGAGCGCATCGAAGAGTGGGCGGTCCGGGTGGCCCTTGAGATCGGCAAGCCCTACGCGGGTGCGCGGGCCGAAGGCGCAGAGGTTCTTGAAATCGTCCGGCAGTACGCCGATTACGCGTCGGCTGAAGGAGCCTTTGAGGATCAACGCGAAGACGATCCGTCGGGACTGGCCAACGAATCCGTGCTTCGGCCCTACGGCGTGTTCGGCGTCATCACACCGTTCAACTACCCGATTGTCCAAGCTGCAGGTCCTGCCGTTGCTGCATTGATCGCGGGCAACGGAGTGGTGGTCAAGACATCGCACGATGGTCCGTGGTCCGGGCACGCCGTATATGAGCTCTGCGAGGCAATGGGACTCCCTCAGGGATTGGTGAACGTGGTCCATGGAGGCGATGGTCCAGGACGGGCGTTGGTCGCCTCGGATATCGACGGCATCTGCTTCACGGGTTCGGTTGCCGTAGGGAAGTCGATCCTGCGGGACTTCGCCTCCGGTCCGTATCCGCGCCCCGTCATTGCCGAAATGGGCGGCAAGAATCCGGTCATTGTCACTGATACGGCTGATCTGGAACTGGCCGCCGACGGCATCGTCTTCTCGGCATTCGACCTCAGTGGGCAAAAGTGCAGCGCGCTGTCCCGGGTGTTGGTTACCCCTTCCGCCCACGACAAACTGGTGGAACTCGTCGGGGAAAGGGTAAGGGACCTGAAGGCCGGCGACCCCGTGGATGCAGGTGTGTTCGCGGGTCCCGTCGTTTCTGCCGAGGCCGTGGATCGCTACGCCGGACTGCTGGCAACGGCCCGCGGTGAAGAATTCCACGTGGAGACCGGCAAGGCCCAGGATGGTGGCTACTTTGTTCCGGCCACCGTGGTTTCGGGAGTGCCGGCAACCCATCGCTTGGCAACCAAGGAGCACTTCCTGCCCTTCCTGACCATCAGCAAGGTGCCCACCTTCGAAGCGGCCTTGGCCGAGGCAAACAACACAGAAATGGGTCTGACGGCGGGAATCTACACCGGCGACGAGGGCGAGGCAAGGGAGTTCCTTGACTGCATCGAGGCCGGCTGCGTGGACGTGAACGTCCCCGGCCATGCCACCACCGGGTGGTGGCCCGGACCGCAGACCTTTGGTGGCTGGAAGGCGAGCGGTACCACCGGGAAACAAACACTCGGGAAGTGGTACTTCCAGCTGTTCGGCCGCCAGCAGGCGCGGAAACTACCCGCTCACCTGCAGCACCTGCTCCAGCACTGACATCAGCCCAGCCACCATCGGGAAAGAAGGCACTGGCATGGCTTCGAAGGACGTTTCATGGCTCCCTACGGCTTCTTCGCTGCGTGTGGGCGGGAAACCCAACGCAGAGATCCAGTTGCTCAGGGAACGTTTCCTGACAGAACCCGGGGCGACGGACCTGAGCAGCCTGAGGCCGGTCATTGCCAGATCCTGGCAACGGAGCCTGGCCTGCAATGTAACGGCATCGTCGCCCTTTCCGGAGGCTGCTGTCCATCAGGCCGACGAGCAGCTGCTCGCTGCTGCCGAACCCGTCCTGACCGAACTCGAACGCTTGTGCAGCGACTCCGGTGGACTGGTGGTGCTTACTGATGCCGAAGGCACATTGGCCGTCTTCCGTGGAGATGCCACGGAACGCCGGAAGGCGGAGCTGTTGTTTCCGAGCCTGGGAGCGCAGATGGCAGAGGACCTGATTGGAACAAACTCCGACGGAACTGTCCTTGAGGAAGGCGAAGCGGTGCAGGTCTGGGGGGCCGAGCACTTCAATGAAGGGCTCCAGAACAGCTACTGCACGTCTGCTCCCATCCGTGATCCGATACGTCGCTCCGTAAGGGGTGTCCTGGGCTTGATGTTGCCCGAGAAGCTGGCGCGCAACACGGACCCCGGCTCTGTTCTCCTGACGGTCCATGGCGCCGCCGCGGACATCACCAGGAGGCTGGCAGAACGGCTCGCGGCGCGGGAGCAGGCGCTGATGTCCGAATATCTCAAGGAGATCCGGAAACGCGGGGCCGACGCTGTGGTGGCGATGGATGAGCGCACCACCATCGCAAGCCGGAGTGCCTTGCGCATGCTGGATCCCAGCGATTTCGCGGTACTCGCGGCCTTGGCACGGGAGGCCGAACAGCGCGACGGCTTGTCCCAGCACCGCCTGAATGTCAGCACTGGCAGGGAGGTGCAACTTCACATCCGGCCCATGGACTTCCGCGAACCAGGATCGGGGGGAGCGTCCGTGATGCGCGTCCAGGTGCCGTCCGCCACGCACGGTGTGCGGGCGGCGCCAACTGCCCGCGAACCCCAAGCGCAGTTCGACGGGATGGTTGGAACCAGCCGGGCATTCAAGAGGGCTCTTGGGGCTGCGGCCGCAGCGGTGAGCAGGCGGATGCCGGCTCACATCATCGGCGAACAAGGCAGCGGCAAGCGAACTTTGGCGGAGGCTATGGCCGGGCGGCTGTCGGGGGAGGTGCGAGTATTCGACTTCACTCAAAGGCCTGCCCGGGCAACCGTTGACGACGTCGATGCGGCCCTTGAGCAGGGGGCAGCGGTCATTCTCCACAGGGCAGACAAGTGCCCCCCGCATTTCCTGGAGGACTTGGGAGCCCTGCTCCACGTCCTGGAGCAACCCCAACTTATCCTGACAGCGGGCGCAGTCAGCGATGATCTCCTGCCGGTGCTGTCTGCGTTGAGAGGCATTGAGGTTGGGATGCCACCCCTGCGTGACCGGCGCGAAGACATCGTCGGGTTGGCGTCGCATTTGTTAAGGAGGGCAGTCGGCAGGGAAGTCCGCATGTCACCGAAGCTGCGGGATGCACTGGTAGCCGCGGACTGGCCGGGCAACGTGCGGCAACTTCGCGACCTGGTTGAATCCGCTGCCTCGCGGTCCTTGAGCGGGGAACTGCACCTGTCCGACTTGAATGCGGTACAACTCCGCGGACTGGGCACCATGCCGCTTACCCGTTTGGAAGAAGCGGAACTCCAGCAGCTCAGGGCCGCGCTCGCCGAGGCGTCAGGCAACCGCGTGCGGGCTGCTGCGCTGCTGGGGATCGGCAGATCCACCCTCTACCGCAAGATCGAGTCATATGAAGCCAAGGGTTTTGATCTGGCCCTGGGCTGATGTCCCTTCCCGCGACCCATGGTCGGGAATGCATCATCCTGGCACAGTTCCCGTGTCGTTCGAAGATCACAATCTAGGAACTGACCGGAACCCGGTTGAATCTACCGCCAGGTCATAGCAGCACGGCCAAATCGGCCGCCCCTTCACCCAACACAGCGCGAGTCAACGGTGACTCCACTCCTCCGAGGAGAAAACAAGTGAAACAAGAACTCCCCGTCCAACGCGAAGCCGTGGACGAACCAGAAGTCAACGAAACCCGATCGTCGATGTACCAGCTCAGGGGCCGGATGGGAACTACCGGGCTCCTCTTCACGGTGCTTGCCTTCACGGCTCCCCTCGGCGTCGTCTTCGGCTTTGTCTCCGTCAATATATCCTTCGGGATAGGAGTGCCGATCGCTTTCGTCGCTGTTGCCATCCTGATGGCTCTCTTTGCCATGGGGTTCACCGGAATGACCAAGGCCATACCGCGCCCCGGTGCGTTCTACACCTACATACGCGAGGGCCTGGGCCGTCCTTTCGGCCTGGGAGGGTCATTCCTCGCGCTGGTTACCTACGGATTCAATGTGACTTCCTGCATTGTTGTTTCAGGTATCGCCGTGAACAACCTGCTCGGTGCCTTCATGGATGGTGTGTCAACCCCGTGGTGGCTGTGGAGCATGCTGTTGTTTGGCATCGCCTGGGTGCTGAGTTACTTCAACGTGGAGCTCTCCGCCAAGGTCCTCTCCGTCATCCTGGCAGTCGAAGTCCTCTCGGTAGCGATTTTTGACGCTGTCGTTATCGCCAACGGGGGCCCGGAGGGGCCGTCCTTCGAACCGTGGAATCCGGCCAATCTCTTCACTCCAACCATCGGTGTCCTCCTGTTGTTCAGCATCGGAGTGTTCAATGGGTTTGAAGCCACGGCCATCTACAGGGACGAGGTGAAGAAACCGGCCATCACCATTCCCCGGGCCACCTTCCTCGCGGTTGCTTTCCTGGGCATTTTCTACGCTGTTTCAGCCTTTGCCCTCATCCTGTCAGCGGGAACATCGCAGGCAGTGGCGGTTGCCGGGGCCGACCCTACGGCCATGATGCCTGACGCACTGCTGCGCTACTTCGGAGCCTTCGCCAACCAGGTGATCGCCATCCTGCTGGTCACCAGTTTCTTTGCCTCAGGCCTGTCCCTCCAGAACATCCTTTCCCGCTACACCCACTCCCTTGCCGTTGATGGCATCTTTCCGAGGTCGATCGCGGCCGTCCATCCCAAGCATGGGTCTCCGCACCGCGCCGCAGTGGCAGTTGGTGCCGTTCTCCTGCTTGTCCTGCTGGTCTTGGTCCTCTCTGGCGGTGAAGAGAATGCCTTGTACGCAGCGGCGGCCGGCGTGGCGTTCTACGGGATGCTGCTTTTGCTCTGCCTGACTGCCATTGCGATCATTGTGTATTTCCGGCGGAACCAGTCGTCGATGTCGTTCTGGCGGACGCTGATCGCCCCGATCGTGGCTCTCGCAGGGATTGGGTTCGCTTTGTTGACAGCGTCCTTCAACATGGAGCTGCTGGTGGCCGGAGATCCCGTTCTGCTGACGGTCCTGCTCTTGATTCCGTACGTGTCGATAGCGGCCGGTATCTTCCTGGCGCTGGTCCTGCGGAGCCGGAAGCCGGATACCTATGTCAGGATTGGACGCGCCCTGGACTAGGACGCGCTGGACTAGAAGGCGCCCTGGACTAGAAGGCGCGATCGGACTGGAAAAGGCCGGTTCAAAGAAAGCGAAGCACAACGAGAAGGAGGCCGGATCATCGCGATCCGGCCTCCTTCTTTGTACTTGGTGCCTTAGGCCCCGTATGTCGTGTTCCCTGAGACTTCCGGAATCTCCACCCAGTCTCCGGAGCCGGCGCTCTTCAGCGAGGCATCCACCAGCTCGGAGGCCGACCAGCCATCAGCCGCTGAGGGGCCAAGCTGCTTGCCTTCGGCGACAGAGCGCAGGAACAGCGCGGCCTCGATGGTTTTGAGGTCGTTGAAGCCGATACCGGGGCCGGGACCCGGCTGGAAGCGTCCGAACTCGCCGTACGAGGGCGGGGTCATGATGGTGCGGTAGCCGCTGCGGTCCGTGGCAAGCTCCAGCTGGTTCATCCGTTCGAAGTTCCAGCGCAGGGATCCTTCCGTGCCGTAGACCTCGATGATGTATTCGGCGTGCGGACCGATGGCCACGCGGGTGGATTCGAACATGCCGATCGCGCCGCCTTCGAAGCGGGCCAGCATGGCGGTGTAGTCCTCGTTTTCGACCTCACGGGTGACGTCCGAGGCCTGGCCCATGTCGAATGAGTTGGATGAGTTGCCGGCGGGCAGTGGACGGTCCTTAATGAACGTCTCAGTGACGGCATTGAGAGAGGTGATCCGTCCCACCAGGAACTGGGCCAAGTCAAAGCCGTGGCTCAGGACGTCGCCCAGGACGCCGGAGCCGGCCCGTGCCTGCTCGTAACGCCACGTGAACACCTGCGTCGGGTCCGAGGCGTAACCGGTGAGGAGGCGGATCTGCACGTTGGTGATCCGGCCGAGGGCGCCGGAGCGGATGAGCCGCCGGGCTTCCGCGACGGCCGGTGCATGCCGGTAGTTGAACCCCACAGAGGTGATCAGCCCTGCGGCTTCGGCTCCCTGGGCGATCTCGCGTGACTCCCGGGCGCTCCGGCCCATGGGCTTCTCGATCCAGAAGTGCTTGCCCGCCTCGATCGTGGCCAGGGCGATTTCGTGGTGCAGGAAGTTGGGGGAGCAGATCGAGACGACGTCAACATCCGGGTTCTCCAGGACCTTGCGGTAGTCGGTGGCTGTTTCCTTGTATCCGAGCGCGTCCTCGGCGTGGTGACGGCCGGCGTCGTCGGGATCTGCGGCGATCACAAGCTCGGGGTGCCGCGGCAGTTCAGGGAAGAACTGCTTGGTGGCGAGGTAGGCCCGGGAGTGCAGGCGGCCCATCCACCCCACCGATATCAGGCCAACCCCAATGCGGTTTTGCTGTTCCAAGAGGACTCCTTAGTTCTTGCCGCCCTCAGGCGGTGCTGTGCCGCTGACGGTGGCGGCATCTGCTGATCAGCCTAGGAACGTAAAGAGTGTGGGCTGTGTCTCAATGTGAGACATCCAGTGAGGGCGCAAGGCTGTTTATCTAGAACGTACTAGCCCGGGAACGCCAACAAAGAGGAGCTCGTCGACGATGATGGACCGCAGCCACCACCTACGAACGGAACCTTTGCGGGTGCTCGTCACGGGTGCCACGTCCGGCGTCGGTGAAGCCACAGCGAAGCTTTTCGCCCAACGGGGCGCCAAGGTTGCGCTGCTGGGTCGCCGCCCTGCGGAGCTCCAGCGCGTTGCAGGGGAGATCGACGGCGGCGCGCACCAGGTGGTCACGGACGTCGCCGATGCCGAATCAGTCAGGAACGGTGTTCGCGGAGCGATCCACTCACTCGGCGGGCTCGACGTTGCCGTCAACGCCGCCGGGGTGGCGGGCTACGCGCCCCTCGAAGACCTGGACGAGCGCCGCTGGCGCGAGGTACTGGACACCAACCTCTCCGGCACCTTCTTCGTCGCCCGGGAAGCCGGCCTGCACATGCGCAGGTCCGGGGGAGGGGCAATCGTGAACGTTGCCTCTGACCTGGCGGCCATGGGTGTTGCCGGACTGGCCCATTATTGCGCAGCCAAGGCCGGAGTGGTGGGACTCACCCGGGCCCTGGCTTTGGAACTCGCCCCCGACGTCCGCGTCAACGCTGTGTGCCCCGGCCCGATTGACACGCCCATGTTGCGCTCGGGCCTTGAGTCGGAACCGGACCCCGTTCTGGCACTGCAGCAGAAGGAAAGCACCGTGCCTCTCCTCCGGCTCGCGGACCCGGAGGAAGTCGCCGCGGCCATCTACTTCCTGGCGGTCGAAGGCACCTTCGCCACCGGAACCAGCATGGCGTTCGACGGCGGCACGTCCGCCGCGTAGCCGCCTCACCCAAGACCTCATCCGACACGACGTCACAAGACAGACAAGCCAAGGAGCTTTGAAAGATATGCCTGAGTCGAACTACAACGATCTCCGCAGTGCCCGCTGGTTCGCGCCGCACGACCTCACCGGATTCGTGCACCGCACCGCCATCCAGGCCGAAGGCTTCTCGCGCTTCGCCATCAAGGACCGTCCGGTGATCGGCATTGCCAATTCCTGGTCCGAGCTGGTCAACTGCAACATCCACTTCAAGCTTCTTGCCGAGGCCGTGAAGCGCGGCGTCCTGATGGCCGGAGGCCTGCCGCTGGAGTTCCCCACCATCTCCCTGGGTGAGAGCCTGATGAAGCCCTCCGCCATGCAGTTCCGGAACCTGATGGCCATGGACGTCGAGGAATCCATCCGGGCTTACCCGCTGGACGCGATCGTGCTCCTCGGCGGCTGCGACAAGACGGTTCCCGCCCAGCTCATGGGCGCGGCCAGCGCCGACATCCCCACCATCATGTTGACGGGTGGCCCACAGGAGCCGGCCCACTTCCGTGGCAAGCAGCTGGGGGTCGGCACGGACACCTGGAAGTACGCCGACGAGCTCCGGGCAGGCAGGATCACCGAGGCCGACTTCGACGAACTCGAGTCGGCCGCCAAGCCCTCCGCCGGCCACTGCAGCGAGATGGGCACGGCCTCCACCATGACTTCCCTCGTGGAGGCATTGGGCATGTGCCTCCCCGGCAGCGCATCCATTCCGGCTGTCGATTCCCGCCGCGGGCAAGCAGCGGAAGCCACAGGACGCCGCGCCGTGGAAATGGCCCTGTCAGGTCCGAAGCCCAGCGAAATCCTCACTAAGGAAGCCTTCGACAACGCCATCACCCTGCTGATGGCTGTTGGTGGTTCGACGAACGCCGTGGTCCACCTGCTGGCCCTGGCCCGGAGGGTCGGCTACGAACTGCCGCTGGACCGCTTCCACGAGATTTCGGAGCGAACACCGCGGATCGCAAACGTCCGTCCTTCCGGCGAGTACCTCGTGAAGCAACTCTTCGAGGTGGGCGGTATTCCCACCGTTCTGAAGGCACTGGACCCGCTGCTGAACCGGGATGCCCTGACCGTCACGGGCGAATCCCTCGCAACGGGTTATGAATCGGCGCCCGAGCCGGACGGTGTCGTCGTGAGCACGCTCGAGGCTCCCTTTGACGCATCAGGAGGCATCGCCGTCGTCCGTGGTTCCCTGGCGCCGAACGGTGCAGTGATCAAGCGGAGCGCAGCTTCCAAGGACCTGCTGCAGCACAAGGGCTCGGCCATTGTCTTCGAGGACATCTACGACCTCGGCCGCAGGATCGACGATCCTGATCTGGACATCACCGAGGACTCTGTCCTGGTGCTCCGCAACAGCGGTCCCGTGGGTGCGCCTGGTATGCCGGAGTGGGGCATGCTGCCCATCCCGCAGAAGCTGCTGCGCAAGGGAATCCGCGACATTGTGCGGATCTCCGATGCCCGCATGAGCGGCACGGCATTTGGCACAACCGTGCTACATGTATCGCCCGAGGCCGCCGTCGGTGGTCCGCTGGCGATCGTCCGCGACGGCGACCCGATCGTGCTGGACGTCGAAAACCAGCGCCTTGACCTGGACCTCCCCGCGGAAGAAATCGAAGCCCGGCTCGCCGAGCTCAAGCTGCCCGAGCCGAAGTACCGCCGCGGCTACGGCCGGTTGTTCATCGACCACGTGAACCAGGCCCATGAAGGTTGTGACTTCGACTTCCTCAAGGGCTTGCCGGATGAAGAACCGCAACGGCTTCCCTACGGCCTGATGAGCGGCTGGCAAGGCGGCTGGTAAACAACCGCAACGACGAGCAAAAAAGGAGCACGCGTGTCACGACCAAAAGTAATAGTCATTGTCCAGGAGGGCCGCCCGGTTCCTCCCGTTGAGCGCCTGGAGGCAGAAGCCGAGGTGGTGGTGGTCCGGACGGCGGACGAGTTCAGGGCTGCGCTGCCGGGCACGGAGATTCTGTTCCTCAACGATTTCCGGACCAAGCTCCTGCGGGAAGTGGGACCGGGGGGACTGCGGTGGATCCACACATCCAGCATTGGCGTGGATAGCCTGATGACCGAGGAAGTCGTGAACAGCGACATCGTGGTCAGCAACTCGAGGGGCGTCTGTGAGCGGCCCATCGCGGAATGGGTCCTTGGGGTCCTGTTGATGTTCACCAAAGACCTGCGCCGCACCATCGAGCTGCAACAGGCGCGGATCTGGCAGCACCGCGAGACGGAGCCGCTGCTCGGGCGTAAGGTTCTGGTGGTGGGTCCGGGCCCGGTGGGCCGCGAAACGGTGCTGCTGCTGCGCGCGGCGGGCATGGACGTGACCGTCGTCGGGCGGACTGCCCGGGACGATGCGCAGTTGGGCGCCATCGCCTCCTTCGACGATCTGGATGCGCTGCTCGGCGAGGCGCAGGACGTCGTGCTGACGGTTCCGCTCACGGAGGAGACCCGCGGGCTGTTCAACGCGGCGCGGTTCGACAAAATGCGTCCGGGGTCGCGCCTGGTCAATGTCGGCCGCGGTGCTGTAGTGGTGGAGCAGGATCTCCTTGATGCCATTGACTCAGGGCACCTGGGTGCGGCGGCCTTGGACGTCTTTGAGCAGGAGCCGTTGGCGGCGGAAAATCCCCTGTGGAGCCGTCACAATATCCTGGTGTCGCCCCATGCTTCCGGCGACCTGGTCGGCTGGCGCGGCCGGGTGGTGGACTGCTTTGCACGGAACCTGCAGCAGTGGAAAACGGGTCAGCCCCTCAATGACGTGGTTGACCTGAAAAAGCTGGGCGGAACCGCTCCAAAAGACCTGTCTCAAGCTGGTACAGTGCTCCCACAATCCGCGTCGGTAGTGTGATTCAGCACCACAACTTTCGTGACGAGGATTACATGTCAAGCACTACAAGAGGTACGACGATAACGCCGACCCATACGCAGGAGCACAAGCTCAGCGGCAACATGGGAGTGGGTGAGCTCGTGATGAACGTGCTCGCGTTCTCCTCCCCGCTGACCACCGTTGCAGGCACGTTGCCTGTGATGCTCCTTTTCAGCGGCCACACGGCTCCAGGCATCTATCTCCTGGTGACTTTGATGCTGCTGATCTTCTCGGTGGGATTCGTCAAAATGAGCCGGAGCGTCGAGGCACCGGGTGGGTTCTACTCCTTCGTGACGGCCGGCCTCGGAAAGCCGGCAGGGCTGGGAGGCGCGCTCCTCGCCCTGGTGGGGTACGTGTTCATCGGGTTCTTTGCGCCGTCACTGTTCGCCCTCACGCTGCAAAGCTTCGTGGTGAACACCCTCGGTGGTCCGGAGATCCCGTGGTACTGGTACGGGCTGGGAATCATCGCGGTAACCACGATTCTGGCGTATAACCGGATCGATCTTTCCGCGAAGGTCCTGACGGTGGTCATGCTGCTCGAATCGGCCGTGGTCATTGTGTTTGACGTGGCGGCTTTCGCTTCCGGCGACGTATCCCAGGGAGTGGGATTCTCCATGCCATGGATCACTGACGCCGGACTCGGCCTGGCCCTGCTGTTCGCCGTTGGTAACTTCTTCGGTTTCGAAGCAACGGTCATCTACCGTGACGAGGTCAAGAACCCGGACCGGACCATCCCCAGGGCTACCTACCTGGCCGTCGTGGGTATCGGTCTCTTCTATGCCGTGGCGGCATGGGCGTACACGGCGTTCCTGGGAGCGGACAACGTCCAAGCCGCCGCAGAGGCCAACACGGTGAACCTGTTCAACGACGGCGCAACTGCATTGGTGGGCAAGATTTTCGCTGACATCGGCGTGGTGCTGCTGATCACCTCGATCCTGGCCTCGATGCTCTCCATCCAGAACATCGCCGCCCGGTACAGCTTCTCGCTTGCGGCCGACGGAGCACTTCCCAAGGCCTTGGGTCGCGTCCACCCCCGCCATAAGTCTCCATACTTGTCTGCGGTGGCGGTTGGTTTGATCTGGGCAGTGGCCACCGTGATCTTCACGGTGCTGGGGGTTGCCCCGGAAGCCCTCTACCCGATCGCCAGCGGCAGCGGCACCTTCTCTGTCCTGCTCCTGATGTTCATCACGAGCTTTGCCGTACTCGTCTACTTCGTGCGCCGCCGAAGCTTTGCTCCGGAATCGGTGTGGAAGACCATCCTCGCGCCAATTGTCAGCGTGATCTTCCTCGGCCTGATTACCTACCTGGCCATCGCAAATTACCCCGAGCTGATTGGCGGCTCGACCGTCATGACCGCAATTTTCATGACCTTCACTTTCGCCTTGTTCTTTGGCGGGATTCTTTATGCCTACTTCCTGCGCTCAAAGCGTCCGGATGTTTATGCCCGCCTGGGCCGGCAAAAAATCGATTAGCAACCACCCTTATTTCCATATCACCATCGGAGATCTGCAATGACGCAACAGATCAGAGTGGGCCTGTTCGGGACCGGGAGAATTGGTCAAGTTCATGCCATGAGTTTGGCAACCTTGGAAGAAGCGACACTCGCTTGGGTCTGCGACCCCTTTATTGAAGGTGCAAAGCAAACAGCTGCCGAGTTCGGCGGCCGTGTGAGCGACGACCCGCAGGAAGTGTTTGCTTCGGGGGAAGTCGATGCAGTCATTGTGGCTTCTCCAACCGCGACGCACGTGGACCTGATGGAGAAGTCGATCGACGCCGGTGTGCCGGTGTTGTGCGAAAAGCCCATCGACTTGGAAATTTCCCGCGTCGACGCTCTCAGAGCCAAGGCGGCAGCAAGCGACGTCCCTGTTGCCCTGGGCTTCAACAAGCGCTTCGACAGGCACTTTGTGGAGCTCAAACGCCGCGTGGCAGCGGACGAGATCGGCGCGTTGGAGCAATTGATCATCACCAGCCGGGACCCGGGGGAGCCCCCGGCAGCGTACCTGCCTCAATCGGGCGGGATATTCCGCGACATGACCATCCACGACCTGGACATGGCGCGGTACTTCATCCCGGACATCGTTGAGGTTTCCGCGCGGGGCGCCAATGTGTTCAGCGACAGCATCCGCACGGCAGGTGATTTCGATTCGACCGTGGTCACCCTGCGGGGATCCAAGGATGAACTCGTGACGATCCTGAACTCCCGGCATTCCGCGTATGGCTATGACCAACGCATCGAGGCTTTCGGATCCAGCGGCCTGCTCCAAGTGGCCAACAAGAACGACAGCCTGGTCCGGCACTGGGGTGCCAGGTCCGTGGAAGGCATAGGTCCCTACCAAAACTTCTTCCTTGAACGGTACGCGGAGGCGTACCGGCTGGAGGTAGCTGAATTCCTCCGGGCGGTCCGTGGCCTGCCTTCCCGGAGCCCGGGGTTCGAGGACGGTCGTGCTGCCCTCATCCTCGCGGATGCGGCGGAGAAATCGGCGCGGACGGGTGCCGCGATAAGGGTGGATCTGTCCGCGTAGCCCACTGACTGCCCGGCTTGGGCATGGATTCTTTCGCAACTATCCATGCCTGGGCCGGGCTTTGTCCTTTAAGGAATTGAATTGTTTCCCGTGGCAACAATTCAGGGCAGGGCGGTGTTCCAAACTGGCACACATGTCCCATCCTCCAATCCGTCAAAGTTCAAGTAAGTGAAACAGTGTGGCGAGGGTCACGCAGTAACGGGGCTTCCTTGGAATTTCCCGCGAACTGCAGAGTCAAACAATGTAGTTTGATTGGCCGCCGTCAAAGGTGTTTCACCGGTTCATTTGCATGGCCCTATCAAACGAGGATGAGATGACCGACGCACCACCTGCGACCCCTCCCTTGGTCGCCCTCAAGGACATACACAAGACATTCGGGGCGGTGTCCGCATTGCGCGGTGTCAGCATCGATGTCATGCCCGGCGAGACCTTCGCTCTTCTAGGAGACAACGCCGCCGGCAAGTCCACGCTCATGAAGGTACTGACGGGTGTTTACCAACCCGATCGGGGCTCGATCGAGCTGGATGGCAGGAAGACCGAGTTCCCCACGCCGTCAGCCTCCCGCGACCAGGGAGTCGAGATGGTCTACCAGGACTTTGCCTTGGCCGACAACCTGGATGTCCGGACCAACGTGTTCCTGGGACGGGAACCGCAGAAAAACATTCTTGGCCCCTTCCTGCGCATCATCGACCGAAAGAAGATGGAAGCCGAAACCAAGCGTGTGCTGGACCGGCTGGACATTCCCATCAACCCCCGGCTTAAGGTCAAGCGCCTGTCCGGTGGCCAGCGGCAGGCCGTCGCCATCGGACGCGCGCTGGCCTTCGATGCCCGCCTCATCATCATGGATGAGCCCACCGCCAACTTGTCGGTGGCAAAGGTGGACAAGCTCATCGAGGTGACACAGCGCCTCAAGGACCTTGGCATTGCCGTCATTATCATTACCCACCGGCTGGACGAGGCCTTTGCCGTGGCCGACAGGTTCGCCGTCATGCGCCAGGGGCAGGTAGTCGGACGCTTCCACGTGGGAGACGTCACCGAAGCCCAGGTTGCCCACCTCATTTCCCACGGCACCTTGGACGACTACGTCGAGACTGGTGACGGCATCCCCGAGGAGCGCCGCAAGATCGGCAGCACCTCGTCACTGCCTGTAGTGGACGCCATGGCGGCCCGTGGAACGACTACAAGCGGGAGCACATCATGACCCTCACCATGGAAAACCTGAAGACCAAGCTCGGCCCCGCCGACCTCAAGGACGGGTCCCTGTCCACCAAGGTCAAACGTTTTGTGGGGGACTACGGGATCTTGATCTTCTTTGCCCTCATCATCATCTTCCTCGCGGTGGCTGCCCCGAACTTCCTGACCATCAACAACCTGGTCAACGTAGTCCGGCAGTCCTCCATCATCGGCCTCATCGCGCTTGGAATGACTTTTGTCATGATCACGGCGGGCATCGATTTGTCGGTCGGCTCGATCGTCGGGCTGGCCGGCATGGTGTTCGCCATCATGGCTCCTGCGAGCGGCGGGGCTTTCTGGTTACCGCTGATCGCGGGACTCGCCGTGGGATTGCTGGTCGGTTTCCTCAGTGCAGCAATGGTGGTGTGGGGAGCAATATTGCCCTTCCTTGCGACCTTGGCCACCATGGCGATCGCCCGTACGGCGGCCTTGGTTGTGACCGACGGGCAGGTGGTTTCCGGACTCAGCGGACCGGCAGAATGGCTTGGATCCGGATTTGTGGGGCCCATCCCGGTTCCCGTGATCATCTTCCTGATTGCTGCCGTCATCTGTGAATTCGTCCTCAGCCGCACCAAGTTCGGCTCCCACGTTTACGCCGTGGGCGGCAATGAGGAGTCCGCCAAGAAGGTCGGCATCTCCACAGGCCGTGTCCTGTTCATGGTCTACCTGATCGGTGGCTTGACGGCAGCACTGGGTGGCTTGGTCCTGGCTGCCCGACTCGACGGGGCGGCACCAGTTGCAGGTACCGGTTATGAACTTCAGGTGATTGCCGCCGTCGTAATTGGTGGCACCAGCCTCTTCGGCGGCGTCGGCACCATACGGGGCACAGTGATCGGCGTGCTGCTGTTGGGCGTCGTGATGAACGGCATGAACCTGATGGGCGTCTCCTCGTACTTCCAGCAGGGCGTGCAGGGCGTGATCCTCGTCCTTGCCGTGCTGCTGAACCGCTGGAAGTCCGACTAACCAGCACAACCGGGCCCGCAACCCAGGGCCCATATCAACCAAGCAACACATCTTCCCAGCATCAAGAAACATCGAAAGGAACAACCATGGGAATGCGACAGAAGCTCGCTGCAGCGACGGCCATGCTGGCCGCAGGTGCCCTTACCCTCACCGGGTGCGCCGGCAGCAGCAACGCCAGCAGTTCCGAGGGGGCAGGCAAGACCTACAACATCGGCGTTGTGGTCCTGGACCTGCAGGACCCTGACCTGGCACACATGACGGACGCCATG
This sequence comes from Paenarthrobacter sp. NPDC089322, assembly GCF_040684895.1. NCBI lineage: Bacteria > Bacillati > Actinomycetota > Actinomycetes > Micrococcales > Micrococcaceae > Paenarthrobacter > Paenarthrobacter sp. NPDC089322. Next base: position 36,368 of record NZ_JBFBGW010000022.1, read on the forward strand.
AAGAAGGCCGCTGATGAAAAGGGCGTCAAGCTCAACATCACCGATTCCAAGAAGGACGTCGGCAGCGAACTCAACCAAGTGGAGGACCTGCTCACCCGCCAGGTGGACGCGGTCATCCTTCAGCCCTTGGACGGCGAAGGCAGCCAGAACGCAGCCAAGCGCGTTATCGAAGCCAACATTCCGCTCTTCATCCTGTCCACGGAGTTCGCAGAAGGCGCCGACGTTGCTTACAAGAGCTACATCGGCGTGGACGATACCGTGGCCGGGGAAATGCAGGCCGAATACCTGAACAAGACCATGCCGGAAGGCGGGGACATCGTCTTCGCGGCGGGCATCTACGGCGCCTCCTGGACCGATCGCCGTAAGAAGGGCTTCGACAGCAAGATCAACAAGAACTTCAAGGTTGTGGCTGAATTCCAGGCGAAGGGCAGCCGTGACGAGGCCAAGCGCAACATGGAAGACACCTTGCAGCGCTTCGGGGCGGGCGAGATCGACGCAGTGGTTGCCAACAATGACGAGATGGCCATTGGTGCAGCCTCTGCCATTACCGATGCCGGCCGCACGGCGGAGTTCAAGGCCGTTGTCGGTGTTGACGGTACCAACCCTGCACTGGACGGCATCAAGGCCGGAACCATGACCGCTACCGTCCGCCAGGACTCGGCCGGGCAGGGCGTCAAGGCAGTCGAAGTCGTCACCGACTTCCTCAAGGGAGGCAACGTGGAGAACCGCTACACACTGCCTTTCACCTTGATCACCAAGGACAACCTGTCCGAATTCCAGAAGTAGCCAGCCTGCTTCAACGTAACGGGCACGGTGGAACCATCCACCGTGCCCGTTCTGTTTTGGCACACTGCGGCACCCATCCCGGCTGCCTACACTTCCTTCGGATCACAACGAACGGAGAACGCGACCATGCCCCATGGTGACCATGAGAACACGAACCTGAGGCAGTTGCTGCTGGAGTTGCGCACGCAGGGCATCGAAGTGGACGACTCTCCGCGGAGGCTTTCGGAGTACTCCTACGACGCTTCCAACTACCGGGTCCGGCCTGCCGCCGTCGCCTTCCCGGCAAGCGTCGACGACGTCAGGAAAGTTGTGCGGGCGTGCTCGGCTATCGGCGTCCCCATCACGGCCCGCGGCGGCGGAACGTCGATGGCCGGAAACGCGATCGGCGACGGTTTGGTGATCGACCTGTCCCGTCGCATGAGGTCCATAGGAAACCTCGACGCCGGCCAGGATGCGGTTTGGGTCGAAGCGGGCGCAGTCCTCGGTGAACTGCGTTCCTACGTTGAGAAGGCCACCCAGGGGGAGCTGACGTTCGCGCCGGACCCCTCCTCCGTGACACGGGCCACCATTGGCGGTTCCATTGGCAACGACGCCTGCGGGAACCACTCAGTGGCGTACGGGCGGATGACCCACCATGTGAGGGAAGTGGAAATCGTCACCGTGGACGGGGCCTACCTGCACGCCGGCCGCGGCTTCCTGCGTGCAGTGGACGCCGGAGACCGGCACTCCGTTGCCCGGGCAAAGGAACTGCTGGAAGGCTTGCAGGAGCTGGCGCAGGCGAACCTGGCGCCTCTTCGCACGGAACTGCAGAACATTCCGCGGCAGGTTTCCGGATACCATTTGGGCCATCTTCTGCCCGAGAGCGGTTTGGATGTCGCAGGGGCCCTGGCAGGCAGCGAAGGGACCTGCGCGCTGATTGTGCGCGCCAAGGTAGGCCTCGTCCCCAAGCCGCGCACCACGGCGCTGTTGTGTCTCGGATACGTGGACACTATAGATTCTGCCCGCGATGTCATGACCATCCTCGCGGCCAAGCCAAGCGCCATCGAGGGACTGAATGCCTCGATCGTGGACATCATGCGCCATCGAAGGGGCGCCGCCAGCGTCGATTCGCTGCCTTCCGGCAAAGCTTTCCTCATGGTCGAATTTTCGGCTGACACCCTTGAGGAGGCGGGCACTGCTTGTGAGGGCCTGCTGGAGAAACTGAGGGCCGAAGGCCGGGTCGTGGACCACGCAATCGTCACAGAGCCGGCAGAGCGCGCCAAATTATGGCGGGTCCGCGAGGACGGTGCCGGGCTATCCTCCCGGAGGATCGACGGTGTCCAGACCTGGCCGGGCTGGGAGGATTCCGCGGTAGCACCTGAGAGGCTGGCGGATTACCTCGCGGAGCTCCTGCCTTTGGTACAGAAGTACGGCTACACCCCGTTCATGTACGGGCACTTCGGTGCGGGCTGTATCCACATGCGCCTGGATTACGATCTCCGCAGCGAGGAAGGGCTCAAGGCTTTCAGCGCTTTCACCCGCGAGGCGGCCAGGTTGGTAGTGGCCTACGGTGGCTCTCTTTCCGGTGAGCACGGTGACGGCCGTGCACGGAGCGAGCTGCTTGAGGTGATGTACTCCCACACGATGATGGCCATCTTCTCGGCCTACAAGAACCTCTGGGACCCGCAAGGAATCCTTAACCCCGGGATCATCGTGGACCCTGAGCCCTTCTCGGCATCGCTGGCACTTGAAGGTGTCCCCCAACCCGGCCCGGGCCACGGCGAGTTGCCCGCAGTCCCGGGTGCCGTCGTCGTGCCTTCCCCAGGGGACCGCGGCCTGCTGCCTGTGGCGAGTCCGTTCGTCGGTAATACGCACGCCTGCATCGGGGTGGGGCGCTGCCGGGCCACGTCCGGTGGTTTCATGTGTCCGAGCTACCGGGCAACCAAGGACGAGAAGGACTCAACGCGTGGCAGGGCGAGGGTCCTCCAGGAATTGACGCGGACCAAGGGAACCAGTCACAACGGCTGGTCCAACCCGGAAGTGCGGGAGGCCCTGGACCTCTGCTTGTCCTGCAAAGCCTGCTCCGCCGACTGCCCCACCGGTGTGGATATCGCCGAGGCCAAGTCGCAGCTGGTCGACGAGCATTACCGTGGCCGCCTCCGGCCATTCACGCATTATTCGATCGGCTGGCTGCCGCGTTGGCTTCCGCTGCTCACCCGGGTTGCCTCCGTCGCCAACGCGGGGACCGCGTTCCGCCCGTTCCGTCTGGTGGGTGAATGGCTGGGAATCAGTGCACGACGGCGGCTCCCGGACTTCGCGCAACAGGCCAGGATCCGGCGGAGTGTACGGGAGGCCGGCTTCGCCGACAACGGCGACGTCCTACTCTTCATCGACAGCTTTACGCGTGCCTTCCGGCCGGAGGTGGTGCCGGCTGCGGCCCGGGTCCTCCGCGACTCAGGCAACTCCGTAGGCTGCACACCGGACGCCTGCTGCGGCCTCACCTGGATCTCCACCGGGCAACGTGAAGGTGCCCGACGGCGGCTGGCCCGGTTGATCAGCAAGCTCGACGACGGTACAGGACGGGACATAGTGGTCCTCGAACCCAGCTGCGCGGCGACCATCCGCGACGAAGGTCCGAAGTTGGTGGGCGGGGCAGCCGCCACCCGGGTTGCGGCGAGGGTCCGGTCGTTCTCTGTGGCTGTCGACGAGGCGATCAAACGCGGGTGGAAGCCCACCGCGGCGCCGCCCGAATCCGCTGTGCTGCAAACACACTGCCACGAGCACGCTGTTTTTGGTTCGGGCGCCCAGAAACGCGTCCTGGAAGCCTGGGGCGTGCCACGAGTGGTGGAATCCTCGTCCTGCTGCGGCGTGGCAGGCAACTTCGGCTTTGAGGCGGAACACTTTGATCTGTCCATGAAGGTTGCCGAGCACTCCATGGTGCCTGCGCTCGCAGGCGGTGCCGATCTTGTCCTCACGGACGGGTTCAGTTGCGCAATGCAGGTCTCGCAGATCGATCCAGGCCGTTCAAGCAAACACTTGGCCCTCGCACTGGATCCCGGCGAGGCCGGGCGGGCCTGACGTGTCCGGTGTCCCAAACTGACACGGTTGGCATTGCTCCAAAAGACGGATTCTGGAAGTGACCAAATGGCACCACTAGTTTTCGGAGAGTTGATTCCGATGATGAACAGGAAGCTCGCACAGGGACGGCACGTCGAGTGGTTGCGCGCCTCGGCTCGTTGCAACGAGACGGACCTTGGCGAGCGGAGCGATCACCAGTTGAAGCGGTCCGGCAGGAACGTCCACCGCCTACTCAAGGACATGGCAGAAGGCCGCGACATCAGCGAAGCCACGCCCTGGCCGTACCCGGGTTCCTGAACCCGCCTCAAAGACCGCGAACCGCAGCGCTTGGACCTGGCACTGTTCCGTGCGTTGCGGTTCGCTTTTCCTTTTCCAGCGATGGAGGCTCGGACAGCATGGCAGTTCAGGAAACATCTGTTGGTCCGGTTGGTTTCGGCACACTTCCCGGGGCCACTTGTGACGACGCTCCTTTCACGCACACGCTCACCGTCACTTTTGGTGGACCCCATGGGCCGGATCTCCGGATGGCCTGCCTTCTGCTGAACACTCCCGAGCGCATCCTGGTCCGCAGGCTTTGCCGGAGCAAGCACACGGTGAAAACCTTCGCCGCTCCTGAAGCCTCCCCGTTAATAGATATTCCATGGACTGGCGAGTGGTTCATGATGGCCCAAGCGAGCAGGCAGATGAGGCCGGTGCCTTCCGGGTCTCTGACACTTTCAGCCGCTGGAGCCACTATCGCAAGCCGCGATTGCTATTCCGACGAGCTGCTAGTGGGTCAGGTCGCCGGCGGTATCGCGAGCTGCATGCCGGAAATCCAGAGGGGCGATTCCATCTGGCTCCGCCCGGAGTGAACCTTCAGCGCTTAACTCTACTAACGACCGTTAGTTAGTTATACTGGAGAGGAGACGTTACTCCCAGTTGAATTGGATGAGATGAGCCAGTTGCCCCGCGACCGGGCGAATACCGCCGTCAGGGAGTTCCTGGCGAGCCGCGATTGGTCCTCGCAAACACCCGCCAGGCGCCGCATTCTCGCAGCCTTTCTGCGCTTGGCAACCACGCAGGGCTACAACTCCGTGACCATGCGAACCCTGGGCCGCGAGTTGGGCATGAAGGCCCCAAGCCTCTATTCGAGCTTTCCGCAAGGCAGGGACGAAATTGTGGCGGAGTCTCTGCGCTGGTTCACTCACACCTTCGCTCGTGATCTCCTTAACTGCGCCGAAAGGGCTGATTCACCCCAGGAGTACTGGGCCGAGCTTGTTCGGTTCCACCTTGCCCAGCAACTGCAGCGGCCGGAGGCGGACCTATGGGATCTGCTTGTTGCCACTGACAGGGTTGCCCGCTTTCTGAACGACGACGTGAGGGCGGAAGTCGAGCTGTGGGTTGACCTCCATGCCGCGATGTACGCCGCAGCGGCCGAAGAGATGGGCTACTGCTTCCCAAGTCAAGGAGCACGCGTGGTTTTCACGCTGCTGGATGGTGCTGCGCGCTGGACCGACTGGAGCGGCAGCGAGGAGGAGCTTGATGGCCTGCTGGACAATGCCGTCAGGTTGACCCGCTCCGTCCTCGAAGTCTTTCAACCGGAAACTATTGCCTAACTAACGCTCGTTAGCCTACAGTCGTTCCTAGGTCCGCTGATGTACCTGCAGGAAGCCTCGACCTACTCAATTACCTGAAGTAATTCGATAGGGACATGAAATGAGCAAATACGCCGATACCGAATCTGAATCGGTACTCCCAATCAACCTTGAATCCCCAACAATTGAACTCCGTGGGCAACTCGGAGTGGGCAGCATTCTTTTCTCCGTCGTCGCCTGGGCTGCGCCTCTGCTTGTGGTGGTCGGCTTGATGCCGTCAATGATCGCATTCGGGGGCAGCGGAATCATTGCTGCTTTGGCAGTCGCCACCCTGATTTTGCTGTTGTTCTCCGTGGGGTACACGGCTGTCACGCGGTACGTTGAACGGCCAGGCGCCTTCTATGCGTACATCACCGCAGGACTGGGAAAGGACGCCGGCCTGGGTGGGGCATTCCTGGCCATGTCCGGATACTTGGTGCTCCTGCTTTCCACTTGGGCCGCCTTTGGCGTGTACGGCCGCCAGTTAGTGGTTGACACTTTCCACGGCCCGGACCTTCCTTGGTACGTCTACGGACTTCTCGGTGCGGTTCTGGCAGGAGTGGCGGCCTACCGCCGGATTGAATTCTCCGCCAAAACGCTTGGTGTTGCGCTGATCCTGGAAGTCGTCCTCGTCCTCGTTTTCAATCTGAGGGTCTTCTTTGACGGTGGCCCCGATGGTCCGCCGGTGAGTGCCCTCACCTGGGACGGAGCCAGCGCAGGCAACTTCGGACTCGTCCTGTTGTTCGCCATGCTGTGCTTCGGAGGCTTCGAGTCCTCGGCCATTTACCGGGAAGAAGCCAAGGATCCCAACAAGACCGTGCCCAGGGCAACGTATGTGGCAGTGCTCCTCATCGGAGTGTTCTACATCGTGGCCGCCTGGGCAATGCTGACAGCCTTGGGTTCAAAGGGCGTAGCCGAGGCACAGGCCGGCGGTGCCGTAGCGTCCATGTTCGGTGACCTTGCCGTCACCTATGTTGGAAGCGTCGTACCAGGAATCATCAATGTCCTCGTGATTTCATCTACGTTTGCCTGCTTGTTGGCCCAGCACAACGCGGTGGCACGGTACGCGTATTCCTTGGGTAAAGACGGCGTACTGCCTCGCAGCCTGGGGGTGGCGCATCGTCGGCACCATTCGCCATTCGTTGCTTCACTCATCGTCACCGCCATGGAGATCGCCGCAGTGCTTGCCATTGCTGTGGGAACCGCCTTTGAAGCTGTAGGTACTGACGCGTTCACGGTGTATATACGCCTCAACGGGCTCGGCGCCATCGTGGTCGTGGCACTCCTTGTCTTGGTTTCCGCCGCCGTGCTGGTCTATTTCAAGCACAACAAAGTACCTGGCCGCGGAGCGTGGAAGACCACCGTAGCGCCTGCATTGGCGCTGGGCGGCCTCGTGGTGGTGCTGATTCTGAGCTTCCTGAACGTTGACACCCTTATCGGCGCCGGCCCGGTGGCTTCGCTCTTGTTCACGCTGATGATTCCCGTTGTCTGCGTAGGTGGGTTTACCTACGCGCGATGGCTCAAGAAATCAAAACCTGCGGTCTACGAAAAGATCGGCCGCCAATAAAGCGCTTGTGCGGCACTACTCACAAACAACTCAAAGGAAAAAACATGACAGAACGTCTGGCCGGAAAAATCGCTGTCATCAGCGGTGGAGCCAGCGGTATGGGCGTCAGCCATACACGCCGGATGATCGAGGAGGGTGCACGGGTAATCTCCTTCGACCTCAAGGAAGGAGCCGGACCCCAACTTGTGGACGAGCATGGCGAAGACAAGCTGCTGTTCCTCCGAGGGGACGTGAGAAGCGCCGAGGACTGGGACAGGGTAGTCTCCGCGGGGCGCCAACACTTCGGAACCCCAAATGTGTTGGTCAACAACGCCGGGATCTCGCCGCTGCAAACCCTGGAGAAGGTGACTGAGGAAGACTACCGGCGCGTCATCGACATCAACCAGGTCGGCACCTTCCTGGGAATGCGGGCCTTGATTCCGTCCCTCAGGGAAGCCGGCGGATCCATCATCAACATCGCTTCCACTGCTGCCTTGGTGGCTTTCGCCGACCTTTTCCCCTACGTCGCATCAAAGTGGGCGGTCCGGGGAATGACGAAGGCCGCCGCGCTGGAACTGGCAGCGGATGGAATCAGGGTTAATGCTGTCTGTCCTGGCGACACTGATACGCCGATGATCCGGGCCATCGCGGATACGCCCTCGGGTGCGCTTCCGCCCGCTGACGAACTGCCCTTCAAAAGGTGGGCCCAACCGGAGGAGATCAGCGCCGCCGTCGTATTCCTCGCTTCCAACGAATCCTCCTACATGAGCGGAAGCGAACTCATCATTGATGGAGCATTCACCGCGCAGTGATCCCCGAAGTGCAGAAAGAGAACACCATGGATCGAGTCAAAGGCAAAGTTGCCATTGTGAGCGGCGCGGCCAGTGGCATGGGAGTGGAACATGTGCGGGCGCTGGTACGCGAAGGTGCGAAAGTGGTGGGTTTCGACCTTGTTGAAGGTCAGGGGCCGGTTCTCGCAGAGGAATTGGGATCCGCCAACTTCCGGTTCCTTGCCAACCGGAGCGTGGCCTCAGCCAACGATTGGGGAGAGGTTGTACAGCACTGCGAGGCTACGTTGGGACCGCCGACAGTCCTTGTCAATAACGCGGGCATTTTTCGATCGACAAGAGTCGAGAGTGCCACCGAGGAAATATACAGGTCTGTCATCGACGTGAACCAGGTTGGTCCTTTCTTGGGCATGCAAAGTGTCATCGCTGCGATGCGGTATGCCGGAGGGGGATCAATAGTGAATATCTGTTCCACCTCCGGCTTGGTGGCCTTCGAGGACAACTTTGCGTACGTGGCTTCCAAGTGGGCGCTCCGGGGAATGACGAAGGCAGCGGCACTCGAACTGGCATCGGACGGTATCCGGGTAAACGCGGTTTGTCCGGGGGAGACCGCAACGCCCATGGTGCTCAACAGCACTGATCCCGGCACAGCCTTGCCGCCGGAGAGCTTTCCTTTTGGCCGGTGGGCGCGGCCTGAAGAAATAGCCGCAGCAGTACTGTTTCTCGCGTCCGATGAGTCGTCGTACATGAGCGGCAGTGAAGTCGTTGTGGATGGGGCGTACACCGCGGGCTAGGTTCGCCAAACCTGCTGTCGCACACGGCCTGCGGGGTGGTGTCCCAACTCGGCACACCACCCCGCAGCAGCCCGCCGATACCGTGATTCAGGACTCAGGAATCAGTGACGAGGATTACATGAACAACACCACGATCAACGACGCACCAAAGACGGCGCGTCGAACGCAGGAAAACCGGCTCAGCGGAAACATGGGCGTGGGCGAGCTCGTCATGAATGTGCTCGCTTTTTCATCTCCCTTGGCAACAGTGGCCGGAACGCTTCCGGTGCTGCTCATGTTCAGTGGAAAGACGGCGCCGGCAATTTACATGCTGGTCACGCTGATGCTGCTGATCTTCTCGGTGGGCTTTGTGAAGATGAGCCGCAGCGTCCAGGGTGCCGGTGGCTTCTATTCCTTTGTCACAGCGGGCCTTGGCAAACCGGCTGGCCTTGGCGGCGCACTTCTGGCACTTTTTGGCTATATCTTCATCGGGTTTTTTGCACCGTCGTTCTTTGGCGTCACGCTTCAAGGGTTCGTGGTGAACACGCTGGGTGGACCTGATATCGCTTGGTATTGGTATGCACTCGGGATCACTGCCGTGACAACGGTCCTTGCCTACAACAGGATCGATCTCTCAGCCAAGGTCCTAACCATCGTGATGCTGCTCGAAGTGGCAGTCATCGTGGTCTTTGACGTGGTTTCCTTCAGCGCGAATGGTCTTGAGGCAGTGCAGGCTGCTGGCTTCGCCCTGCCCTCACTCACAGACGCCTCCCTCGGATTGGCACTCCTGTTCGCAGTTGGCAACTTCTTTGGCTTCGAGGCCACGGTCATCTATCGCGATGAGGTCAAGAACCCGGACAAGACCATCAGCCGTGCCACTTACGTTGCCGTTGTAGGAATCGGAATCTTCTACGCCGTGGCAGCCTGGGCCTACATCGCGTTCTTCGGCGCGAGCAATGCCCAAACGGCAGCCAAGGAGAACACCGTCAATCTCTTCAACGACTCGGTGACAGCCTTGACCGGCAAGATCTTCGCAGACGTTGCCATGGTCCTGCTGATCACGAGTGTCCTGGCATGCATGTTGTCCATTCAGAACATCTCCGCCCGCTACAGTTTCTCGCTGGCGCAGGACCGGGCACTGCCGGCCATCCTGGGGAAGGTCCACCCACGCCACAAGTCTCCCTACGTATCGGCCGTCGCCGTTGGTTTTGTGTGGGCTGCCGCCACAGTGGTCTTCACGGTGCTGGGGGTTGCTCCGGAGGCCCTTTATCCGATCGCCAGCGGCAGCGGCACCTTCGCTGTTCTGCTTCTGATGTTCATCACCAGTGGCGCCGTCCTCGTCTACTTCCTTAGGCGTCGCAGCACAGCGCCGGAGTCTGTTTGGAAGACGATTGTGGCACCCCTGATCAGCGTGGTTTTCCTTGGTGCGATCACGTGGCTGGCCATCACCAACTACCCCGAACTGATTGGCGGCTCGGCTGTCCTGACAGTAATCTTCATGACCTTCACGTTTGCCTTGTTTATCGGCGGGATCGTGTACGCCCTCTACCTGCGGACCAAGCGGCCGGACATCTACGTCCGGCTGGGACGCCAAATAACCGACTAGCCCGGCCTAGCGGTCCTTGTACGCGGATCCGCCAGGCCCCGATGCCTTGCGCTTCTGCGCCCAGAGATCACCTGCGGCAATCCCGGCAACCAGGAATCCCAGCCAGCCTACCGCTGCCAAATTCTCCAGGAGTCCCAGCAGGAAGAACAAGACACCTCCAGCCAAGGCAACCAGCCCCAACGTCCGGCGTGCGACACGGCCGTCGTCGGGTTTGCCCGACTCAAGGCGCCGGGCCAGGGACGGGTCTTCAATGAAGAGCTCGCGTTCAACGTTCTGCAGAATCCGTCGCTCATGTTCAGACAGCGGCACAGGAGACCTCCAGCGTGGATTCAAGGGCTTGTGAATCCACCCGTACCCTTTTCCGGGCGTCTTATGCCCGCAGCATCAAGAAAAGCTCAACCCTGCCGCAGCCCCGAGGCGTCCAGCACGAGGTTCGCCGTGACGAACCGCCCGCACTGCTCCCCGAATGGGTAGTCACCCCGCGGGGTGAATGTCAGGGTCCGCGTAGGCAGGTCAGTCCCGGAAGGAGCAGTGCCGGTCAATGTTGCATCCATGGGTGATTCCGTGAGCACAGGCAACTGCATAAAGGCGTGCAGCGTCCCATCGGGAGACGACGTCGCAGAGCACACACCGTCCGGCGAACACCCTTGGTCGACTGCGGTGTATCCCGGGTTGAGCATCAACGTTTCCTCGGTGCAAACGCCGTCCTGGCAGGCCTTGAGCCGCAGCGACCCCACGGAAGGAACATAGTCGGCGGCCACCGTGAGGGACACTCCTGAAGCCTGTGCGATTGCGGGGCACGGCACGGGTTCGGTGAGGCAGCCGGGAAGCAGTGCGGTAGTGCCGGTGAGGGTCAATGCCAATGCCATTTTGCCCATGCTTCAGGGTAGGCCCGCCCCGGCGCCACGTCAGCAAACCGGAGAATACGGCACCCACATCGTTACTGCCGCCCGGTGCCGTCACCGAACCGACACCCCCGCGTTGCAGATCTCCCGGTCTTGTTCCCATAACCCCACCTACAAGGCGGGGTTGTGCGAACAAGGTGTGGTGCCGGGCGGAGACGCAAGCAAGAAATCTCTTGACTCGTCCCCCTCGACACCCCCGGCACGCAACGGTTACGACGGCAGCCGCAAACCGCCGTCGTGCATTTCGGCCAAACCGTCCTGAAGGAGGCCGTCCAGTGCTCGCTCAAGCTGCTCGGGCGCCGAGTTCAGCCGGTGCAACGCGGCCAGCGGGATCCCGACTCCGGACGGCCCGAAGCCCAGGTCCGCTGGCGCCTGCTCGAACATCTCGCGCGGAACAGGCATGGCGGCTTCACGGAGCACGGCCATCACGGCGCCGCGGACCTGCCGGTCGGTGCCGTGCCACGACTGGCCCTTGGGGGTGTACGACGGCGGGGGCTCACCGGCGGCGAGCCAGGCGCAGCTTGCGCGGACGGGACAGTCGGCGCACTTGGGGCTGCGGGCAGTGCACACCATGGCACCAAGCTCCATGACCGACGCGTTCCATCGGACCGAAAGGCTGCGCTCCTCAGGCAGCAGCGCATCGGCAAGCCGCATCTCGCCCGCAGTCAGCGAGGGCGCCGGCAAAGCATGGCCGGAGATGAGCCGCGCATGGACGCGCCGGATGTTGGTGTCCACCACAGTCTCGCGGCGGCCAAAAGCAAAAGCGGCGACGGCGGCAGCCGTGTAATTGCCGACGCCCGGCAAACCCAGCAGCTCGGGATAGTTGCCCGGCACCTCGCCCTTGTAGTCGTCACGGATGGCGACGGCGGCCGCGTGCAGTCGCAGCGCGCGGCGTGGATAGCCAAGGCGGCCCCAATGTCGTACGGCCTCGCCGGAGGGTTCCGCGGCCAAGTGTGAGGGCGTGGGCCAACGCTCCATCCAATCCCGCCACACCGGCAATACCCGCACCACGGGCGTCTGCTGGAGCATGACCTCGCTGACCAGGATTCCCCACGGGCTGCAGCCCGGTTCGCGCCATGGCAGGTCCCTCGCGGACTCGGCAAACCATGTGTCCAAGGCTTGGTGGAGGCCCTTGAGTTGGTCGGTGGCGGGAAGGGTCATGAGCGCGGATCCTCCCCATGGTCAGTGATTCAGGGCCGGCGGAAGACCGCCGGAAGGCTGCCATCCACTGTAATGGACGCCGGCGTGAGCGCGCCCCCTGCATCCGGGCAGCCAGGGCCCGGGGCCGGACCAAAGCCGAAGGTATTCTTTAACGATGGGTGGCATCGCGCATTCAACCATCACGTTCCAGGGGCACTTCGCCCGCGATTTCCAGGAGTTGGCAATTCCCTGGCGCGCGGAAGAGGCTCCGGACCCGCAGCTGCTGGTGCTCAATGAAGCGCTCGCGGCAGAGCTGGGACTGGACCCTGACTTCCTTCGCAGCCCTGACGGCGTACGCTTCCTGATCGGTAACGACGTCCCGCCCGAGGCAACCCCGGTGGCGCAGGCGTATGCGGGCCACCAGTTTGGTTGGTACTCCCCCAGGCTGGGTGATGGCCGGGCCCTTCTGCTCGGGGAGGTCACTCATGCGGATGGGCGTCTTCGCGACATCCACCTCAAAGGCTCGGGCCGGACGCCGTTCGCTCGGAACGGCGATGGCCAGGCCGTAGTGGGGCCGATGCTGCGCGAATACATCCTGAGCGAGTCGATGCACGCGCTGAACATTCCCACCACCAGGTCTCTCGCCGTCGTCGCGACCGGTAGTTCGGTCCAGCGCGAGGCCCTTCTCCCGGGAGCAGTCCTCACCCGCGTAGCCAGCAGCCACCTGAGGGTAGGGAGCTTCCAGTACGCCCGCAACACCAACAACCTGGATCTCCTCCGCCGTTTGGCTGATCATGCCATCGAGCGCCACCACCCTTCCGCGGCGGGGGAGTCGAACCGGTATCTTGCGCTCCTCAAGGGAGTCATAGCCGTCCAAGCCCGTCTGGTGGCGCAGTGGATGCTGGTGGGCTTCGTCCATGGCGTCATGAACACCGACAACATGACCATCTCGGGTGAGACCATCGACTACGGCCCGTGCGCCTTCATGGAAGGCTTCGACCCCGGAGCGGTCTACAGTTCAATCGACGAAACCGGCCGGTACGCGTACCGAAACCAGCCCTTGGTGGCCGAGTGGAACCTTGCCCGATTCGCTGAGTCACTGGCAGTGCTGATCCACGAGGACCAGGACCAGGCTGTGGACCTGGCTGTGCAAGCACTCCAAGGTTTCCGCGAACAGTACAGTGCGGCTTGGTTCGCGGGAATGAAAGCCAAGCTGGGGCTTGGCAGCGGCCATGATGATGAGGCTTCGGCCCTCGTGGATGAGCTTCTTCAGCTGGTCCAAGAGGCCCGGGCCGACTACACATCGTTCCTCCGCAACCTCGGCAAAGCTGCCCGCGGTGACGCCGAACCCGCCCGCCGCATGGTGCTCGACCTGGCAGCGTTCGATGCCTGGCTTGAGCGTTGGAGGGCCCTGGAACCTGATGCCGCTGCCATGGACCAGGTCAACCCCATCTACATCCCGCGCAATCACCTGGTGGAAGAGGCCCTTGCGGCTGCTACCCAAGGGGACACCGGCCCCGCGGAACGGTTGCTTGAGGCCGTGGCGACTCCCTACAGCGAACGACCCGGGCTTGAGCGTTATGCCGAACCCGCACCGGACAGCTTCGGCCCCTACAGGACTTTCTGCGGAACCTGAGCCGTTCCACTGGCATGGCGGACGTCACACAACCCCGGATTGGTGCCCGGCGGCGTGTAGGTTAGGTTCGCCCGTCAAGCCGCGCCTAGCCTAGAAACATGGCCAACAAGGGTAAGCAGAAGACCACCGCGCGCGGTTCAGCGCCGGCTGGTGGCGCTGCCCGCGCCACATCCCGCCCGGCTGCCCGTACGGGAAGCACCTCGACAAAAAGGCGCCGTCCCAGCCCCGCCGTGTACCGCCGTCGTCGGCTTGTTGTCTTTGGTGGGCTGCTGCTGGTGATCGCGCTGCTGGTGGGTGGCGTGGCGGCCATCAGTAGCGCGCTGGCAGGCGGCGAGGAACCGCAGGCCATCGGCACACCCGTAGCAACGAGCGACCCAACGCCGCGGGGCACGACCTCTGCCGCTGCCGCAACGACGCCCTCGGCGTCGCCCACTCCTGTTTGCGACTTCAACCTTATGACAGTAGCTGCCAAAACGGACAAGCCCGCCTACGGCGCCGAGGAAAAGCCGATGCTCACCATGACCATCACCAACGGCGGATCTGCTCCGTGCGAGGTCAACGTTGGTACTTCCCAAATGGAGTACGTGATCATGAGCGGCTCGGACCGGATCTTCTCGTCCAAGGACTGCCAGACCGGCGGTGTGGACCTCATCAAGACCATCCAGCCGGGCAAGAGCGAAACCGCCAACTTCCCCTGGCAACGCAACCGCACGCTGGAAGGCTGTGGTGCCATCACCGCCAAGCCCGGCGCCGGCGGGGCCTACTACACGTTCGAGGCACGGCTGGGAAACAAGGCGAGCCCCAAGGCCGTTTTCCAGCTGAACTGACGTTGGGGAAAGCGCCCGACGGCGGCCGCTTGGCACGCCCGACGGCGGGAGGCGGCTTCTAGAGGAACCGGTCCAGCAGGCTGGCCTCGGCCATGCGACTCAGGCCCTCGCGGACTGTGCGGGCGCGCTGGTCGCCGATGCCATCCACGGTCATGAGGTCGTCGATGGTGGCCGCCATGAGGTTTTGGAGACCGCCGAAGTAGTCCACCAAGCGGTCGGCGACAGCCTTGGGCACTGACTTCAGGCCGGAGAGCAGCCGGTACCCGCGGGGTTGGACCACAGCGTCAAGTTGTTCCACGCCGCCTGCGAAGCCGATGATTCCGGCGATCCGGCTGAGGTCGATGAGTTCCGTGGGCCCGAGGTTGAGGAGTGCCTGGACCGCTTCCTCGATGTCCTCCGGGGTGGCATCCGGGTCCGCGTAATCCCGGATGATGATGTCGCTGCCGGGACCGCGGCCCATGGTCAGTTCCTCGACCTGGAGGGACAGGAGCCGGCCGTCTTCGCCGAGTTCCAGGACGTACTGGGCGATTTCCTCGGAGATGCGGCGCACCATTTCCTGCCGCTGCAACGTCACGGCCACGTCCCGGACGGTGACCAAAGCCTCGATCTCCAGGGCAGATAGGGAACTGGTGACCTGATCGAGCCGGGCGCTGTACCGCTCGAGGGTGGCGAGGGCTTGGTTGGCGCGGGCGAGGACTTTTTCCGAACCCTCCAAGACGTGGCGCAGGCCGTTCACGTAGAGCGCGATGATCTGCATGGACTGGCTGACGGAGATCACGGGAACTCCGGTCTGGATGGCCACGCGCTCGGCCGTGCGGTGCCTGGTGCCGGACTCTTGCGTCTCGATGCTTGAGTCCGGGACGAGTTGGACGGCGGCCCGCACGATGTTGCTGGCGTCCTTGTCGCACACGATTGCACCGTCCATCTTGGCGAGCTCGCGCAGCCTTGTGGGGGAGAATTCGATGCCGATTTCGAATCCGCCCGAACAGATGGAGTCGATGGTCCGGTCCGAGCCCAGCACAATCAACGCACCGGTACGGCCGCGGAGGATGCGCTCAAGGCCGTCGCGCAAAGGAGTTCCGGGTGCGACTCTGGCCAGAGTCGCCTTGAGCGATTCTTCCGGGCTCCGGGCCATAGGGTTTCCCTTCGAAGGTGCAAGCCACGGCTCACAGACAAGCTGAATCCTGCATCAACGGACGCATGCAAAAAATGGTCCAATGACGACTAGCACCATGATAGGGCTTTCGAGCACCGTTAACCGCACCAGCAAGCCCCAAAGTGGCTCATTTTGTTGTGTCCGAAGCGGTCCTGAAGGTGCCCTTTTCACCGTGTTCTTCAGGGCCACTTTGCCGCTGACGTGGGCGAATATAACAAATTGGTGTACTTAAAGCCCTAGTAATCAACCTGCCGCTTTAGCTTGTTGCCCAGCCACAGCATCGCCAGGCTCACCACGAGGAAGCCGACGGAGATGGCCAAAGCAAAGGCCGCCACACCGCCCCACCCACCTGCCCGGGCGGGATCGATGAACCAGTACGGATACCAGTTCACAAGGGGTCCCCGGATAAGGCTGTAGGTGAGGTATCCGATGGGATAGAGCAGCCAATACCAAATGTGCCTGGGCTGCAGCGTTGCGCGTGGTGGCTGGAAAAGCCAGTCCACCACCATGACGACGGGGATGAGGTAGTGGACCACAATGTTGATCCACGGCAGCATCGAGCCGACGTCTTCGCTGGCCAGCAACGCACCGAACACGAGTCCAACGATGGCCATGGCGATGGTGGCTGTGCCGCGGGTGACGTCGTCCGCTTCGGTCGGGCGTTTGCGGATCAGGACCCTGTAGCCGCTGATGAGTAGGACCACGGCCGCGAACAGGTTGGAGAGGATTGTGAAGTAGCTGAAGAAGTTCCAGACGTCGAAGCCCAAGCCCAGATGAACTGCCAGCTGTGTTCCTACCGCTACCAACGTCAAAAGGCCAAAGAAAAAGCGTCCCCCAATAAGCACTGTCCGTTTGGTCATGGCCCAATCCTTGCCGAAACCGCAGTTCTGCAGCGGCACGACACCCCGGGACGCTACGTGATCAGCAGCTCAAGCGCCTCTGCCAGATGCCCTACTTCACGCACGGAGAAACCATCCGGAATGACGCCTGCGCCCGCAGGACTAGCCGGAACAATGGCGTGCGTGAAGCCCAAGCGATGGGCTTCCTGGATACGTTGGTTGATTCCCGGAACAGGCCGGACTTCACCCGCCAGGCCAACCTCGCCGAAAGCGATAAGCCGCTGGGGGAGAGCCTTCCGGGACTTCGCGGACGCAACGGCCAAGGCAACAGCAAGGTCCGTGGCAGGTTCACTCAGCTTCACTCCGCCCACGGTTGCCACATAGGAATCGTCTTTGTGGAGCATGCAGCCGGCCCGCTGCTGCAGGACGGCGAGCAGCATGGCTACGCGCGAGCTTTCCAACCCGCTGGTGGCACGCCGGGGCTGTGCGTTGGCACTGTCGGCAAGGAGCGACTGGACCTCAGCAAGCAGTGGCCGCCTGCCCTCCATGGTCACGGTGATGCACGTTCCGGAAACGGGCTCACGCGTACGCGAAACGAACAGGCCGCTGGGGTCCGCGAGCCCTTCGATGCCGGCCTCGTTCAGGTCAAAACACCCGACGTCATCCGTAGCCCCATAGCGGTTCTTGACTGCGCGGAGCAGTCGAAGCCGGGAGTGCCGCTCACCTTCGAACTGGCAGACGACGTCCACCAGGTGTTCCAGCAGGCGGGGCCCCGCGATGTTTCCGTCCTTGGTTACGTGACCCACCAGGAGCGTGGTCATGTTCCGCCGTTTGGCAGCGGCGATGATGGACGCAGCCACCTCCCGCACCTGCGACACGCCTCCGGCACTGCCCTCCACGTCCGCACTGCTCAGCGTCTGCACGGAGTCCACGATCAGCAGTTTCGGCTCGAGCTTCTCCACCTGGCCCAGTGCCTGGCCCAGGTCAGTCTCGGCCGAGAGATAGAGCGTGTGGGCAACGGCGTCGATCCGCTCCGCACGAAGCTTCACCTGCGCGGCGGACTCCTCACCGGTGATGTACAGGACGTCCTGGCCGGTCCGCGCGAATTTCGCTGCGACGTCCAGCAACAGCGTGGACTTCCCGACGCCGGGTTCTCCGGCGAGCAGGATCACGGCACCCGGGACGAGGCCTCCTCCCAAAACGCGGTCCAACTCATCCACGCCCGTGGGAAGGAATGCGGCCGTCGTCCCATCTACCTCAGCGATGCGGCGGGCCGGCTCCAAGACTGTAGCGGCCGCCGTCGTACGCGCTACCGTGGCGCCGTACTCCTCAACGGTGCCCCACGCCTGGCATTCACCGCAGCGGCCCACCCACTTGATGGCGGTCCAGCCGCATTCGGCGCACTTGTAAGCGGGTGTTTTGGACGCACGGGAGGTCTTTGAAGCCATGGGTTCAAGCGTAGTGGCGGGGACCGACAGTATCCGCGAGATGACACTTAATGCCAATGCCAGGCCGTGGGACTGTCATTAATTGCCAACTCGGCGCCCTAGAGCGGAGGCAGCACCGCCCGCGCCTCATCCGATTCCAGCCCGCTCGCCTCCAACAGGTCAACCATGAGGGGCCTGAACAGCATCACCACGGTCTCGCCCTCGAGCTTTTGGACATCGAGCATCTTGGGGTGCAGCCTTGACGCGACCATGGTGAGGTCCGTCCTGGCCCGTCGCAGGTGAACCCGGCGGGCGCCCTCGCTTTGCTCGGACAGTCCGATGGTCAGTTCATCAACGGCCGCAGCCGTCTCCTGCAGCACTTCCGAGATGCTGTCGATGGCTTCGTCGGAGAGGGCAGCATGGTTGATGGCGCTGGTGAGCCGGCGCGCGAAAACGCGGCTGTTTCGGAGCGCAAGGTCAATGTACTCAAGGGAATGTTCCAAGCTTGCGAGCTCGTCCCTGTGCCGCCGGTGCGCTGGTGCCAGCGTAGCCACCTCGCCCGACGCCCGCAGGGTCTGCCGCATCCTGTCCACCAGCGGCTGGCAATTTCGGCCCCGGATCAGCGCATGCCAGGCAGCCGTGGAGTCGCTCTCGATCATTGCCTTGGCACACTCGCGCAGCACCTCGGCAAGTTCATGGAGGATCTTCTGGACATCCTTGCGTGGCTCCCGGCGCGGATCCTTCGGCACCAGGATGGTCACCAGGAGCGCGAAGACGCCGCCGATCACGGCATCCAGGCTTCGCGTAAACGGCCCGCCGGCCGGCGCCGGCAGCAGCACCACCAGCAGCGACTGCAGTCCGAGCTGGGTGGTGAAGATCGTCCCGCTGTCCAGGAACCTGGCCAACAGGATGGAAAAGAGAAGCACGACGGCGGCCTGCAGGATCCCGGCGCCCAGCCAGTGAAGCAGCAAATCACCAACGACGATCCCGAGTGTGCAGCCAAGGCCAACTTCCACCACGCGGCGCAGGCGCGGATCGCGTGAGAAACCCAACGCGATCAGTGACGACGTCGCAGCGAACAGAGGCCCCTGATGGCCGAGCACATATTCCGCGAACGCATAGGCGCCCACTGCGCATACGGTCATCTGGATGGCCGGAACCAGGGAATTGCGGCTGCGGACCAACCCTGTGCGGAACCTTGCACGCAGGAATCTCTTGCTTACGGAAAGTCCCTTCACGGCAGCCATGCCCCCCAGTCTATTTGTGGAACAGCTTCCCCAAACGGAGACTCGGGCCCCACTCAAGGTGCGACGCGCCACATAACCCAATGGTCCGCCGTCGTTCACCTTCCGTTAACTTTTCCCAGCAGATCCCGTTACCTGCGCTCCTTACCTTCAGTAAAGGCACAAAAGGTCCACAGCTCACGCACGCCGAAATCTCCGTTCGGCTCGCATCAGAGAATCCCTGGAAGGGGCACATCCAAGTGAAGGCAACTCACTTCGGCCGCAACGCGGCAATCGCGGTCATCGCAGCAGGCGCACTCGCGCTCACCGCTTGCGGTTCTGACAACGCAACCGGCACCACTGCAGGCACCCAGTCCGCTGCTTCCGGCACCAAGGTTACCGGTACCCTGACCGGCGTTGGTTCCTCCGCGCAGGGCGCTGCCATGGACGCATGGAAGGCCGGCTTCTCCGCGGCCAACCAGGGCGCCACCGTTCAGTACTCCCCGGACGGCTCCGGCGCAGGCCGAAAGGCCATCCTCGACGGCTCGGCCCAGTTCGGCGGATCCGACGCGTACCTGAAGGACGAAGAGTACGCCACCTCCAAGGAAAAGTGCGGTCCCGAGGGTGCGCTGAACATCCCGGTCTACATCTCCCCGATCGCCGTCGCCTTCAATGTCCCCGGCATCACCGAGCTGAAGCTCGACGCCGCAACGGTCGCCAAGATCTTCCGCGGCGAAATCGCCAACTGGAACGATCCCGCCATCGCCGCCCTCAACGAAGGCGTCACCCTTCCGGACCTCAAGGTCACCCCCGTGAACCGCTCCGACGACTCCGGCACCACCACCAACTTCACCGACTACCTGGCAGCTGCTGCTCCCGAGGTATGGACGGACAAGGCATCCGGCGTTTGGCCTGAAAGCTTGAAGGGCGAGAACGCCAAGGGCACCTCCGGCGTGGTCAAGACCGTCACCGACACCCCGGGTGCCGTGACATACGCCGACGATTCCGCTGTTTCCGGCAAGCTGGGCACCGCGCAGATCAAGGTTGGCTCTTCCTTCACCACGATCTCAGCAGATGCTGCAGCCAAGGCTGTTGACGCCGGTTCGCCGGTTGAAGGCCGCGGCGCCAACGACCTCTCGATCAAGCTGGACCGCAAGACTGAAGCAGAGGGTGCTTACCCGATCGTTCTGGTCTCCTTCCATGTCGTGTGCTCAACCTACGAAACCAAGGAAGTTGCTGACCTGGTCAAGGCCTTTGAAACCTACGTCGTTTCCGACGAGGGCCAGAAGACCGCTGCTGACGCCGCAAAGTCCGCACCGCTCTCCAAGACGCTGCAGGACAAGGCCAAGGCCGCCATCGAAACCATCAAGGCCAAGGCCTAAGGTTTCCCGCGGGTTTGCCTGAACCCGGCTGAACACCGAAGTTCCCTGTCCCGCGCGGAGTGGCTGCGAAATGAGCCGCTCCCGCGGGGCAGGGAACTAGCCATGTAAGACCAGTTCACACCAGACTGAAGGATCGTGAAGTGACCACCAACTCCCTGACAACCTCCCAAGGCGCCGGTCGCGCCGGGGACAAGGTTTTCTCCGGGGCCGCAATGGCCGCAGGGTGCCTGATTCTGGCGGTTCTCTTCGGAGTCGCCCTGTTCCTTGTGGTGCAGGCAATCCCTGCACTCGTTGCGCCTGCCGAGGACATCCAAGGCGGCAACGGCTTCTTCGCCTACATCGCCCCGATCGTGGTGGGAACGCTCATCGCCGCCGTGATCGCCCTCGTCATCGCCACCCCCGTGGCCATCGGCGTTGCACTGTTCATCTCGCACTACGCCCCGCGCCGGCTGGCTTCGGGGCTTGGCTACGTGGTGGACCTGCTCGCTGCCATCCCCTCCGTTGTTTACGGCGCCTGGGGTGCGGCTTTCCTGGCCAAGGAAATCTCCCCGGCCTACGACTGGCTGGCCAACAATATGGGCTGGCTGCCGATCTTCCAAGGCCCGGCATCCGCCACCGGCAAGACCATCCTGACCGCCGGCATCGTCCTGTCCGTCATGGTCCTTCCCATCATCACCTCCCTCTCGCGCGAAATCTTCCTGCAGACCCCCAAGCTGCACGAGGAAGCCGCGCTCGCCCTGGGAGCCACCCGTTGGGAAATGATCAAGATGGCCGTGCTCCCGTTTGGCCGTCCCGGGATTATCAGCGCCGTCATGCTGGGCCTCGGCCGTGCTCTTGGCGAAACCATGGCCGTTGCGCTGGTCCTGTCATCAGGTGCGCTGACGGCAAGCCTGATTCAGTCCGGTAACCAAACCATTGCTGCAGAAATCGCCCTGAACTTCCCCGAAGCGAGCGGCATCAAGGTGAACACGTTGATCGCCGCCGGCCTGGTGCTGTTCGTCATCACCCTTGGCGTGAACATGGTTGCGCGCTGGATCATCTCCAAGCACAAAGAATTCTCGGGAGCCAACTAAATGTCCAGCACAGTAGTCCGCAAGCGCTCTGCGCTCACGAAGGGCCAGTTGCCCAAGTTCGCGCCCTACATCGTCCTGGCCGTTGCGCTGATTGTGGGCGCGGCCATCCTTGCCCTCATCGGCTTCAATGCTTTCGGCTGGGGCCTGGTCTCCGCCATCCTGTTCACCGTCGGCCTTGTCTCCTGGAGCGGTGCCGTTGAAGGAGCCCGCAAAGCCAAAGACAAGCTTGCCACGTGCCTTGTGGTGGGCGCCTTCCTCATCGCGCTCCTCCCGCTGGTCTCGGTGATCTGGACCGTGCTGGTCAACGGCCTGCCCGGTTTGGTGACCCCCGGTTTCCTGGGAACGTCCATGAACGGTGTCACGGGTGTAGTGGATAACAAGTCCGTGGAAGAAGGCACCAGGGTCCTCGGCGGTATCTACCACGCCCTCCTCGGCACCATCCAGATCACGCTCCTTGCAACCGTCATCTCCGTACCGGTGGGCCTGCTGACCGCCATCTACCTGGTGGAATACGGCAACGACCGCCCGCTTGCCCGCTCCATCACGTTCTTCGTGGACGTCATGACCGGCATTCCGTCCATCGTGGCCGGCCTTTTCGCTGCGGCATTCTTCTTCGCACTCGTGGGCCCCGGCACCAAGACCGGTGCGGTAGCCGCCGTCGCGCTTTCCGTCCTGATGATCCCGGTGGTTGTACGCTCCAGCGAGGAAATGCTCAAGATCGTCCCGAACGAGCTCCGCGAGGCCTCTTACGCGCTCGGCGTCCGCAAGTGGCGGACCATCATGAAGGTGGTTATTCCGACGGCGATCTCCGGCATCGCTTCCGGTGTCACCTTGGCGATCGCCCGCGTTATCGGCGAAACCGCCCCGATCCTCGTGACCGCCGGCTTCGCCACCACCATCAACAACAACGTGTTCAGCGGCTGGATGGCCTCCCTGCCCACGTTCATCTACACGCAGATCCTCAACCCGACGTCGCCGTCCAACCCCGGTCCCTCGGACCAGCGTGCATGGGGCGCCGCACTGGTGCTGATCATCCTGGTGATGCTCCTGAACCTCGGAGCCCGCCTCATCGCCCGTCTCTTCGCTCCGAAGACGGGCCGGTAGCCGCGAGCGGTTGCCCCGACTAAACTTCCAACCCCCAAGGAACAAAGGAACACCATGTCTAAGCGCATCGACGTCAAGGACTTGAATGTCTACTACGGCAGCTTCCTTGCCGTGCAGGACGTCAACATCAACATCGAAGCCAAGTCCGTTACGGCCTTCATCGGCCCGTCCGGCTGTGGCAAGTCCACCTTCCTCCGCACGCTGAACCGGATGCACGAGGTCCTTCCCGGGGCCCGTGTGGAGGGCGAGGTCCTGCTGGATGGCGACAACCTCTATGGCCCCGGCGTGGACCCCGTCACCGTCCGCACCCAGGTGGGCATGGTCTTCCAGCGCCCCAACCCGTTCCCCACCATGTCCATCCGCGACAACGTGCTGGCCGGCGTGAAGCTGAACAACAAGAAGATCTCCAAGGGTGCAGCCGATGCTCTCGTTGAGAAGTCCCTCGTCGGTGCCAACCTGTGGAACGAGGTCAAGGACCGCCTGGACAAGCCCGGTTCAGGTCTCTCCGGTGGCCAGCAGCAGCGTCTCTGCATCGCCCGCGCCATCGCCGTGGAGCCCCAGGTGATCCTCATGGACGAGCCCTGCTCCGCCCTTGACCCGATCTCCACCTTGGCCGTCGAGGACCTCATCAACGAGCTCAAGGACCAGTACACCGTGGTGATCGTGACCCACAACATGCAGCAGGCTGCCCGCGTGTCCGACAAGACCGCGTTCTTCAACATCGCCGGCACCGGCAAGCCCGGCAAGCTCATCGAGTTCGCCGATACCACCACCATCTTCAACAACCCCTCCCAGAAGGCCACGGAAGACTACGTCTCCGGCCGCTTCGGATAAGGGTTTTCAGGCTCCGGCTTCTTGGGGGGAGTCGGCACATAACGACGGCGGCCGTCGCCTTGGGGGTACGGCCGCCGTCGCTTTTTTGTACCCAACTGGGTCGCAGTTAAGCACGTTTTGGACGTCCAGAACGCGCACAAATGCGACCCAGTTGGGGTTAGAGGTCCGCGAGGGGTGAGAACGCCAGCTCAAGGATGAACGCGATGGCTGCGGTGACGAGCGGCGTAGCGAGCCAGAACAGGAGAATCCGCCGCACGACCCTCCGGTTCACCACGTGGAAACGCTGATTGATACCCGCGCCGAGCACCGAGGCCGTGAGGGTGTGGGTGGTGGACAGCGGGAAATGCAGCCCGATGGCGCCCACGAAAAGCATCACGGACGTCAGCGTCTGCGCCACGAAGCCACGCTGGGGATCGATCCTGATGAGCTTGTAGCCGAGGGTGTGGGAAATGCGCCATCCACCGAACAACGTTCCCACGGTGAGCATGACGGCCGTGAGGAGCAGTGTCCAGAACGGGACGTTGTCTCCCGAATCCAATCCCGCCGCCACGAGCGCCAGCAAGAGCACCGCCGTCGTGCGCTGGCCATCCTGCAGGCCGTGGCCGAAAGCGACAGCCGCTGACGAAACCGCCTGGGCCCGCCGGAAGCGCCGGTTGATCACGCTTGGTTGGGCGTAGCGTGCGGCCCACGTCACGGGCCAGACCAGGAGGTACGCCGCCACAAAGGCAACCACCGGGGAGACCAGCAGCGGCAACACCACTTGCCCCAGCAGCGCGGAGTCCACACCATCTATGAAGTTTCCGCCCACCAGGACGCTTGCTCCACCCGCTCCGACCAGACCACCCATGAGCGAGTTCGTGGATGACAGGGGTATGCCCCGCCACCACGCATAAACTCCCCACAGAATGGCCGCGGTCAACGCAGACGCCAGCATGGTCAGCCCGCTGATCCCCGAGGGCAGGGAGATCCAGCCCTGGGTGAAGGCCAGCACAAAACCGCCACTCAGCATGGCGCCAACGAAGTTGAAAATTACGGCCAGGAGCACTGCCACGGACGGCGTCAGCGCGCGGGTCCGGGTGGAGAGCGCTACGGCATTGGAGACATCGCGGAATCCGTTGAGGAACGCGAATCCTGCGGCCAAGCCCACCACCAGGAACAGGATTGCAGTTATCACGTCATGATTCCTTGACGATGATGCTGCCTACCTGCGTGGCGATCTTCCGCATGTCCTTGGTGACTTCCACCAACTGATTGGCGACATCCCGGTGCCGGGAGTACTGCGTGGACTTCATGTCCTTCAGCATCTCGGCAACCCAAGTGCGATGCGTTCGTTCCGCCCGCTTGGCGAGCCTGAGGATCTCGATCCAGTAATCCTCGAGCTCGTCGAGGTCCTCCAGTTTGCGCATGGCGTCCACTGTCAGCTCGGCTTGGCGGCTGATGATTTCCAATTGGTCTGCCGCGCGCTTGGGCAGCCGTTCCAGCTTATAGAGGGCAACCAGCTCACCCGCGGCATCCAGCTTTTCCATGGCCTCGTTGAGGTGGCGGGACAGTGTGTACATGTCCTCCCGGGGGAGGGGGTTCACGAAGCTCGTACGCATATGCGTCAGGAGGGCGAAGTGCAGATCCAGGGACTTCGACTCGTGCTCGTGCAGTTCCTCAGTAAGTCGCTCATGCTCACTCGACTGTGCACCGAGGATCTCGGAGAGCGTTCCGGTGGCGGCCACAATAACGCCGGCCATCTGCGCGAGCAGTACCAGCCCGGCAGGTTCCTGGGGGAAAAGGCGCAGCTTCATATCGCTTCCGGGGCTGGAGACGGACGGGGCAGCGGGCTGCTTGACTTGACGCTGCCCGTTTCGGTCCCAACTTTACCGGGTCGTCGACGGCGGCAGCTAAGTTCGGGGGGCCGTTACGTGGCGCTTTTGCCTAGCTAAGGGCGGTGCGCTTGGGTGAACTTCCCGTCCGGACCCCGAGATACTTGGCCTGTCAACCAATTCACCAAGGTGGCGGCCTGCCAGCGATGTAGCGAAAATCACGGGCCTGACGGCTGCCGGCGCTCGGGTGCCGGGCTCAATCCTTGTCCGGGCATAAAAATGGTGCCGAACCGGATACGCCTCTCGGCGGTAGGCCGCTCGAAGCGGCTATAAGTTGAAGCCCGGGGGTTTCGCGGTTCGACACCAGTTTTAGTTTTCTACGGCACCGCGGCTAAGTCAACATTGACAGCGGCGGCCTGAAGTGGGTAGGTTCGAGGCTTTTTCCGTCCTAATCCAGCTCTCCGAGTCGCCACGCGTTCGCTGCGTGTTCCAAGTCCTCAGCAGTTTTCACCAACTGGTGGGAGTTGCGCGTGAGCTTGCTTGCATGGCCTTCGTTGCTGTGTTCCGCACCGTCAGCGATGGTCGCCTGGCCCAGTGCCACAACCCTGCAGAAAGCAGCGGAACGCTCCAGCGCGACGTCGAAATCTCCATCAAAGGCGCCGGACAAAATGGCGTCCGCCATGGTTTTCATTTCGTCTGCTCCGGGCGGTTCTGCAGCGCCGGCAACCACGTTGGATACTTGGGCGGTGTCGCGTCCTGCCCTGAAATAGACGGAGATGCGCTCGGGGTTCTGGATGGTTGCCGCGCGGAGGGCGTAGAGCCTCCAGAGCGCGCCCGGAAGTGAACGCGCGGGGCTCTCGGCCCACATCTCGGCGATCGCTTCGAGGCCCTGTTCGTCTGCGAGCTTCACCAGGCGTCGGGTGACTTTGGGATCGTCGCTGTCGCGTCCGCGTCTAACCAGTGCTTGGGCCGCAAGGTGTGCCGCCTCGGAGACGCGGGCGGGATCCGCTCCGCCGGCGAAAGGCTCAAAATCGATAGGCGCGAAGGGCTTGGGCTTGTGGTGCCTGTTCGCTCCGCCGTACGCACGTGATCCTTGCTGTTCACTCATGAGTTCACCGTACTCCTGTGCTCTGGTGCGGTCGAGTAACGGTTGCTTAGGCTCGGTTTGTGCTTGGCGAGGCTTCCATTCATATGTGGGCTTGACCTTGGGGTACAGTATTTATGGCTGTTTCGACAGCTGGAGGGGCCTTTAGCTCAGTTGGTAGAGCATCGGACTTTTAATCCGTGGGTCGTGGGTTCGATCCCCACAGGGCCCACCCTCCCCGCAGGCCGGAGACGTTGAGTCTCCGGCCTGTTCTCGTTTCCGCGCTGCAGATCTCCCGCCCTTGTTCGCACGACCCCACCTACAAGGCGGGGTTGTGCGAACAGGGTGTGGTGCCGGGCAAGACGCATCCAAGAAATCCCTTGACTCACACGCCGGGAAACCCGCAGCATTGTTTCTACAACGTTGTACAAGCTGAAACAAACCCCACAGACAAGGACGCCCCCTTGGGAACCCCAGAAACCCCCGTAATCCCCGCCGCCAAAATCACCATCGACCCCGCGTTCGTCGTGGGTCCGGTCCGTAGGAAGACGTTCGGCGCGTTCGTCGAGCACCTCGGCCGCTGCGTCTACACCGGGATCTTTGAGCCTGACCACCCGAAAGCTGACGAAGACGGTTTCCGTTCCGATGTCCTGGAGCTCACCAAGGAACTCGGCGTGTCCACCGTCCGGTACCCTGGCGGCAACTTCGTGTCCGGCTACCGCTGGGAAGACGGCGTCGGCCCTTTGGACCAGCGCCCCGCCAGGCTCGACCTTGCCTGGCATTCCACCGACCCCAACCTCGTAGGCGTGGACGAATTCGCCAGGTGGTCCGAGAAAGCCGGCGTCGAGCCGATGATGGCCGTCAACCTCGGAACGAGGGGAACCCAGGAAGCCCTCGACATCCTGGAATACTGCAACATCAAGGGCGGTACGGCCCTCTCCGAACAGCGCAAAGCCAACGGAGCGCTTGAACCCCACAACATCAAGATGTGGTGCCTCGGCAACGAGATGGACGGCTTCTGGCAGATCGGGCACAAGAAGGCCGGCGAATATGCGCGGGTTGCGGCGGAGACTGCCCGTGCCATGCGCATGGTGAACCCGGACCTGGAGCTCGTAGCATGCGGCAGTTCCGCGCCCACCATGCCAACGTTTGGCGAGTGGGAGCGCGTGGTCCTCACGGAAACCTACGAGCTCGTGGACCTGATCTCTGCGCACCAGTACTTCGAGGACTTCGGCGACCTCCAGGAGCACCTGTCCGCAGGGCACCGGATGGAGGCGTTCATCAAAGACCTCGTGTCCCACATCGACCACGTGAAGTCAGCCACCAAGTCGGAGAAGCAAGTGAATATCTCCTTTGACGAGTGGAACGTGTGGCATATCTCCCGCGACGAATCGAAGGCACCCACGGGGGCCGATTGGCCTGTGGCTCCCGTCCTGCTCGAGGACCGCTACACAGTCGCCGATGCCGTGGTGGTGGGCGACCTGCTGATCACCCTTCTGCGCAACACGGACCGCGTCCACTCGGCAAGCCTCGCGCAACTCGTCAACGTCATCGCCCCGATCATGACCGAGCCCGGCGGACGTTCGTGGAAGCAGACCACGTTCCACCCCTTCGCGCTCACCTCGCGCCATGCGTCGGGCACTGTGCTGAACCTCGCCGTCGAATCCCCTCAGTTGGACAGCGAAAAGACGTCCGGGTTCACATCGCTCTCGGCCGTGGCGACTTTCGACGCCGAGGCCAAGGAGGCCGTGGTGTTCGCCGTGAACCGTTCGGCGACTGACGCGCTGACGCTCGACGCCGCCGTCGCAAGCTTGAGCCCAACCGGGATCATCGAAGCGGTGACGTACACCAACAAGGACCCGTACTGGCAGGCGACCGCTGATGATTCGACGTCGGTCCTGCCGTCGGAGAACGTCAGCGTAAAGCTCGACGGCGGTCGGCTCACCGCCGAACTGCCGGCGGTTTCCTGGAGCATGATCCGGTTGCAGCTGCCTTAGGCAATGGCCTGCGAGCCGTCGTGGAACAAGGGGTACACCGAGATCGGCGTGACCGTGGCGGTTTGGGCGGGCTCCGGCGCCACGTTGCCGGGTGCCGGAGCCTCTCCATCCGCAGCGACGATCTCCAGGGATTCCATATCCAGGAGCCGTCGTTTTCCGGCGTCGTCCTGCAACCAGAAGAGGTCGGTCCCGGCAACTGTTTTGAGCACCGTTCCGCGATGGTAGAGGCGGCCGTTGTGCCACGCTTCAATGTATTGGCCCGGAGACAGGGCATGAGGTTGCTCGTTGGTGCCCGGCAAGGTGCCGAAAGCTTCCGCCAAACTCGCCTGCATTTTCAGTGCCTGGAATAGATCCCGGTTCGCGATGCTCATGTCTGTCCCCTCGGCTGGCCTGTTCGTTGGCCCCAGCCTCTCGCATGTTTGTTGCGGGGGCGTTGCATGGGGATGAGCGATGTGTGACAGCTAGGCCGGACCGGTTTCCCGGCGTTGCTTCCTTGCCCCAGGAAGTTCATCCGCGAAAGGCGCGCGTGGCCATGAAAGAGTGTCCGAGAGTTCATTCGCAGCGAGAGCCAGGAGGTCGCGTTCCAGTTCGGGGAGGGAGAAAATGCCCTGCACGTACGCCTCTACTTCGTACTCGGACACGGATCCGCCGATGCTGAAGTAATAGAGCCACAGCGACTCGGTGCTGATATCCGCCGCCGTCAGCACTCTGAGTAGTCCCTTGCTCTGCTCAAGTTCAATGATGTCCAAGCTCATGGTCCGCGGCTTCCAATGGTTCGGGTGGGCGGCCGATTCCCCAAGATCGCTAGACTTCCTTGTGATTTTTAATCATAGCCTTTTGGCTCCCGAGCGCCTATCAAGAGCCCCGGAGGCAACAGTGAACGAGCACAAAAGCCCACCCAAACAGCCCTGATCTGCAACGATGTGTTTCAGCAACCCAACCTGAACAAGGCAACCAGAGGAGTACATAGATGGCCGTCACGATGAACGACGTCGCCCGGGCGGCCGGGGTCTCGCTCAAGACGGTCTCGAACGTCATCAACAACTACGAATTCATTCGGCCGGCCACCAAACAACGGGTCCTCGATGCCATTGAGGAACTCGGGTACGAGGCCAACCTGACCGCCCGCAGCCTGCGCTCCGGAAAGACCAACATGCTGGGGCTGGTGCTGGCGGACCTCTCCATCCCGTACTACGCCGAGCTCGCCTCGGACATCATGAAGGCAGCCTGGGCACGCGGTTACCGGGTCCTCGTTGAGCAGTCGGGCAACGAGGCCGATCACGAAAAGGCAGCACTCCAAGGCCAATTCCGCAGCCTCACGGACGGACTCCTCTTCATCCCGCTGGCCCTCGACGCCGACCACATCATCCAGGCTGCAGAGAAGAAACCGCTGGTCCTCCTCGGCGAATTCGTCCAGGACCCCCGCCTGGACATGGTGCTCATCCAGAACCACCAGGCGGCAGCCGCCGTGACCACCCACCTGCTGTCAGCCGGCCGCCGTCGTATAGCCGTCCTCGGAGCGAACGACGGCGACACCACCGGCAGCAACGGCCTTCGCCTCACCGGGTACAAGGCTGCGCTCGCTGCCGCCGGCGTACCGTACGATCCCGCGCTCGTGGTGCCTTGCGACTGGAGGCGCGACGGCGGTTCGGCTGCGGTTGCGCGATTACTGGACAGCGGGGTGGAGTTTGATGCCGTGTTCGGGCTCAACGACGCCGTGGCTTTGGGCGCGCTGCACGAGCTCCTGGTACGCGGGAAGAAGGTCCCTGGGGAGATCGCCGTTGCCGGGTTTGACGACATCGAAGAGTCGCGGTTCGCGTCGCCGTCGCTGACCACGGTGGCGCCTGGCCGTACGGAAATTGCGGAGCGCGCCGTCGAACTTCTTATCAGCCGGATCGAAGGCAGGGGCGTCAACGCGGTGGAGCAGCCGGAAGCTGCCTTCTCGCTGCGGGTCAGGCAGTCCGCGCCGTAGCGTCAGTTCCTTAAGGTCAGTTCCGTCCGGACGGGACCCCGGGCAAGAACTCGCCGGGCAACGTGGACACGGGAATGAGCACCATGTCCTGCGCTTTCCAGTCCAAGCGGATGCATGCCTTCCTGGCCGTTTCCAGTTCGTCCAGCGTGGGCATGCGGTCCACGGGGACCACAAAGGACTCCACGTGGAACACGTGCCCTTCGTCCCTGATCCGCGACTTGGCGGCTTCCACCCAAGGCAGGCTGCCCAGGTAGGAGTCGATCTGCTCGCCGAGTGGGTGCGGGTGCGCGTCGTCGTACGTCCTGGCGCGCTTGTCCATGAGGGCCGTGATGGCGGCGCGAGTATTGCGGATGCCGTCGTGGAGGATGCTCGCGGAGATGATGAGTGCCGCCACGGCATCTGCCCACCACCAGCCAATGCCGATCCCGGCCACACCCGCAGCCGCGGCGACGGCCGTCTGCCAGTCGGCCTTGTTCATGTCAGCGTCGGCGTACAGGACTTTGTCGTGCAAAGTCTCCGCGAGCTTCATCTTCACGTGCCCCAGGTACACCGGAGGCCCGGCGGTCAGGAGCATCGCGACGATCATCACCCAGCCAAGCCAGATCGTCTGGCCGAAGAAATCGAAGCCGCCAATAGTGGGATGTTCGGCGGATATCAGCCCAATACCGGAATCGACAATCAGGTATGCGCCCATGATCAGCAAGGCCACGGAAGCCACGAGGTGGGCTGCGCCCACGGCACGGTGGAAACCGTACGGGTGCTCTTCGCTGGGCCGCTTCCGGATCACGCGGGCGGCGATCAGGAAGGACAACGGGGGCAGGAAGGAAAGTACGTCTTCCACCCAGGCAGCCTTCATGGCCTGGGAGTTTCCCAGCAGGAGATAGATCATGGCCGTTGACACTGCAAGGAATCCGATGGTGATCCACTCGAAGCGAATCGCCTTCCGCAGGGCGGCCTGTTGTTCAGGCGGAAGCTGGGTGTGGCCGAACCGGGGGCGCGTATCTGCACGCTGATCGCTCATTTGCCGCCCTGTGCTTCCTTCAAGAAGGCATCGAGTTTCAGGAGAAACGCGTTCTCGCCTCTCGGCGCGAGCATGACGTGCGTGTGTTTCTTCCCGCGGGCGTCTTCCGTCTCGGCGTAGGGCTGGGTCAGTGCGGCATGCTTTTCCCACGGTGTGTCCTGGCGCAGCCCACCGATCATCACGTCCAGTTCGCCACGTTCAACCCGCTCGGCCAGAACATGTTCAGCGCCCGTGCTCCATTCCACCCGCGCATCAAGCCCGGCAGCGAAGTCACGGATCAGCTCAACATCGGAACCTTCCGGCTCGCCTGACGGGGAAAGAACTACAAAGTCCCCGTTGGGGCTGGCGCCGACCCGAAGCACGCCATCGGATGCCCGATCCAGGGTTCCGTTGGGATCGGTCGGCACGGCAGCGCAGCCCGCCAAAACCACCAGGGCAACCCCCGGCAGAACCGCCATCAACCGACGCCGTATGCGCCTCCATCCTGCGCTCATGACCCCCACTATAGGCACGGGCCGCACGTTCCCGGCCGACCCCTGCCTGAGACACTGTGGAAACGCAGCCGAAACGTCCGCTCCCTACGCTGGTCACTTATCAGGCCATGCCCCAGCGCAGTAGGAGGATCCGTGCATCTTTTGCCCCGTGAGCAGGAGAAACTCATGATCGTGGTGGCTGCTGACCTCGCCCGCCGGCGGCAGTCGCGGGGGCTGAAGCTCAACTATCCGGAGGCCGTGGCGATCATCAGCTATGAGCTCATCGAAGGCGCCCGGGACGGCAAAACAGTGGCTGAACTCATGAGCTACGGGACCACGCTGCTCCGCCGCGAAGATGTCATGGAAGGGGTCCCGGAAATGATTCACGACGTCCAAATCGAGGCCACTTTCCCGGACGGCACCAAACTCGTCACCGTCCACGACCCCATCCGATAGGAGCTCCGTTGATTCCCGGCGAATACAGGCTCCGGCCCGACTTAGACGAAGGCAGCAGCGCCATTGAGTGCAACAGCGGACGCGAGGCGGTCGCCGTCGAGGTCGTAAACCGCGGCGACCGGCCCGTTCAGGTGGGCTCGCACTTCCACTTCGCCGAGGCCAACCGCGCCCTGGAATTCGACCGCCTGGCCGCCTACGGCCGCCGCCTCGACATCCCGGCGGGCACCGCCGCGCGCTTCGAACCGGGCGACCGGAGAACCGTCCAGCTGATCGAGCTGGCGGGGTCGCGCGAGGTGTACGGGCTGAGCAACGCCGTCAATGGAACGCTCGACGGCGGCACTCGCCACGGCAGGCCGGACCGCCCGGGCGTCGCAGCAGAAACGGGAGGGGACCAGGGGTGAGTTTCGAAATTTCCCGCCGGCAATACGCTGAGCTATACGGTCCGACGACAGGCGACGCCATTCGGCTGGCCGACACGGAACTGTTCCTTGAAATCGAGCACGACCACACGATCTACGGCGAGGAGGTCGTGTTCGGTGGCGGCAAGGTGATCCGCGACGGCATGGGACAGAACGGCCAAGTGACCCATGCCGAGGATGTTCCGGATACCGTGATCACCAACGTGGTCGTCCTTGACTACACCGGGATTTACAAGGCGGACGTGGCGCTCAAGGACGGGCACATCTTCAAAATCGGCAAAGCCGGAAACCCGCAGATCACCGATGGCGTGGACATCGTGATCGGTGCCGGTACGGAGATCATTGCCGGCGAACGGAAAATCCTGACCGCAGGCGGCATCGACACCCACATCCACTTCGTCTCGCCCGAACAAGTGCCCACAGCCGTGTGCAGCGGCATCACTACCATGGTCGGGGGAGGCACTGGTCCCGCCGAAGGCACCAAGGCCACCACGGTCACACCGGGTCCATGGCACATTTCACGGATGCTTCAGGCAGCTGAAGGGCTCCCGGTCAACATCGGCCTCCTCGGGAAGGGCCACGCCTCCGCCGTCGAGCCCCTCGCGGAGCAGATCCGCGCTGGTGCCGTCGGGCTCAAAGTCCATGAGGACTGGGGCTCAACGACGTCGTCCATCGACATGTCCCTGCGCGTTGCCGACGAATACGACATTCAGGTAGCCATCCACACGGACACCCTCAACGAGTGCGGCTTTGTGGAAGACACCATCAAAGCGATCGACGGCCGCGTCATCCACACCTTCCACACAGAAGGTGCCGGAGGCGGGCACGCGCCGGACATCATCAAGATCGCCGGACTGCCCAACGTCCTGCCCGCCTCCACCAACCCAACCCTTCCGTACACCAGGAACACCATCGAAGAGCACCTGGACATGCTCATGGTCTGCCACCACCTCAATCCGGACATCCCCGAAGACGTGGCCTTCGCCGATTCCCGAATCCGTACCGAGACCATCGCTGCGGAGGACGTCCTCCATGACCTGGGGATCTTCGCCATCACATCCTCGGACTCCCAAGCCATGGGCAGGGTGGGCGAAGTCATCACCCGCACCTGGCAAGTGGCCGACGCCATGAAACGCCAGAGGGGAGTGCTTCACGACCCCACTGGGGCTCCACACGGCGCAGCGGAAGGCTTGGGGGCGGAATCCGACAACTTCCGGCTCAAACGGTACATCGCCAAATACACCATCAACCCGGCCATCGCCCAGGGAATGGCAGACGTCATCGGCTCAGTGGAAGAAGGAAAATTCGCTGACCTGGTGCTGTGGGATCCCGCCTTCTTCGGCGTGAAACCGGAACTCGTCATCAAGGGTGGCCAGATCGCCTACGCCCTCATGGGCGACTCCAACGCCTCCATCCCCACACCGCAGCCCCGCACTATGCGGCCCATGTTCGGCACATACGGCAAGGCTCTCCAACGGACGTGTATCACGTTCCTCCCACAAGCCGCCATCGACGCCGAAGTGCCGGGCAAACTCGGTCTCCAACGCGTCATCAAGCCCGTGAGCGGCATCCGCCGGCTTCGCAAAGCGGACCTGAAATACAACGGCGAAACCCCGCACATCGCCGTCGACCCCCAAACCTACAAAGTGACGGTCGACGGCGTCGACGTCACCTGCGAGCCGTCCGAAGTGCTGCCCATGGCCCAGCGCTACTTCCTCTTCTAGGACCACATGATCATCGAAAAAATCCTCGGCAATCTGCATGAACAACCCCGCTTGTTCGACAGGCACCACAAAGAAAAAGTGGTGCTCCCCAGCGCCTTGCTGGTCAAACGCATCCAACGCGTCACCACCGACCACGGCAAAGAACTCGGACTGCGCCTCCCCACCGGAACCGGCGACCTCCGCGACGGCGACATCCTCGCCATCGACGACACCAACGTCATCGTCATCTCCGTGCTGCCAACCGACGTCCTGGTCATTGCGCCAAGGAGCATTCACGAAATGGGGGTCGTGGCACACACGCTCGGCAACCGGCATCTGCAGGTGCAATTCTTCGATGAATCGTCCGAGTACAAGGCCCAGGTCATGGTGTGCCAGTACGACCACACCGTCGAGGAGTACCTCAAGCATGTCGGCGTGCCCTACGACCGGCAGGAGCGGGTCATGCCGGTGCCGTTCCGCCATGCTGGGCATTCGCACTAAGCGTGTGCCCGAAGTCCGTTTGGCTCTTCAGCAGTTGACTGACTCTGCTCTGCCTACTGGGGCGTTTGCTCATTCTCTGGGGTTTGAGACGTATATCGAGCGCGGGGTGGTCTCGGATGAGGGGAGTTTTGGCTCCTGGTTGGCTGTTTTTGTGCGGCAACAGTTGGTTTATTGCGATGGGTTGGCCATTCGCTTTCTTTATGAGGGGGCGGATGCGGGCTTGTTGGATGGGGTTTTGTCCGGGTGTTTGTTGGCTCGGGAGGGGCGGGAGGCTTCCCTAAAGATGGGTGGACGGCTGCTGGAAATCGGCGGTGAGGTGTTTCCTTCCCCTGACCTCGATGCTTATCGTGAGCTCGTTCGGGAGGGTGGTGCAGTGGGGCATCAGCCCTTGGCGTTTGGTGTCATCGCCCGGTCGCTGAACGTTCCTTTCGACGAGGCGCTCGCTGCGTATTTGTTCGCAACCGTTACGTCGCTTACGCAAAACGCCGTGCGGGCCATACCGCTCGGCCAAAACGCCGGCCAGCGCGTGCTGAGGGACGCGCACGACGCCGTTGCTGCCGCCTTCGAAGCTGTCCCGCACCTCTGCTGGGACGACCTTGGGGCCGTGAGCCCAGGACTGGAAATTTCACAGATGCGGCACGAACGGCAACGCGCCCGCATGTTCATGAGCTAGCGAACCGGGAGAACACATGCCTGAAAACTTCACATCAGAACCGATCAAAATCGGCATCGGTGGACCCGTAGGAGCCGGCAAGACCCAACTGGTGGAACGCATCACCCGCCACATGAGCGGCGACATCTCCATGGCCGCCATCACCAACGACATCTACACCATCGAGGACGCCAAAATCCTGGCAGCCAACGGCATCCTCCCCGAAGACCGGATCATCGGTGTCGAAACCGGCGGCTGCCCGCACACTGCAATCCGCGAAGACACGTCCATGAACACAGCGGCCATAGAGGAACTCAAGCAACGGCACCCCGATCTCCAAATCATCTTTGTGGAATCCGGCGGCGACAACCTCTCCGCCACGTTCAGCCCCGAACTCGTCGACTTCTCGATCTACATCATCGACGTCGCCCAAGGCGAAAAAATACCCCGCAAAGCCGGCCAGGGAATGATCAAGTCCGACCTCTTCATCATCAACAAGACCGACCTGGCTCCCCACGTGGGAGCGGACCTCAGCATCATGGAGCGGGACTCCGCGGAATTCCGCGGCAACAAACCGTTCTGCTTCACCAACCTCAAAACGGACGAAGGCCTGGAGGACGTGCTCAATTGGATCCGCCGGGAAGTCCTGATGCTCGACCTGGCATGTTGACCGGGACGGCCGCCGCTACGGCGGGAATAAGGGGCCGTGCCCGCTTCGCGATGCCCGCCACGCCGCGGCCCCTTATCCCCGCCTCCGCCGCCTCTGCGGTCGAGTCGCCTAGGGGTGAACTCCAGTTGCGCATCGCCGAGCGCGCTGGGAGGTCCGTTGCCACGCGGCAGTTTCATAAGGGGGCTTTGCGGGTGTTGCGGCCGCACTATCTTGACGGGTCCGGGCAGGTTTGTTACGTCATGGTCAATCCTGGCGGGGCTTACCTTGGGGCGGATCTGTTCCTTGTTGATGTTGACGTGGATGAGGAGGCGGATTTGTTGTTGACCACGCAGTCGGCCACCAAGGTGTACCGGACTCCGGGATCGTTTGCTGAGCAGCGGATGCGTGTGCGATTGGGGGAGGGCGCCCGGTTGGAGGTCGTGCCCGAGCAATTGATCGCCTACCAGGGCGCCAGCTACCGGCAGGTTTCGCGCATCAGTCTCCACCCGACGTCGAGCTTTGCAATGGCGGAAGTTATTACGCCCGGGTGGGCGCCGGACGGCGGCGAATTCACGTACGAGGAATTGCGGCTGCGGAACGAGATCCTTGTCCAAACGGCAAAAGGGGAGCAACTGTTGGTGCTCGACAATCTGCTCATCCGGCCGCCCTTGGGGGAGGTTACGGGGCTGGGGTTCATGGAGGGCTTCAGCCATCTGGGGTCCTTCGTGGTAGTTGACCGAAGGGTTGATCACGAGCTTGCCGACGACTTCCATGAACTGACACGCCGGCACGACGCCTATACGGGCGTTTCGTTGACCAATACCGTTGGCGGTACCACGGGTCTTGTGCTGAGGTCGTTGTCGAACAGCACAGGGGAACTCAACAAACTGCTGGGTACCTGCATTGACGTTCTCCGCGAACGTTGGCACGGGCAGGAATCCTTGAACCTGAGGAAGTACTGATGACCACACTGGCCGCATTCACCACTATGTACCGGGAACGGGAGACGTTGTCCCTGCGGACCCGGCTGCTGTTCACCTTCGGTGCGGTGGCCGCTTTGCACGTTGCCGCCGTCGTGCTTTTGGTGTCCGGTTCCGGCAGCCTGTTGGGCTCGGAAGGAGCAGCTCAACCGTTGGCACTTGGGCTGGTGCTCACCGCGTACGTGGCCGGCGTCAAGCACAGTTACGACTGGGACCACATCGCCGCGATCGACAATTCCACCCGAAAGTTCGTCGCCCAGCGGAAGGATCCCGTGAGCGTTGGGTTCGCGTTCAGCCTGGGGCACAGTTCCGTGGTGGTCCTGGCAGGACTTCTGGTGGTGGGCGGTGCCGGCATGATCGGGCAGTTCATGGAAGACGGCACGACGGGGAACAAAGTGCTCGGCTTGATCGGCAGTGGTGTTTCCGGGTTGTTCCTGCTCGTGATGGGTCTGTTCAACGGATCGGCGTTCGTGCGCGCCGCGCAGGTGTATCGCGACGTGCAGGCAGGCGGGGTTGCCCGGGATGAAGACCTGGAGACCCGAGGGCTGGTGGCCCGGCTTCTGGCCAAGCCGCTGTCCAGGGTGGAGCGGCCGCGGAACATCTATGTGATCGGCTTCCTGTTCGGGCTCGGCTTCGATACCGCCACTACCATCGGGCTGCTGGTGATCACCACGACGGCGTCACTCGCCGGGGTCTCGCCGCTCGCCTTGATGGCCCTCCCGCTTGCTTTCACTGCGGCCATGACCCTGTGCGATTCCGTGAACGGCGTGGCCATGATGAAGATGTACAAATCAGCTATCCACAACCCGCAGCGCAAACTCGGTTTCAATGCTGTGATCACTGGTGTCTCTGCTGTTTCGGCGTTGTTCATATCTGTGATCACACTTGGCGGCTTCTTCAACGCCGCGTTGGGCTTGCAGGACCCGGTGACAACGTGGCTCGGCGGGATCGACCTCGGCGATGCGGGCCTGATCCTCGTGGCCCTCTTTGTGATCGTGTGGGCTGTGTCCGCTTGGCGTGGCCGGGCGACTTCACCCAACTGAGTCGCAGCAGAGCGCGTTATGACCCCTGAAAACGCGCTCTGCTGCGACTCACATGGCTTAGGAGGCTGCCACCGCGTTGAACAGCTCGTTCGTGTCCACTCCACGATCCGGCGTGTCCAGCACATTGGTCAGGAACACCACGCACCTATCCTGCTCTGGCAGCATCCACCATTCCGTGCCCGACCATCCCGGGTGCCCATAGATTCCCTGTGCGGACAACTCCGATTCGTTCGCCGGCATCTGGAAGCCCAGGCCGGTGTGGCGTTTGGGACTGGGCAGGATGCTGATGAAGGGAGTTTCTTTGGTCCGCGGCCTGCGCATGGCGGCCAACGTCGCGGGACGTACTGCCTTCCCTGAGTCGCGCAAAAGCTCGGTCCCCAGATTGAGCAGGTCGGTTGCCGTACCGAAGAGGCCGGCGCCGGGATGCCTGTTCTTGTACATGGTCCCCACGCTTAGGCCGATCTCCTTGGCTCCGCGCACTGAGTGGGGTTTGCAGTCCGCATCAAACGTCAGGCCATCTGCGCCGGTATCGCGTGCGAGGGCCAGGAGTTGGTCCTCGAAGGGGCGGCCATCGGCCCATTCCGCCATCGCGGCAGCACCCTCAAACGCGAGGTTGCAGTACTGGACCAACGAGCCCGCGTAGAAGGTTTGCCCCGTAGAGGTGAGGGCGTCGCGGAGGGGAGTGGCGTCGTCGATATTTGGGTCCGTGATGCCGGAACGGTGACTCAAGAGGTGCTCGAGCGTCACAGTGTCCGTGCGATCCGGGCCGAAGCCCGGCACTGCTTCTTGCAGCGCAGCACCCAAGGCAAGCTTGCCGAGCTCCACCTGCCGCATGATCGTCAACGCGGTGATCGGTTTGGTGACGGAGAACAAGGCAAAGTGGTCGTCCGGCGTGGCCTTCCTGTCTTCGTCACTTCCGAAGGCCACGATGTCCTCGATACCTTGGCTTGAGGCAATTCCGAGGACGGCAACGGGCACCCGGCCCGTGTCCACTTGCTTCCGGGCCCAATCTGCCGCAGGACCTGTTTCCACCATGTGTCTGCCACGCTTTCCCTCGGGGTTTGCTGCCTCGAATCTATCGCGGCCTGGACAAATTTCCCTTCACTGCCTGTAACTGTGGCGGCACGGCCGGAAACTCTCAAGGCCCTGCTGCTAAGCCTGAGTTACAAGTAGCCAAATCTGAGTAGCAGTTGTGCGCGTTATGAGGGCTCAAAACGCGCACAACTGCGACCCAGTTGGGTCAGCGGGTGGTGACCAGGTGGCTGGCGGGGTCGTACACGAAAGTGACCGGGCCGCCGTCGTGGTTGAACGGGATGTTGCTGCCGTTCACGGCGCCGCCCAAACCATAGTTCTCGGCCCAAGTGCCGTTGATGGCGGCCTTGAACTCATAGTTCCCTGCGGCCAGGTCCGGCACCGAGAGCTTCCAGAGACCATCCGCGGGGTCCAGTGCGAGCTGCGCCTGGGGGCAATCCGGCAACCAGTCACCAGAGCACCCAAGCTCGGTGTTCAGGCTTCCGGGAACGGACACGGCGGCCGGTTGCTGGCCCGCAACCGCGGCCCTGACCACGTTCGTGGCGTGGTCGTAGAGGAATGTCACCGCACCGCCGGTGTGGGTGAACACCACGTTCGGCCCGTCCAGCACACCATCGGCACCATAGTTCTCGTCCCAGGTCCCGTTGATCGCTGCCTTGAACTCGTAAGTGCCGGCGGGGAGGTTCGGAACCTGCAGCTGCCACAAGCGGTGGGTCGGTTGGTAGCTCATGAAAGCCTGCTCGCACGACGCCTGCCAGTCCTCCGTGCAGCCCAGTTGGGTGTTGAAGTTGCCGGCGACCGTCACCGTTTCGGGCTGCGGCGCTTCACCCACCACACCGCTGCGGGCCTCGCTCGCCGACGTGTTGCCGCCGTTGTCCAGCACCACGGCGCGGTACTCCACGGACGCGCCGGGCTCCATCCCGGACACGTCATGGAACACCTGGTACGGCGCGTTGTCGTCCGTACCGATCGGCTGCCACTCGCCGCCCGCGGTCCGCGCCTGGAAGGTGACCTCATAGAACGAGCTACCGTCGACGTCGGCCGTCACCTTCAAGCGGCTTGCGTCACCGGCCGCGGTGACCGGCTTCTTGAGGGCGACGGCGGGAGCTGCTTTGGACTTCGCAAGGCGCCCCGCTGCTTCGTAAACCACTGTGGAAAGCGGCGGAACGGTGACAGAGAGGTGTGCCTGCGAATCACTCTTTGCCTCCGCCGGAGCGTCGCCGTACACGAGTTCGAACGGCTGCTTCGCCTCATAAACGGGGACAGCGGCTGTTTGCGCGGTTTCGCTGTTGTTCACAGCCACGACGTATTCGCGCTGATCCTTGGCGTCGATGCGGGAGAAGGCGTAGATCCCGGCGGCATCGGCAGCGTACCGGTTCTGCTGGGCGCCGTCGCGGAGCGTGGGGTGCTCTGCTGTCAGGGCCGCGAGCTCGCTGATCTTCTGATAAAGGGGGTGCCCTGTGTCGAAGTTGTCCGCGGCATGGGTGGCCTCCGTGCCCAGGAGGTCGTCATCCAGATACTCCTGGACCTTGCTGGCGAACAGCGTCTGACGCGAATCCTGGTCCCCGCCGGCACCCGTGAAGCCCTGCTCGTCGCCGTAGTAGATCACGGGGTTGCCGCGCGAGAAGTACATCAGTTCGTGGGCGAGTTCGTCGCGTTCCACGAGTTCATCGTCGGAGGCTCCTGGGTTGTCCTGGGCGATGAACGTGCCGATGCGGCCCATGTCGTGGTTACCCAGGAAGGTCGGGAGTTGGTAGACGTTCGAATCGGCGTCGGTGTACCAGTCATCGCCGTTGAAGAAGTCCGCCAAACCGGTGGCATCGCTGCCTTGGGAAGCGAAGCTTCGTGCGGCACCTTGGAAGCCGAAGTCGAGCACGGCCTGCATCTTGTTCCGGGTGGTGAACTTGGACGTCACGGTCTTGGACGTATCAAAGACCTCGCCGAACATGAAGAACTCGTCCTTGCCCTGCTCCCTGGCATAGCTGAGGACCTGCGGGCCGAACTGCTGCCAGAATTCGTCGTTGACGTGCTTCATGGTGTCAATGCGGAAGCCGTCAATTCCGAAGTCACGTATCCACGTCTTGTAGATGTCCATCATGCCGTTGACCACGCGGGGGTTCTCGGTAAACAGGTCATCCAGGCCAAAGAAGTCCCCGTACAGCGAGTCCTCTCCGGCAAAGGTCGTGTTGCCGCGGTTGTGATACAGCGTGGAGTCGTTGAGCCAGGACGGAACTTTGATGTCCTCTTCTGCCGCCGGGACCACGGGCGTGTACGGGAAGGACGTCGCCGGATCCAAGGCCGGGAACTCCTGGGTCCCGGCGTAGTCGCGATCGTCGAAGACCTCGCCGGTTGCAGTGCGGTACGGTTCGGCTTCCTTGGAGATGTACGGGGCCGACTTCGCTTCCTCATATTGGATGACGTCTGCGGTGTGGTTGGTGATGATGTCGAAGTAGACCTTCATCCCACGGGCGTGGGCGGCCTCGATAAGGGCCTTAAGCTCGGCGTTGGTGCCCAGGTGCGGATCGATTTGGGTGAAGTCAGTGACCCAGTAGCCGTGGTAGCCGGCGGAGCTGTTTTCCGAGGTGCCGTCACCCTGGACGGCCTTGTTCTTGAAGCTCGGCGTCAGCCAGAGGGCGTTGGTTCCCAAGCCCTGGATGTAGTCCAAGCGGTCCTGCAGGCCCTTCAGGTCGCCGCCGTTGAAGAAGCCTTTGCGGCTTGGATCGTAGCCGGACACCATCGGATCGGAACCCAACCCGCCGTCGTCGTTTGCTGTGGTGCCGTTGTTGAAGCGGTCGGCCATGACGAAGTAGAAGTTCTGCTGGGTGACGCCGCCGCGGACCGAGTGCTGCGCGGCAGGATCCGGGGCGGGCTTCTTGGCGGCCGTGGCAGCGCTCGCGGGGAGGACCGCGGATGCGGTCACCACCGCTGTGGCGAGTACGACGGCGGCCGTACGGTTGAGCGTGTGCCGTGGGCTGGGTGCGGGGTCGGTTTTGGGGCTGGTGGATGATCTATGGCTTCGAGATAACAAATGATGAACCTTCCGCTAAAGCGACGTTGCTGGCGTATAGCTGTGTGGCAAGTCACAACTGTAAACGCTTGCGCTGACACTTTCCAGAGCAACACCGGTGTTCTGCGTGATGACTCGTGTCATCCTTCGCTCTGGAAATGGAAGCGCTTGCAGACCTCGCGAGGGAATTATTGTGCGATTACCACTGTTCATCTGCACGCCGTCCGTAAAAAACCTTATGCATCCGTCCATAACGAACGCCGTATGACTTGCATAGGGTTGAGGAGACCTGCTTCACACCACGCAGTGCCCCGATCTACCCAAGGATGAGTTTCAACGATGAAGAGCATCGCCCTCCTTCGCGAGCGAGCAACCCGCGTCATGCCCACCGGTTCCCACTGCCCGGCTTCGGGCTTGTGGAGCCCCGACTCCGAGCCGGAAGCTGTCCAGGTTTTCGCCGAAGGCCATGTACTCCCGGCGCACAACGGAGTGCCCACTGTTTGGCGGCGTCGCTCCGCTGCTGACGTATCGGTATGACCAGCATGACCAGCGTGACCCGAAACAGCCCTCCCGGCTATCGGCATGTGCCTGCGGAGGAGTGGAGGGAGTTGAACCAAGGCGACCACGTCTGGATTTATGACGTCGCCTGGGGTGTTGGTGCCGGACGCGTTGACGACGTTTCCCAGCATCAGGAGCTCCTGTGGGTTGTCCTTGAACCGACCGGGCGCAAGCTGTTTTGCGGCTCGGACGACGTCGAGGTCTGGGCCGCCTGAGCAAGCGTTCACCGAGATGGCATTTAGCACCAATGTTCGAGCGGAGCATTGGTGTTAAGTGCCATCTCGGCGGGGCTAATGCGCGGCGACCAGCATGCTGGGCGATCCGATTTCCGTGCGGCCAACGGGTCCGTCCGGCAAACCCGTTTCCGGGTCCAGCCTGAAGCTCACCACATCGTTGGAACCTTCATGCGCCACCAGCAGCCAGCCGTTGCGCACCAGATGGTGGCGTGGCCAGTCGCCGCCGCTCGGTACGTCGGCCAGTGGAGTAAGCGCCGTTCCTTCGTCACTCACTTTGAGCACGCAGATCCGGTTTGAACCCCTCACTCCGACGTACGCGAACCGACCATCGGACGACAGGGCAATCTCCGCCGCGGAGTCGCCGTCGAACACCTTATTGACGCTCGCGGGCACGATTGCCGTGAGCTCGAAGGCCCCTTGCGGTTCCGCCCGGATAGCGGCGACTTCGATCGAATACTCGGTGTCCACGAACACCGTTCCCCGGGGGTGCCGCACCATGTGTCGCGGACCCGAGCCCCTCGGCAGCACCACCTGGTGGTCGGGCTGGAGCCCTTCGCCCGCCTTATACCGCCACACCCGGACAAGGTCGTGCCCCAGGTCGGTGGTCAGGACCCGCCCGTCCGGAAGCATGAGGCTCGAATGGGCGCGGCTCGGGCGGGGTTCGTCCGTTGCTGCTGTCTGGTGAGGGTCGACGGCGGCTTCCGCACTCGTGCGCGAGGTGATGCCGCCGTCGGAGTCCAGTTCGTAGAGGATGACCTGCCCATCGCCCCAGCAGGTCACGATGATGAATCGTCCCCGAGGATCCGCGGCGACGTGGCAAGCAGCCTCACCCGCCTGCCAGGGCTCGCCGAGTGGCTCCAGTTCAGCCGTCCGCGTACGGCCGTAGGCCTGGACCGTCTTGCCTTCTTCCGCCACCGCGTAAACCACGGGAAGCGAGGGGTGCAGGGCAAGGAAGGACGGCGAATTGGCGGCCACGGCCAAGCCCACGGTGGTCAGCTTGCCTTCCGAGTCGGCCGTGATGGCGCCGATACCCTGCCCCTTGCCATTGCGGTCGGCAGTGTAGGAGCCGGTCCAAATGAGGTTCTTCATGGTCAATGCCCCTGTACGTCTGAGTCGACGCCGGCGTCCGGCCCGGCGTCGAGGGTTTCCAGTTTGGCGAGGTCGTCATGGTCCAGCTCGAAGTCGAAAACGTCCATGTTCTCCTGCATCCTTTGCGGGTTGGACGTCTTCGGTATCGCTACCAGGCCCTGCTGCACATGCCAGCGCAGGACCACCTGCCCGGGGGACTTTCCATACTTCCTGCCAACGCCGGCCAGGACCGGGGCATTCAGGAGGTCGCTGCTGGCACCCAGCGGGCTGTAGGACTCCGTGACGATGCCGTGCGAGTCGTTGAAGGCACGCGCCGCGGGGCGGGGGATTGAAGG
Organism: Paenarthrobacter sp. NPDC089322; assembly: GCF_040684895.1. Taxonomy (NCBI): domain Bacteria; kingdom Bacillati; phylum Actinomycetota; class Actinomycetes; order Micrococcales; family Micrococcaceae; genus Paenarthrobacter; species Paenarthrobacter sp. NPDC089322. Next base: position 81,101 of record NZ_JBFBGW010000022.1, read on the forward strand.
GCTGACCTGGATTTGGTTGACGGCGGGAATGACGTCCGTCTCCCTGAACAAACGGTCAAGGTGTGCAGGCTTGAAGTTTGAAACTCCGATGGAGCGGGCCTTGCCCGCTGCCTGCAGTTCCTCGAAGGTCTTCCACGTGGAGACGAACTCGTCGCGGCGCGGGAGCGGCCAGTGAATCAACAAGAGGTCTACGTACTCGAGCCCAAGGCGTTCCAAGGAGTCCTCGAGTCCTGCCGCGGCCTTGCCGGAGCCTTGGTACATGCCATCCAGCTTGGTGGTGATGAAGAGCTCCCCGCGGTCCACGCCGGAGTTTCGGATCCCGTTGCCCACGCCCCTCTCGTTGCCGTACTTTGCTGCCGTATCAATGTGCCGATAGCCACGCGCAACAGCTTCCACCACCGCCTCGGCAACCTGGGCGTCGTCCAAAGGCCACGTGCCAAGGCCGAGTTGGGGAATTTTGTAACCGTCGTTGAGTTCGATGAGCGGGGCGAGCGGGGCAGTTCCCATGGGCGTGATCTCCTTCGGGTCTCTTTGCTGTTCTACGCTGGCCACTCGGTCCTTGGCAACAGCTACGGGCGCGACCATTTATGGAGGCGATCACTCAACTCCATGAAGTCCTCCTTCACCACCTGCAGTTCCTTATGCCGGTCATGCCACTCGATAATTTCCCTCGCCCCGTCCGCGAACGGGATGGTGGCGCGGTAATCCGGCACAAGCGACTTGATCTTCGAATTGTCGAACACCACCGAGTGTGAGCGGTCGCCCAGGAGGTTGAACCCCAGCTCCGGGCTGTGGGCAGCAATCGTCTCGGACGCCACATGGAAGAGTTCCGGTTCCGGAAAGCCGGCAGCACGGGCGAACAAACGATAGATCTGGTCCCACGGCAGGAACTCGTCGGAGGTGATGGTGTAGCTCTCCCCAACAGCCTGGGGGCGGCCCAGGAGCCCCACGAAGGCCTTCGCGAAATCGCGGCTGTGGGTCAGGGTCCAGAGCGACGTGCCGTCCCCGTGAACCATTACCGGCATTCCGGCGCGCATCCGGTGGATGTCAGTCCAGCCACCCACCAACGCGATCTTGGTCCGGTCATATGTGTGGGACGGCCGAACCACCGTCACGGGGAAGTCCTGCTCCCGGTATGCCTCAAAAAACAATTCCTCACAGGCAATCTTGTCCTGCGAGTACTTCCAAAAGGGATTCTTCAGCGGCGTCGATTCCCGGATGGGGAGCATCGTAGGCGGCTTCTGGTAGGCCGAAGCGGAACTGATGAAAACATACTGGCCCGTCCGTCCGCGGAACGTCTCCAACCCGGCCCGCGCATGATCCGGCGTGAAGGAGATAAAGTCCGCAACGGCGTCGTACTCCCTTCCGCGAAGTACCTCACGCACGGCCTCAGCGTCCCGGATATCAGTGTGGAGGACCTCTGCGCCCTCCGGAACCGGCCGCCCGGCTGACCGTCCCCTGTTGAGGATGGTCAGCCGGTGGCCCAGCGCAACGGCGCGTTCAGCCGCAGCCGCGCTGATGACCCCGGTCCCGCCGATGAACAGGATGCTGCGCGGCGAGACGGTGTCAGCTTGGGGGAGGAGACTCGTCACCAGGCGTAGTCCTCGGGGGCGGGGCGGTGGCCCGGGAAGATGTCGTCGAGGCGCTTGAGGGCGTCCTCGTTCAGGGTCACATCCAACGCGCGGACCGCGGCGTCAAGTTGTTCCTGGGTGCGCGGACCGACGATGGGTGCCGTGACCGCGGGCTGGTGCAACAGCCAGGCGAGGGCGACGTCGCCGGGCGCGTGACCCAGCTCGTCGGCGAAGTCCTCGTACTGGCGGATCTGGTCCTCATGCTTACGGAGAGTCTCCAACGCCCGGCCCTCGGTCCGCCGCACGCCTTCCTGTTCCTTCTTCAGCACACCACCCAGCAGGCCACCCTGCAGCGGTGACCACGGGATGAGGCCGAGACCGTATTGCTGCGCCGCCGGAATGACCTCGAGTTCAAGCTCGCGCCTGAAGAGGTTGTAGATGGACTGCTCGCTGACAAGGCCTGTGTAGTTTCGCCTGCGTGCTGCTTCCTGGGCCTGGGCGATGTGCCACCCGGCAAAGTTGCTGCTGCCCGAGTACAGGATCTTGCCTTGCTGTACCGCCACCTCGATTGCCTGCCAGATCTCGTCCCACGGGGTATCGCGATCGATGTGGTGGAACTGGTAAATGTCGATGTAATCCGTCTGCAAACGCTTCAGGCTCGCATCCAGCGCGCGGCGGATATTCAGCGCGGACAGCTTTGACTCATTCGGCCTGTCCGTCATGGTGCCATACAGCTTGGTGGCAATCACGGTCCGTTCACGGCGCTCGCCGCCCTTGGCAAACCAGCGGCCGATGATTTCCTCGGTCCAGCCGCGGTGGCCTGCTCCGCCGTAAACGTTCGCGGTGTCGAAGAAGTTGATGCCCGAGTCCAGTGCGGAATCCATGATGGAGTGCGCTGTTGCTTCCTCGGTCTGCGGACCGAAGTTCATGGTGCCAAGGCACAGGCGGGAAACTTTCAGGCCTGAACGGCCAAGATGCGTGTACTGCATGGTTATGGTCCTTTGGATTAGAGCTGCGTAAAAGCTGCGACGGCGGGATCGGAACCGATGCGCGCACCGGCCTCCAGCGCCGTAATAGCTGCCAGCTCGGATTCAGTAAGGGTGAGGTCGGCTGCGCCGAAGTTTTCGCGCATCCGGTTGGAGTCTGCGGACTTGGGAATAACGATGGTGCCTTGAGCCAGATGCCAGGCCAGAATCACTTGGGCGGGGGTTGTCTCGTGCGCTGCAGCAACCAGTGCCACTACTTCCGCATTCAGGTCCTTGCCCTGTCCCAGCGGGCTGTACGCCTCCACGGCGATGCTGAGATCGCGGCACTTGTTGGCCAGCTCGCCCTGCTGGTATGTCGGGTGAAGCTCGATCTGGTTGACCGCAGGAACGACGTCGGCCTCGCGAAGGAGCGTGTCCACGTGCTCGGTGAGGAAGTTGGAAACGCCGATGGCCCGGACTTGCTTGTCCTGGTAGAGCTTCTCCATGTTCTTCCACGCCTGCGTATACAAGCCCTGCGAGGGGACAGGCCAGTGGATCAGGTAGAGGTCAATGACGTCCAGGCCGAGTGCGTCGCGGCTGCGCTGGAAGGCATCGTTCGCCTCGCCCTGCTCACCGTTGCGGAGCTTGGTGGTGATGAACAGTTCCTCACGCGGAAGCCCGGAGGCCTTGATGGCAGCACCTACTCCGGCTTCGTTGCGGTAAGCGGCCGCAGTGTCGATGTGGCGGTAGCCCGCCTCGAGGGCATCCTCAACCACCTTCTGGGTTTCTTCCGGAGGCACTTGGAAGACGCCGAATCCGAGCTGCGGGATGGTGACGCCGTTATTCAATGTCAGCTCTGGCATGAAGGTCTCCTTCGAGGTAGGGAAAGTGCTCCAGAAAGCGTTTTCGGGAGGCTCTGTACTGAGCCTATTCAGTTTTCCCCGCCGCGTCAGCAATTCAGCGTGATCCTGTTTTTCCTAGGTCTGGCAGTCCTACCCACGAGCTGGTTTTGCTGATGGCAGTGCGGGCAGAATGGACGGATGGGTCAAAGCGCCGAGTTCGGCAAGTTCCTCAAAGCCATGCGTGCCCGCCTCTCTCCGGAAGTTGCCGGGGCACAGGAGTCGGGCGGGTCCCGCCGTGTCCCCGGCCTCCGGCGTGAAGAGGTGGCAAGGCTCTCCGGAGTGAGCACGGACTACTACACCCGCTTGGAACAGGGGCGGAACATACACCCCTCCAAAGCAGTACTCGACGCCGTAGCACGCGCCCTCCGCCTCGATGCCGGCGAGCAGGCGCACATGGTGGACTTGCTGGAACACTGTGCCAGTGCCGCGGCGAATCCCGGCCCCGCCCAAAAAGTGAGGCCTGCGTTGCGGCAGCTGTTGGACGCCGTCGGGGATGTTCCCGCCCTCGTGCTGGGCAGGCGCGCAGACGTCCTCGCCGCCAACCGGATGGCACACCTCCTGCTCGTCGATTTCGCTTCCCTCCCGGCTCCCGAACGGAACCTCACACGCTGGATCATCCTGGATCCCGCTGCCCAGGCGCTGTTCAGGGACTGGAAAACGGTGGCCGCTGAGGCCGTGGGCGCGCTGCGCATGGACGTCGGGAGGCACCCGAACGATCCCAGGACCAACCAACTCGTGGGCGAACTTGCCGTACACAGCGAGCATTTCCGCCAGTGGTGGGCCGGTCACAGGGTGGCCTCGCGGTCGGCGGGCACAGTGCGCCTGCACCATGCAGTGGTGGGGGACCTGGAACTGAACTTTGAAACGCTGGGCCTCCCGGACGACCCCGACCAGCAACTAAGGTTCTATTCCGCGAAAGCCGGCTCGCCGTCGTCGGACGCTTTGACCTTGTTGAGCAGCTTCACCGCCGAGATGACAGATAATGCCAATGTTCCTCTGAAACATCGGCATTAACTGTCATCTCGCGGAGGGGAAGTCAGCGCTCCAGGCGGAAACCAAGCTTGATGGTGACCTGCCAGTCGGCAACCGCACCGTCCTCGAGGTGGCCGCGGATTTCCTTGACTTCGAACCAGTCCAGGTGCCGCAAGGTTTGGGAGGCTGTCGCGATGCCGTTCTTGATTGCGTCGTCAACGCCTTCGGTGGAAGTTCCTACAATTTCGGAAACGCTATATGTGTGGCCAGCCATGGTGCTCCTCATCAACGTCTTACGAATCTCTGGAAAATCAGGCCCGCCAGGCAGGCCGTCCCTGCAGACTAGCCCACGGATGTCCGTGCGGCCAGAGGTGGGTGGCGCCTAGCTCTCACGCCAGTCATTGCCGGTAATGTGCGAGCCCGCGTGCGGTCCCATCTGTAGCATTCCGCCATCCACGGCCCAGGAAGCGCCGGTGACGTAGCTGGAGTCGGGGGAGGCAAGGAAGGCGATGACTGCCGCGATTTCCCGTGCGTCGCCGGGGCGTCCCAAGGGCACGCCCGGTCGGTCCTTCTGGTGCGGATCCTCGTCCTCTTGGCCCGTCATGGGGGTTGCAATCTCGCCGGGTGCCACGTTGTTGGCGGTGATGCCGTGCTCCGCAAGTTCCAGGGCCATGGTCTTGATGAGGCCGCCCAAGCCATGCTTCGAGGCGTCGTAGGCGGAGGCGCCAACGCGGGGCTGGAACTCGTGGACACTCGTCACTGCGATGATGCGTCCGCCGCGGCCCGCTTTGACCATGCGCTTCGCCGCGGTCTGCATTGCCACGAAGGCTCCGTTGAGGTTGGTATCCAGAGTGGACATCCAGGTGTCGTAGTCGAGATCCAGGAACTTGGTGCCGTCGCCGGTACCGGAGTTGTTGACGAAGACGTCCACGCCGCCCAGTTCCTCGGCCAGTTTGTCTATGCTTGCGGCAGTCCCGGAGACGTTGGTGGTGTCCAAGTGATGGACGACCGCCTTGCGGCCCAGGCCCCGGACCTCTTCAGCCGTTTCCTCAGCACCCTGCTGATCGGAATGCCAGGTGATCCCCACGTCCAGGCCTGCCTTGGCCAGGGCTACCGCCGTTGCGCGCCCGATGCCCGAGTCCGATCCCGTGACGATGGCAGTCTGCGGTGAGAAATGTGCGTCGCTCATGGTCTAGCCTTTCGCATCGTGTGATCGTGCCGATGACTTATCCCTACCCGGACACGCCGTGCCGTAAACACTCCGCCGGCAATCAGGGGATCCCGGTGGGTGGCCTTGGGAGTGTAGATTTCATTGCAGCACCACCCATGGATCAATCAATGAGGAGAACTCATGTCAGAAGTGATTGTCGTCGGCGTTGACAACAGCGAAACGGCCAAGCGGGCAGCAGTGACAGCAGCAAAGCTGGCTACTTCCCTTGGCGCCGAGCTGCATGTCATCAGCGGCTTTTCCGACGACCGCATCGAGGAATTCGGCAGCGGCAGCGACCGCATCACCGTTTCCTCGGCAGACTCCGCGGAGTACGTGGCCCGGAAGGTGTCCGAGGAACTGGACATCCCGAGCGACAGCGTCAAGTATTACGCCGCCCGTGGTACTCCGGCCAACGCCCTGATCAACTACGCCGAGACGCACCAGGCGTCGCTGATCGTGGTGGGGAACAAGCGCATGAAGGGCCTCGGCCGCGTGCTGGGAAGCATCGCCAACAGCGTCGCCCACGGCGCCCCGTGCGACGTGTACATCGTGAACACGGAAATCGAGGCGTAGCACCCATGTAGGTCGCAGTAGAGCGACTCTTCTATGGTTGTCAACGTAGCGACGGTTCGAGGCTGTTGGCGTTGAGTGTGCGGTAGATCCGTCGGGCGAGGTAGCGTTTGACGC
>NZ_JBFBGW010000023.1:0-84152 GCF_040684895.1 Paenarthrobacter sp. NPDC089322
CTGCTGAACGCCCTGACCGCGGCGTCCTCGGGCGCAACGTGGGTCTCGATCCACCACGGCGGCGGGGTCGGGATCGGCCGGTCCATCCACACCGGACAGGTCTCCGTGGCCGACGGCACCGAACTCGCCGCGGCGAAACTGACCGCGCTGCTGACCAACGACCCCGGCATGGGCGTCATCCGCCACGCCGACGCCGGCTACGACCGCGCCATCGACGTCGCCCACGAACGCGGCGTCCGCATCCCCATGGAAACGGTCAAGTAGATGCCGGTGTCCACGAGTCCGCGGACTTCGCAGCTCCCCACTGGTTCCCAGCCCTCGACAGGCCAAACCGGGCAGGTTACCGGAGTGGTCTTGTGGCCAGAGAATCATGACCGCGGGTTCCCGGAGAATTGGAACCCTGTCCGCATCGCGCCGGAAACCGACTAACCCGCAGTTGTGGTTGTTGTGAGTCCCACAACAACCACAACTGCCGGGCAGGTGGGCAGACCAAGCTCAGTGGCAATGAAAGGATCGCTCCATGATTGACATCGACGGCCGGAATCTGGCCCTGGCAGACATAGTGGCCGTTGCCGACGGTGCTTCCGTTAATCTGGCAAGCGAGGCCGTATCCCGCATGGAGGCGTCGCAGGAGTCGGCTGTTGCCACTGCTTCCCGACGTCCGGTCTATGGCCGCTCCACCGGGGTAGGTGCCAACCGGACCGTGTCCCTTGCCGAGCCCGACGGGGGAGACACCCACGGCCTCAAACTCCTGCGCAGCCATGCCGTGGACGCGGGTAGGCCACTCGACCGTCGCACTGTCCGGGCTACGATGGCGGTCAGGCTGTCCCAGCTGGCGGCGGGTGGATCCGGGATCAGTCCCGTCATCGCGGAAGCACTCGCCGGCATGATCAACGCGGATGTGGTTCCTGAAGTCAGGGAGTTTGGCGGCATTGGAACGGCAGACCTCCCGGCCTTGGCTGGAATCGCGCTGACGATGCTGGGCGAGCGGAGTCCGCTTGGCGGCGGGTCCGTTCCCTTTGTGCTCGAAGGGTGGCCCACGGCCGACGCTCTTCCATTCATCAGTTCCAGCGCCCTCACCATCGCGCAAGCCGTGTTGGCTCACCACGACTTGGCGCATTTGCTGGAGAACGCCGCATCAGTAGCCGCACTGTCCTTTGTTGCGATGTCCGGCAATCCGGAAGCCTTCAGCCAGGCTGTCGCAGCGGCTGCCGACAGCCCGGCAATCACGACGGCGGCCAGCAACTTCCGTGCGCTGGTTGAGGGCAGCGGTACACCCGCAAGGATTCAGGATCCTTATTGCTTGCGGACCTTGCCCCAGATTTTCGGTTCCCAGATTGAAGAGCGGGAGGCGCTCGGCGCGCTGCTGGGCCGACTGGTGGTGGCCGGCAACGAGAATCCGTTGGTCCACGGTTCGCCGGCAGACGGAAGCAACGATGTCGCCCATCACGGGCTTTTCCAGATGACCAGCCTGGCCCGCCGGCTTGACACCCTGAACATCGCCATCGGGGCGGCGTGCGCTACCCACCTGCGCAGGATCGACCTCCTCTGCGATCCCGCTTACACGGGTCTGTATCCCTTTCTGGCCGAGGATGGGTCCGGCCAATCCGGTGTCATGATGCTTGAGTACGTTGCGGCGGCGGCTGTCGGTCGGATCCGCGCGAACGCCCAGCCTGCCAGCCTGCAGACCGTGGTGCTCTCCCTCGGAGCGGAAGAAGACGCGAGCTTTGCAAGCCTTGCCTCCGCGCAATTGCAGTCCACAGCAGCCGCACTGGCTACCGTGACCGCCGTCGAACTTGTTTGTGCGGTCCGAGCGCTCCGGCTGCAGGGCCGGCAACCTGAGGAATTCGCGAGCCAAAGGCTCCGGAACCTGCTATCCGCGGGCTCCGTGCTGCCTGCCCACATGCGTGATCGCGATCTGCGGGATGATCTGGAGCAGGCAACACGGCTGGTACGGGAACCCGGCGTCCCCCGTTAGTGCGCCGGGACGGGCTCCTTGGCTGCGGCCTTGGGGTCTGTGAGCTTCTTGTTGGGCAACGCGAAGCTGATCAGGAACGCGACGAGCATCAGGCCGGAAGCCGTGAGCATGACGATGTCGATCGCCTGTGCGAATCCCTCCGTGATGGGCCGGGTCAACGTGCTATTGGCCGAGTGCAGCCAGCTGGTGTCGTTCAGGGACTCGTTGTTTGCGCCGTTCTTGAAGAAGTCGAAGAGCTTCGCGTTGGCGGGATCGGACGCCACGGCCGGGTCCTGCATGACTGCCTGGTAGTCCGGGTTCGAGGCTGCGCTCTTCATGGCATCAGCAATCTTGTCTGCTGCCAGGCTGAAGAGCATCGAGATGAACACGGCCGTGCCCACGGCGCCACCCATGGAACGGAAGAACGCTGCCGTGGACGTGCCGACGCCCATGTCTTTGGGCGGCACCGATACCTGCATGGCGAGCGTGAGTGGCTGCATGCAGAAGCCCAAGCCGACGCCAAAGAACACGGCGATCAGTCCGGGAACCCAAAGACCCGTGTCCACGCCGAGTGACAGGCCCATGACGACGGCGGCACCGGCCAGGACGGCGGTACCAAGGATCGGGAAGACCCGGTAAACCCCCGAGGAAGAGATGGTACGCCCGGCGGTGATGGAACCGAAGAGGATGCCCACGGTGAACGTGATCATCATGAGTCCTGCCTCCGTGGGCGTGAGGCCCTTCACCAGTTGCAGGTACATGGGCAGCATGGCGATGGCACCGAACATGCCGATGCCGATGATGAAGTTCAACAGCGACGACAGGCCGAAGGTCGCGTTCCTGAAAAGCCGCAGCGGAATCAGTGCGTAGTCTCCGGCACGCTTCTCGGCCAGAAGGAACCACACGATGCCGATGACTCCGAGTCCGTAGCAAAGGAATGAGGTCCCGGAGGCCCAACCCCATGCGCGCCCCTGCTCGGCAACGAGCAGCAGCGGAACAATGGCCAGCGTGATGGCGGCCGCACCCCAGTAGTCGATTTTCTGCTTCACATGGCGTGCGGGCAAGTGAAGGTAGAGGAAGACCACGACGAGGGCTGCGAGCCCAATGGGCAAGTTGATGAAGAAGACCCAGCGCCAACCATCAAAGCCCAGGATGTTGGAGGCCCCGGCGAATGCGCCGCCGATGACGGGTCCCAGCACGGACGAGATGCCGAACACGGACATGAAGTAGCCCTGGTACTTTGCCCTGTCCTTCAACGCGACGATGTCGCCGATGATCGTCAAAGCCAGCGCCAGCAGGCCACCGGCACCGAGGCCCTGCACGCCGCGGGCCAGCGCCAGTTCCGTCATGGAGTGCACTGAGCCGGCATACAGGGAACCGGCAAGGAAGATCACGATAGCAGCCAGGTACAGGGGCCGACGCCCGAAGATGTCGCTGAGCTTCCCGTAGAGCGGGGTGCTGACGGTGGACGTGATCAGGTAGGCAGTGGTGGCCCACGCCTGGAGTGACAAGCCATCGAGGTCGTTGGCAATGGTGTAGATGGACGTGGACACGATGGTCTGGTCCAGCGAGGACAGGAACATGCCAAGCATGAGTCCCACCATGACGGTGAGCGTCTGACGGTGCGTCAGGACCTCGCCGGCAGCCCGGACGGGCGCGGTTTTGGACATATCTTCTCCAGAGGTGGCAGAAAAGCGGAATGAGCAGGATAGTTGCTTTCAGTAACTATCCTAATGCCTGTTTCATTCCCGACAGGAGAAATTACCCTCAGCGCTCGACCAACACGCCATCCGGATCGCAGTAAATCAGCACGCCAGGCTGGATGCGGACTTTGTCGATGACCACTTCAACATCCACTTCCCCGACACCTGTCTTGGCGCTCTTTTTGGGGTTGCTGCCGAGTGCTTTGACGCCCAGTGGCAGGCGAGCCAAGGCTTCACGGTCCCGGATGGCGCCGTTAATGACAACTCCGGCCCAGCCGTTGGCCACGGCGCTCTCGGCGATCATGTCTCCCATGAGCGCAGTCCTGAGGGATCCCTGGCCATCAACCACCAGAACAGCGCCTTCACCGGGCGTCCCAAGCACAGTCTTCACCAGCGCATTATCCTCGAAGCACCTGATGGTGCGGACGTGTCCACTGAAGTGCGTGTGGCCGCCAAGGTTCTGGAACTGGACGGCAATCGACTCCAGTTCCTCGCCGCGCTCGTCGTAGAGATCGGCAGTGTTCATGAGCTCGCTCAATGTTGTTCTCCTTCAAACGTTTGATGCCACACTAACCCCGCCCGCCGGCCTGCGGCACCGCACATTTCGGCGTATGTGGACAACAACGCGATCAGGGGTCTCGTGTCCCTGCGCCGCGCTAGGCTGAAACCAGACATTGTGAACCTAGGGGGAACCTGCCATGAGCCTGTCCGACCTTCCCGGCCCGGTACCTGATCCAGCCGCGGTCCGCGGAAGCACGACGACGGCCCTCGCCGAACCGGTGGAGCGTGTCCGGCCTCTGTGGGTCACCGGGGTAGTGCTGGTCAATCTAGGCATCAACGCAGCCTTCTTCGGGCCTCTCCAAGTGCTGTTGGGCCAACAGGCGGCCCACTTCAGCGAGGGTGAGAAAGAGGCGATCCTGGCTCTGGTCACGGGCTGCGGTGCCGCTGTCTCCATGGTGGCGAACCCCCTGTTCGGTGCCTTCAGTGATCGCACCACGTCACGGTTCGGTCGACGGGTACCGTGGGTCCTTATCGGGGCCATTCTTGGAGCGGCTGCCTTGGTGGCGTTGGCGGGAGCACCGGACGTCGCCGTCATGACCGTGCTGTGGTGCGTTGTTCAGGCGGGGGCCAACGGCATGTATGCCGCCATCACGGCAGCGATCCCGGACCGCGTACCTGTCGTCCAGCGGGGAACTGTTGGGGGCTTGGCGGCGATGGGCCAGACGGTAGGCATCCTTCTCGGTGCGGTGATTGCCGCCGTCGTTGCCGGTGACTTTGCCGCCGGTTACTGGCTGTGCGCTGCTGCGCTGCTCGCCGGCGTCGTGCTGTACCTCTTCAAAAGCGACGACCAGCCTCTCCCGCAGCAGGAGCGGCCGCCGTTCAGCCTTCGATCCTTCCTTGGAGGTTTTTGGGTATCCCCCAAACGGCACCCGGATTTCGGCTGGGCTTGGTTGACCCGGCTCCTCGTGAGCACCGGCAACCACATGGTCACGCTGTACCTGTTGTACTTCCTCAGCGATGCCGTGCACCTCGAAGAGACCGAAGGCATAAAACCGGAGTTTGGCGTGCTGATCCTGACCGGTCTTTACGCCCTGACCGTGATCATCACCAGTGTGCTCGGCGGACGCCTCAGCGACCGGATGGGCAAAAGGAAGCCGCTGGTCATCGCATCCTCCGTCATCATCGCGGTCGCGTCGCTCATCCTGGCGTTCGCGCCTACATGGATTGGCGCCCTGGCCGGTGCCATCGTGCTCGGCCTGGGCTTCGGCGCCTACCTCGCAGTGGACTTCGCCCTCATAACGCAGGTCCTTCCCACGGCAATGGACCGTGGGAAGGATCTGGGTGTCATCAACATCGCCAACTCGCTGCCGCAGGTGATCGCACCCCTCCTTGCGTTCCCGTTTGTCGAGTACCTGGGCGGCTACATCTCGTTGTACGTAGCCGCTGCCGTCATTGGCTTGCTGGGCGCGGTGTTCGTGGTGAAGATCAAGAGCGTGGCGTAGGCCTAAAAAACGGCTGTGAAGCCGCCCCAGCCCCAGCCGACGGTGGGCCAACCCTTCCAGCGGAAACCGGCGATACCCCATTGCCGGAAACCGGATGTGTCGCCCAGGTACATTGTGAGCCGGCCGCTGCGGTCGATTCCATAGACGTCTGAATCTCCGTCTCCATTGAAGTCACCGGCCATGCCGAAGCGTGCCATGGAGTCCCAGCCCCATCCGATGGTTCCGGCATAGCTTCCGGGAAGGCCATATTCCTCAAAGTATCCATTCCGATTGGATGTCCGTGCCTGGAGGTCGCCCCAGAATGACTTGGACAACGTGACAACGCTCGAATAGCCGAGGAAATGACCCGCTCCCACAGACTCCATGTTCTGCCATCCCTGGCCTATCCAGCGCGACTGGAGCCATCCGCCTGTACCATTTCCGGGGTAAAGGAAGAGGCTGCCTGCTGTATCCACTGCGAGGATGTCATTGGTGCCATCGCCATTGAAGTCGCCTGCCGCACTAAGTTCCCTGAAGCCCTGCCAGCCCTGCCCGATCTGGAGTGCCTTCTTCCAACCACCCGTACCGTTGCCTTGGTAGAGGAAGAGCCGTCCTTGGGCGTCACGTGCCAGGACGTCCACCGTGCCATCACCGTCAAAGTCTCCGGGTGAGACCAGCAGGTTGAAGTTGTTCCAACCCCAACCGATCACCTGGGTTGCTTGCCAGTTTCCGCGACCGTCCGTGGGGTAGAGCAACAGCCGGCCCGAAGAGTCGCGGGCAAAGATATCCAGTGTGCCGTCTCCGCTGAATCCGCGGGCCCGGGGTGCTGCTGCCACGCGGAGCGGGTGGGCAGCCTGAACGGTGAGTGTCGAGTCTGCGTCGTAGGTAACAGTGAGGTACGCGGCGAGCACCCGTCCTAAGTCTGCTGACGTAGCTCGGTAGGTGATGCCTGTTGCGCCCGGAATTACTGCACCGTCCCGCGTCCAAGAATAGGAAATCGTGGGAATGCCGCCTGCGGGGGACACATGGGCGAACGTGGTCGAGATGTCCACCTTCAGTAGACCGCCTACCGTGGGGTCCCCGACCAGCTGGGGTGTGCTGGAGACATAGACGTAGCGCATGGTCGCCGCAACTGCAGGTTCCGCAGTATGTGCCCGCAGCAAGGGGGAAACAAGAAGACCCGCCACCAGGGACGCGGCCAGGACTGACAGTAGCCGCCGTCTCTTGGATGCGAACACGCGGGAGGGAGTACGAGGCTCCAAGGGATTCCTCCAGGGAACAGGCTGGCCGACAGGGCCAGCGAGAATAGAAATTTGTACGAGGTCGGGTAGCCAACAGGCAGGCAAGGTCCCGTCCGAGACGCAATCGGACGGGACCTTGCCAACCCTAAAACCCAGCGCTAGAAAACGGCGTTGAATCCGCCCCAGCCCCAGCCGACCACGCCGAAGCTCTTCCAGCCGCCTGAGCCGTTGCCGTAGTACATTCGCATCTGGCCGGAGGTGTCGATGCCCCAGACATCGTTGGCGCCGTCGCCGTCGAAGTCGCCGGCACCACCCAGCTTGGTGATGGCGTTCCAGCCCTGGCCGATCACACGGCTGCTGGTCCAGCCGCCGCTGCCATTGCCGCCGTAGAAGACGAGGTTTCCGGCGCTGTCACGGGCCAGTACGTCAGGTTTGCGGTCGCCGTCGAAATCACCCGGTGAGAAGATCGACGTCATACCGTTCCAGCCCCAGCCAACAGTGAATGGTGCGAGGAAGCCGCCGTGGCCATTACCCGGGTAAAGGACCAGCTCACCGTTGGTCTTGCGGGCCAGGAGGTCATTGTTGCCGTCGCCGTTGAAGTCGTCGGCAGCGAAGATCGAACTGAAGATGCCCCAACCCCAGCCAATTTGTTGCCTCGGGTCCCAGCCGCCCCACCCATTTGTGGGATAGAGGAAGAGTGAACCGGCACTGTCGCGGGCGATGACGTCGTTCTCGCCATCGCTGTTGAAATCTCCTGCCGTGAACATCGTGTTGAAGATATTCCAGCCGGAGCCTACTTCGTAAGCTTGCTGCCACGTACCGTTTCCGCCTGTGGGGAAAAGGCCCAAACGGCCCCAGGAATCTCGAATGAACAAACCCATGGTGTATGGATCCCAGTAGCGGTCTCCTCCGCGGTAAACCCCGGTTGTATGGGGCCGATCAATGTCCACGGGGGTGTCGTAGTTGAAATCCAAGGCACTCAACGGCACTGCAGCCGTTCCCGATACCGGGAGACCGTTCGGGTTGTAGATGGAACCGTCGCGCCAGTATCCGACTTCCTGGCCCGCGGCCGTGCGAATGCTTATGTACTGGGCTAGGTAGCTGCCCGGCGGCGTACCCTGCTCGAAGAACACATCGAACGAGTACGTCGAATCGGCGGCGTTATAAGAGCCCTGCGTTATTTGCTCGTGGAATTTACCGGTCACCGTGTTCCGGAAGGCCACATAGACGTCAGCGATCGGGCCGGACGCCTGAAAAATGATCCGGGACGTTGCGTGCCCGCCGGAGCCGATTGTCTCCGGCGTCGTAGAGACCGCTACTGGTACCGGCGCGAAGGTGTCGTCGGCAGTTGCCGCAGGTGCGAAACCCAGCCCACCAACCAAAACGATGCTGCCCACAAACGCGGCCAGCCAAGTGCGCAAACGGCGCAGAGGAGTGGTCCCCATGATTCCCCCCAATTCGGGCCGGCCACAGACAACCGGCGGGTGTAAGTGACTTGAGAGTACATGGAAGGAACGACAGCCCGGGAATTGATTGGCAAAAATTCACGCGAAAGACAAGTCAAACCCCAAACGCAACCACAATCGGCTGAGTTCTAGAAAACCGCGGTGAACCCGCCCCAGCCCCAGCCAACTACTCCGGCACCCTTCCACCCGCCGTTGCCGGCGCCGTAGTACATGTTCAGTTGGGCGGCGGAGTCAATGGCCCAGACGTCGTTGAAACCGTCGCCGTTGAAGTCGCCTGTGCCGCCGATGCGGGACATGACGTTCCAGCCGGTGCCGATGGAACGCGCGGTGGTCCAGCCGCCGTTTCCGTTGCCGCCGTAGAGACGCAGGTTCCCGGCGCCGTCCCGGCCCATCACGTCGGGGTTGCCGTCGCCGTCGAAGTCTCCGGGTGAGAACACCTGGTTGAGGACGTCCCAGCCTTGGCCCACGGCTCCGGGGGAGCGGAAGCCGCCACTGCCGTTGCCCGGGTACAGCACCAGGGCGCCGGAGGGGGCGATCGCGAGAAGGTCGTTGTTGCCGTCCCCGGAGAAGTCGCCAACCGGGAAGACCGAATCGAAGATGTCCCAACCCCAGCCGATCTCCTTGCGCGGAAGCCAGCCTCCCGTGCCGTTACCGGGATAGAGGAACAAGGTTCCGGCGGCGTCCCGGCCCACAACATCGTTGAACCCGTCGCCGTCGAAGTCCCCCGCGTTGAACACGACGTCGAAGACGTCCCACCCGTACCCAATGGTCCGCGGCGTCTGCCAGCGGCCGGCCCCGTCGGTGGCGTACAGAAGAAGGTTCGCCGAAGCATTGCGCGCAAACAGGTCCAAGGAGGTTCCGGCGTCGAAACCTGCTGTATGCGACTTATTCCGCACCACAGTGCGGCTGTACACCGTAAAGGGCCTGGTGACGGCGGGATTGCCCGCCTGGACTACCGCACGGAAACCCACGACGGCGCCACGATCGGCAGCCTGCAAGGTGTACGTTTTGCTGGTGGCACCGCTGATCACGGTACCGTTCCGTACCCATTCGTACCTGACGCTGACCGGCCCGCCGGCAGTGCCTGTTGAAACGCTGCTCTCGGTGAAGACACCGGTGAGCTTCTCGCCGACGGTCAATTTGCCTTGGAGCGTCGGCGCAGTGGCAGTAATGGGTGACGTTGGCGTGAGGGGCAGGGAGGATGCGGACACAGCCCTGTACCCGGAGCGGGTTGCCGTGACACGGACTGAAAGAGTCTGGTCCAGGTCCGCTTCAACAATGCGGTAGCTGTTCACGATGGCGCCCGCGATGGGCTGTCCGTTGCGAAGCCACTGGTAGACGTACCCGGTGGGGGGATGCGTCCATGAGCCGTTGTCCGTGGTCAGCACCTGGTCGTAACGCGCAACGCCTGAAACTACGGGTGGTTTGGTATTTGGATTGTCCACCAGAGGGAAGTTGGGGTTGTCGACGGCGAAGTCGATGCCGTCCAGTGCGCCCGGCCGCTGCGTTGGGGCCTCGAGTCCTTTGCTGAGGAAGAGGATGTTGCCGTCCCTGCCGTAGCGCACCACTCCCTGCCCGGCGGTGAGCACGATGTTGACGCTGACCAGCTTGTACCGGCCCGTCCGCTTGAAGGAACTGCCATTGACGGGGACTTTGGCTTGGCCGCTATACGGACCGGGTGCCGAGCTGGTCGGTCCATAGAGTGTGGCCTGCTCCAGGGTGTCCTGGTTGACGTACGTGAACCCCACCTCATGTGCCGGACCGGACAACGTGAAGGAGATGGAGATGGTTTGCCCCGGACCGACTGTGGCCGGTGAGGTCAATGTCACCACTGTGGGCAGCGGCGCAGGGCCCGCTGCGGAAGCATGCGGAGCGGGAAGCGCGACGGTCAGGGCTGCGCACAGGAGTACGGCCAGGAGGATTCGAAAACGCGTCGTAATGAGAGTTGTCATGGTTCCCCCAATCCCTAGAACACTGCGTTGAACCCGCTCCAGCCCCAACCGATGGTGCCTGAGCCGTTCCAGCCGCCGTCGCCGTCGCCGTAGTAGGCGAGCAGCTGGCCGGAGCCGTTTACCGCAAACACATCCACGTTACCGTTGCCGTCTATGTCACCGGCGGCAGCGATTGTGGTCATTCCGCCCCAGCCCCAACCGATGGTGCCCGCACCGTTCCAGCCTCCGTTGCCGTTGCCGCTGTACAGCCGCAGGGCTCCGGCCCCGTCGCGGGCCAGGATGTCCACGTTGTTGTCGCCGTTGAAGTCGCCGGGAGTGATGATCTGGTTAACCACGTTCCAGCCGGTCCCCACGACCGACCGGTTCAGCCAGCCGCCCTCGCCGTTGCCGGGGTAGAGGTAAAGGACGCCACCGGAATCCCGGGCGAGGACGTCGTTGTTGCCGTCGCCGTCGAAGTCGCCCGGCGAGACGATTGCCGTGAAGCCGTTCCAGCCGCTGCCGATCTGGCGGCCCGCGTAGAAGCCGCCGTCTCCGGTCCCTTCGTAGAGGAACAAGCGTCCGGATGAGTCCTTCGCGAGGACGTCGTTGGTGCTGTCGGCCGTGAAGTCGCCGGGCGACAGAATTGTTCCGAAGCCGTTCCATCCGGGACCGACGGTCCGGGCGCTTTCCCAGGCGCCGCCGACGCGGGGGTAGAGCATGAGGGTGCCGTCGGAGCGGCGGGCGAGGATTTCAAATGCGCTGCGTCCCGTGAAACCGTTGGCCCGGTGCGATGCTGAAATCGGGGCGGTTTCAGCGCTGGATACTTCGACGGGTTCGCAGCCGTTCTGGCTGGCCACGACGTGGGCGGCGATCGTCTTGCCTCGGTCCTCTTCACCGAGGGTGTACCGCCACCAGTCCCAGTGGTCCTCGGCATGGACGCCGTCCCGCGTCCAGTAGATGCGGTAGTCGGGGCCGGCGGCAGCACCGCAGCCCCGGAACGATGCCGGATCGATCTCCAAAGTGAGTGTGGAGCCCACAAACGGCGCACCGTGAACCACAGGGTTTGCGGGGTCCATGGTTGCCAAGGCAGGTGCCGGGGCAAATGACAAGGCCGTAATAAGCGCGGCCGCAATCCCGGCTACCGCTCGGCGCACGCCAGACGTAGGGCATGATAGAGCGTTCATGGTGTCCTCCCCAGACTTATGCGCCAATCTTACCGCGGCTGGGAATTGGCTAAAAGATTGTTGAGAAGCCTCCCCAACCGCTACCGACCACTTCGGACTTCCGCCAACCGGTGCGTCCGTCGCTGTAGTAGATGACCAGCCTCCCTTGCTGATCCACGCCGAAGACGTCCGGGAAGCCGTCCGCGTCGAAGTCACCTGCCGCGCCTGCCGCTTTGAGGGCGTTCCAGCCGACACCGATAAGCCACGACCGGGTCCACCCGCCGGCGCCGTTGCCCCCGTAGAAGTACAGGTAGCCGCCCCGGTCACGGCCCAGTACGTCGGCTTTGCCGTCCCCATTGAAGTCGCCGGGTGTCAGGAGCATGTCCATCACCTGCCAGCCCTGCCCGACGGCGGTCCGCGCCAACCAGCCTCCGGAACCATTTCCGGGGTACAGATAGAGGGCGCCGCCGGGTTCCCGGGCAAGGATGTCATTGTGGCCGTCCCCGTTGAAGTCTCCCGGGCTGACGATGGAGTCGAAGATGTTCCAGCCCTTGCCGATGGTCTGGGCCGGTTTCCAGCCTCCGGTGCCGTCCCCGGCGTAGAGGTAGAGGTTTCCTGCAGCGTCGCGTGCGATGACGTCGCCCTTGCCGTCTCCGTTGAAGTCTCCCGGGGCGAGAACGAGATTGAAGACGTTCCATCCCCAGCCCACGGTGCGGGTGGTGTCCCAGGCCGGGCCCTTACGTCCGTACAGCATCAAAGCACCGTCCGCGCCACGAGCCAGGAGTTCAAAGCTGCGCCCGGTGAATCCTTGGGCACGATTGGCTGCTCCCACAGGCAACGTCTCGTTGCTGTGCAGGGTCTCGCCACTGCAGGCGGTCTTGCTGGCCGTCAGGTGCGCGGCCATACGTGCCCCGGTGTCGTCCGGCTGCAAGAGGTAGTTCCGGCCGGTTTCGCCGGCCACAAGGAAACCGTCCCGTGTCCAATAGATGGTGAAGTCCGGACCCTTTCCGCCGCCGCAACCATAGAAGGTGTACGGCCCGATTTCCGTGGTGAGCGTCTTGCCGACGAAGGTGTCGCCGGTGACTATCGGGTCCGGCCCGTTGCTGGCTGCCGACGCCGGCAGGGGACTAAGTGCCATGACCGCCAAAGCGGCGCCCAAGACCGTTGCCGCCACCCGGCGTCGTACTGTCCCCATGCGTCATCCTTCCGTGTGCCGCACCCAACTAGGTCGCATTTAAGCGCGTTTTCAGCCCCCATAACGCGCTTAAATGCGACCCAGTTGGGTTTCCGTAAGCTTCCTGAAGTGTAAGTGCGCGTGGAGGGGAATCCGGGGAACGGCATGCTGTCCAGGCGTCGGGACGGCTCTCAGGCAACGGTCATTTTGCTCCCGTATCATTGATGCGATCGGCCAGCCGCAGGTCATTGACTTGAGCCGGCCGTCCTTGCCAGCCTGCAAAGAGATCGCCGGATATGCCCGAACCATTGACCTTGGAACCGTACTCCCTTGATCTGACCACGGGGCTGCCCCGTATGGCTGCCGCACCCACCACCCCGCGGCAGCAGCTGCGCTATGCCCGTATCCTGAAGACGGCCGCAGGCTTCGCCCAGCGGCAGTTCGACACCCTGAGCCTGTCCGACGTTGCCGCCCGCGCTGACGTTCCGCTCGGAACCCTGTACAGGTACTTTCCCTCCACGGCGCACCTCATGTTGGCCGTCTACCGGCAGCAACTGCGTGAGCTTCGGGACGGGCTGCGCCAGCGCGAGGCCAAGCAACGGGGGAATAGTCAACGGGGTAACAGCCAACGCGACAACAGCCAACGCGGCAACAGCCAGGCCGGAAGCAAGGGCAACGCGCTGTCCGGCCTGATGATGGAGATTTTCCACCTACGCGTCATGCAGCCCGGAGTGGAACATTGCTTGATCCGGCCTGCCGGCAAGGATGCTGACACGGCCCAGCTGTTGAAGGAGATTGACGTCCTGTCCGAGGAAGTGGTCGGTTTCCTCAGCAAGGACGGCGGCAAGGAATCCACCAAAGACTCCACCAGGGCCCGGATCCTCCTGCACCTCGTGAGTGGTCTGGTCCAGGCTGTTCGGTGCCGGAGGCTGTCCCTCTTCGAAGCCGAACAGGACCTCAAGAAAGCATGCTCCCTGCTCGCCGGGGACTGATGAATGACGGGCCGTGGTCTAGTCCACTGGGGGTCAAGAATACGCTTTTTTGCATGACGTGGATCACATTTATGTCTGCATAAACGTTTTACTCTCGAATCGTCTCTCTTGGTATTGAATCTTGTACCTCCCGCGCTTCCCTACGCTTGAAACACCGAAGCGGCTAGCAGCCCATACCTGCAGATGCACCTTCCGGGCCAGCCACCCTTGGTCCGACCCCGCAGTTCTGTTCCTGCCCAAATAATGCCGTGGGTCCACGGCTAGCCTGAGGAGACAAAGACGTGTCCACCGAGACCATCGCCACCGAAAACGAATCCGCACTGGTGCTGAGCGAAGAAGAGATCTTCACAGCACACGAAGGCGGCAAGCTGACTGTTTCCAGCACTGTTCCACTGAACGACAAGCGGGACCTTTCCATCGCGTACACCCCTGGTGTCGCCCAGGTGAGCCGCGCCATCCACGCCGACCCAAAGCTCGCCCGCACCCACACGTGGGCAGAGCGCCTGGTAGTGGTGGTCAGTGACGGCACCGCTGTCCTTGGCCTCGGCAACATCGGCCCCAGCGCGTCCCTCCCGGTGATGGAAGGCAAGTCCGCCCTCTTCAAGACCTTCGGCGACCTCGACTCCATCCCCCTGGTGCTCAACACTACGGACGTGGACGAAATCATCGAGACCCTCGTCCGCCTCCGTCCCAGCTTCGGAGCCGTGAACCTCGAGGACATCTCCGCTCCCCGCTGCTTCGAACTCGAAGAGCGCCTCATCGAAGCCCTCGACTGCCCGGTCATGCACGATGACCAGCACGGTACCGCCGTCGTAGTCCTCGCAGCCCTGACCAACGCAGTGAAGGTAACCAAGCGCGAGCTCGAAGGCCTGAAGGTTGTGGTCTCCGGCGCCGGCGCTGCGGGTATTGCCATTGCCGAGATCCTCCTTGCCGTCGGCATCAACGACATCATCCTGCTCGACTCCAAGGGCGTCGTGAACTCCGAGCGCGCCGACCTTGCCGGCGACTCCACCAGCATCAAGGCCCGCTTCGCCCAGCGCACCAACCCGCGTGGCATCACCGGCGGACCTGCCGAAGCACTCACGGGTGCGGACGTCTTCGTCGGCGTCTCGTCCTCCAAGCTGGATGAAGAGCACCTGAAGCTCATGAACGACCAGTCGATCGTGTTCGCCCTGTCCAACCCGGACCCGGAAGTCCTTCCCGAGGTCGCACGCCAGTATGCAGCAGTTGTTGCCACTGGTCGCAGCGACTTCCCGAACCAGATCAACAACGTGCTGGCCTTCCCGGGTATCTTCCGTGGAGCCCTGGACGCCGGGGCCCGCCGCATCACCTCCGAAATGAAGATCGCCGCAGCACGCGCCATCGCTGAGTTGGCTGAGGAAGACCTCTCCGCCGACTACATCGTGCCGAGCCCGCTGGATGCCCGCGTCGCGCCGGCAGTCACCGCGGCAGTAGCCGCAGCGGTCGCCGAGTAGCGGTCACCTACGCAAGACGTACGACGGCGACGCCTCCCGAGCAGGGGAGCGTCGCCGTCGTTCTTTGCTTAAGGCATGGAACGACCATCTTTCGCCGGGTCCTAGACTTGGGCACATGAACGCCGAACTCGTAGTGAC
Organism: Paenarthrobacter sp. NPDC089322; assembly: GCF_040684895.1. NCBI lineage: Bacteria > Bacillati > Actinomycetota > Actinomycetes > Micrococcales > Micrococcaceae > Paenarthrobacter > Paenarthrobacter sp. NPDC089322. Next base: position 15,223 of record NZ_JBFBGW010000023.1, read on the forward strand.
CATCCTGTGCGGCCTCGCTATAGCGGTGGGCGTCGCTGGAACCATCATTCCCGTACTGCCCGGAAGCGTCCTGATCGGTGCGAGCCTCCTTGCGTGGGCAATTTGGGGAGGTGCGGGCCCGCTCGGCTGGGTGATCTTCGGCATCGGGTTGGTGTTCGTGATTGCCGGAATGGCGGCGAGTGCGGTTCTGACGGGCCGGAAACTGAAGCAGCATGGCATTCCCAACAGGTCCGTCGTGATCGGCTTGGTTTTGGGTGTCGTGGGGATGTTCCTGATACCGGTGGTCGGGCTCCTGGTGGGGTTCGCCGTCGGACTTTTGCTGAGCGAGGTCCAGCGCACCCGCAACTTCCGTACCGCAGTCCGGTCAAGCCTCGCCGCGCTCAAGGCGACCGGCATTGGCATCCTGGTGGAATTTGGCCTTGCCTGTGCGGCAGCAAGCACGTGGATTATCGGCGTGTGGATCAATGCCGTTAACGGTTGAACTCCCGCACCCGGGCCGGGCGGAATGAAGCGCCGGCTCCTGGGAACAAGGGGACATCGATCCTGGCATGGGTGTGGATTTCCTGGACCGTGTCCTTCGTGTGTTGCGCGATCTCTGCAAGCGTCGTGACCCACATGCCGTCGAGGTCCTTGACCCGTTCGATCAGCTGCTCCAACGCGACAGCGCGGGATGGCCGGCCGGAGATAAACGGGTGGTTGGTCAGGACGAAACAGCTGCCTTGGGAGTGGTGCGCCTGTGCCTCAAGAGTCCACATTTCCAAGGCCTTGGCCGGGCTCTCGATGACCCCGCTTCCCGTGACGCCGGGGTAGAACGCGTACTGCTCCCAATCGTCCAGCGCCCAGTCCACAGGAATCTCAACAATGTCCCGAGGATCGTCTTCGGCCACCGACATGCGATAGGGGGCGTCGCCGTCGAGCAGGCTTGAGTCGTAAAGGAAACCGCCGTCCGCGAGAAGCGCCGGGGACTGCCAGTTCAACTCCCACCATGGAGCCCGGTAGCCCACCGGCCGGACACCGGCGACCGTGGCCAGGGCTTCCAATCCGCGGTCCAGGTAGCCGGCCTCGGTGGCGGCGTCGATGCCTTGCATGGGTTCGTGAAGGAAACCGTGGTGGGCGATTTCGTGACCGGCATCGGCGATTCTGCGGACAACGTCCGGGTAGCTTTCTGCGGTGAACCCGGGGATGAAGAACGTTCCCCTGACGTCTTGGCGGTCCAGTATCTGGAGGAGCCGCGGCACTGCGATTTTTGGGCCATACGACTGGTGGCTCATGAGGGACATGCGGCGGGTGCTGGAGGGATCATGGGCGATGGTGCAGGACTCGGCGTCGATGTCGAACGTGAATGATGCAGCGGCTTGATAGCCGTCGGGCCACGTGGTCGGGTGGAGCGAGTCCGCGAAGGCGGGCTGGTTCATGCTGTGGTCCTTTCAACGGCCGGGGCGGATGCAGCTTGGGTAGCGGAGACGTGGTTTGAATCCGCGAGGAGGTATTTCTTATGGGCCCGCGGGCCGAGCATGGCGTAGGCGGCCGCGCTGGTGAGTCCGCCGGCCAGCCAGGAGAGATCCCAACCGCCCAAGGCCACGGCAACGGGGCCCTGCATGGCGGGGACGAGTCCGTACATGAACAGCCAAGTGGCGAAGATGCCCACAAGCAGTGACGTGATGCCGGCCCAGTTGACCACGGGCAAGCGTGGCGTGCCCACGCCGTCGAAGAGCCGCTCCACCTTCGCGGGCCAGCGCTTATCAAGCCAGAAGTAGTGCACCAACATGACGCCACCCCAGGCGGCCACCCACGCCACCAAGCCGATAAGCCATGCGTCGAGCACTGCCGCGAAGTCCTCTTGGAAGATGAAGAATACGACGGCGACCAGCGAGAAGACGCCCACGAACAGGTTGAGCTTGCGGCGGCTTATGTTGATGTCCAAGGCTTGTGTGGCAACGGAGAACGTGTAGATGTTCAGGATGTTGGTAGCTATGGGGCCGTGCAGCACCATGAGCAGGACGGGAAGAGCCAGGACTCCGAAGTTCTGGACAATCAGCTTGCCGGGGTCGATCTCGCCGCTGTTGGTGGCGAGGCTGGCGCCGAGGACTCCGAGCCAGACCACGGGAATGAACTGCCCGAGGACGGACGCCAGGTAGACCTTGCGTTTGGGTACGGACGTGCTGACGAAGCGTGAATAGTCGGCGGCGTACGTGAACCAGGTGATGCCCCAGCCAATCCCGATGGCGGTCATGACAGCACTCATGGCGGCAATCCGTTCGGATCCTTCAAGAATGTTCCCTGCCGGACCTGCATAGCCCCAATCGATCTTCATACCGAACCAGGCTACGGCGGACATGACGGCAAGAATGATGATGGTGGGCGGGACGGTCCACTTTTCGAAAGCGGCGATGGCCTTGTAGCCAAACCACGCGATGGCAACCTGGGCCGCCATGATTGCGGTGGCCACACCGATCTTCCAGGCGTAGTTGTGGGCGGTGGGATCCACCCAGCCCAGTGTTCCAAAGAGCGCCATAACCAGGTCCAAAATGATCCACGTGTTGACTGCGCACCAGCCAATCACCAGGAGTGCCTGGATTGCGGCCGGGAGGTAGTTGCCCCGCCGGCCAAACGCGGCCCGGGCAAGGACCATCCCAGTGGCGCCGGTTTTCTGGCCGAGGAGGACGAAACAGCCGAACAGCAGCATGCCGATCAGGTTTCCCAGCACAGGACAATCACGGTGTCTGCGAAACCAAGGCCAAGGTGGATGCCCAAGGCGCCCAGCACCCAGTTAATGGGAGCAAGGTTGGCGCCGGCCCAGATCCAAAACTGGCCGGAGACTTTACGCGTGCGGTCGGACTCGGGTATGGCTTGCAGCCAGGCTTCGCTGTCCTGGTCCGGCGCCGTTGCCGGACCCGACGGCGCCTGGCCGGGACTTGGTGATTCTGGATGCGCCGGGGAGAGGTTGTCTTGCATGGGGAGCCTCCGTGTGTGAAAGGGACCCTTTCAGCGTATGTGCCCCAGATCACAGCAACAAGGTACGATGTGTCTAAAGGAATCCCCTATTTGCTTACGGAGTGTCATGTCTGTCCTGCTCGGCCAAGCGATGGAGTACGAAAGCTTCAGGAAATCGGAGCCGCTGCTGCTGAACGACGTCCCGGAAGCGCTGTCCCGTCCCGTTCGCTGGGTTCATTCAAGCGAAGTATTGGACATCGCACCCTTGCTCAGGGGTGGGGAGCTCCTCCTCAGCGGTGGGCAAGCGCTCGCCAGCGTCACCCCGGAACGGCAGGCCGAATACGTCCGTGAGCTGGCAGCGCGGGGCATTGCTGCCTTGGCCCTGGAGACGGGAACCGCCTTGGCGGAAGTCCCCGCGCCGATGCTGGAAGCGGCTGAGGCCGCGGGTTTGCCGGTCATTGAGTTAAGGCGCGTGGTGCCATTCGTTGGCGTTATGCAGGAAATCAATTCACTCCTCGTCAGCGAGTCGGTGGAACAACTTCAACGCGGCGACCAGGCCAGCCACGCGATGGCGGCGGAACTCGCGCACGGTGGCAGCCTCGACCAGCTACTTGCAGTCCTGGCGGAAAGGACCGGGGCCGGCGCGCGGCTCGTGTCGCCGTCAGGCCTTACGCTCGGTGCGGCGGGAGCGATGTTGGGGCTCGACGGCGGCAGCGTCACCACGGTGGACGTTCCGGTGCGCGGCGTCCTTGCCGCGCGCCTCGAGCTGCACATGCCCGACGACGGCGACAGCGCCCTCGTCCGCGTGGCGGGGGAACGGTCAGTGGATATCCTCGGACTGGCACTCCTGCAGCGAATGCCCCCGGGGTTGAAGGAACTCGCGGGGATCGAGCTCATGCGTGCCATCAATTCCGGTAGCCAGTCGTGGCAGCTCCAGCAGCTCGGTCCGGCCTCGGGTTTCCCGGCGAAAGGTGCGGTAGCCGCCGTCGTGGTCCGCTCGGCCGGAGCGGGACACCTGCGTGCACCCGTCGATGCCTTCCTGAATACGTGTGTGCCCCATAGCGCCAGCTACGCAGACAACGCGGAGCTGATCGCGTTGGCGGCACTTCCTGCCGACGCGGGTGCTGGCCGTACTGCCCTGCTGGAGGGCCTGCGCGCGCTTGATCTGCCTCCGGGATCCGCGGTGGCCGTGGGCCCGGTGGGCAGCGGGATCGAGGCGGCGCCGTGGTCGCTGACCGAGGCACGGCGCACGCTGGAACTGCCCTTCGTGGCGCCCGGGGTAGTGGATGCCGAGGCCTTCGCAATTGAGCTGCTCGCGGGGGAGTCACTGGCGCCGGCCACGCGCGAGGGCTTCGTTCAGCGGTTGGTGGGTGCGGTCGTCGAACATGACAGGCTCCGGCGGTCGGAGCTGCTGTTGACGCTGACCGTCTGGCTGGATTCGGGGTGCAACACGGCCCAAGCGGCGCGCGAACTGCACCTGGAACGGCAGTCCCTGCATCACCGGCTCCAGCGGATCTTCGAACTGTGCGGGGGAGACCCCCGAGGTACGGGCAGGCTCGCGGCGCTCCACGTGGCGGCGCGGTTGGCTCGCCTCTAGCGGCCAACGCCAAAACGCGGGTCCGCTGCCCACATCGGCCGTTGCGGAACGGCGAATAGGGCAGCGGACCCGCGTGGTCATCCGCGCAAAGACGGACGAAGCCCGCAGGCAAGCAAGAAGCAAGGCGCTACTTCAACACGATCGTCCTGTTCCCATTCAGGATGATCCGCCCTTCGCAGTGCCAACGAACGGCGTTGCTGAGGGCCTTGCATTCCGTGTCCCGACCGGCGGCTACGAGATCATCCGGTCCGAACGTGTGGTCCACCTCCACTACTTGCTGCGAGATGATGGGTCCTTCATCCAGTTCCCCGTTGACGTAGTGCGCGGTGGCACCCACTGTCTTGACTCCGCGGGCGTACGCCTGGTGGTACGGTTTTGCGCCCTTGAAGCTCGGCAGGAACGAATGATGGATGTTGATGGCGCGGCCATCCAGTTTGCGGGCGAGGTCGTCGCTGAGCACCTGCATGTAGCGCGCAAGCACTACGAGTTCCACATCGAGTTCGTCGATGATTTCCAGCAAACGCGCCTCGGCCGCCGGCTTGGTGGCCGCGGTGACCGGCACGTGGAAGAACGGAATTCCGTGCCACTCCGCCAACCCTTGGTGGTCCAGATGGTTGGAGACAACGCCCACGACGTCAATGGGCAGCTCGCCGATCCGGGCGCGGAAGAGCAGGTCGTTGAGGCAGTGCCCGAACTTGGACACCATGATCAGGACCTTGCGCTTGTAGCCTTGGCGCTCCAGTTGCCAGTTCATGCTGTACTTCTCGCCCACAGGGGAAAACGCAGAACGCAGGGCGTCCACCGTGGACTCATCCCCGGCGGAAGCGAAGTGCACCCGCATGAAGAAATGCCCCTCGGCGCGGTCGCCGAACTGCTTGTTGTCGATGATGTCGCAGCCGTGCTCCAGCAGAAAGCCGGAAACGGCGTGCACGATCCCGGGGCCCTCGGGACAGTCCAGGGTGAGCACGTGCTCCACGGTTGCCTCGGGAACAGAGGTTGCAGCTGCTTCAGTTTGCATGGCAGTCATGGCAAGTACTCCCTACGTTGTGCCATTACGGGACCTCAGGCGACGCGTACTCCCGCATGGAATCGAGGAGCCAGCGTCCCAGGAAGTCCGCGAAGGAGGCGCGCGGGAAGATTTTGAAGGTCTCTTCGCCGGTCTTCCACAGCACTACCGGGATGTGCCCGATTTCCGTGGAGAGGGCAGTGCCTGCCTTGAGGACGCGCGGGTGGAGGTCCAGTGCGCAGCTCTTTTCCAAGACCGAGCGCGCCCGGCTGCCGGAGAGCTCGAACGTGGTGCGGTTGGCGGACAGGTCCACCACCTGTCCTGCGTCGCCGCCCAGGGCCGAGGTCAGGTCGCTGACCAAGGAACCTCCGAGCGAGTCGTGGGCTTCTTCCGGTGCCACCACCAGGAATTCGGTGGGCCCAAGCCACAGGACGTTGACCGGGTCAGCGCCGGTTACCTCACCGCACGCGGCAGGCAAGCCGCCGGTCACGGACGCAACGCGGGCTCCGGCGTCGGAATTCCTGTCCACCCGGATCCCCACCATGGACTGGTAGGGGATTTCCTTGAGGGTCACTGCGCCGTCCACCGAGCCGGAGGCGAAGGCCTCGGCAAGGTGCTGTGCGGGGCTGCGGCGGGCCTCACGTACGCTGTTGACGGTTTCTGCGGGGGTTGCTGTCTCAGCCATCTTTGCGGGTCCCTTCAGCATCGAAAAGTACGGTTTCGCCAACAACCACGTCCACCAGCTGGTCGCCGAGGGAGGCCACCAGGGTTTCGCCGATGCGGTTGCGGCCGTTTTGGATCAGGGCCAGGCCGAAGGAACGGCCAAGTGCGGCGCTGTGGTAGCTCGAGGTGACAAAGCCTTCCATGGGAACGGGGCCGTAAGCCGGGTTGACGGCGATGCCCTTCTCCACGAGCTGGGTTCCTTCGGGCAGCTTCAGCGAGTGGTCCACGGGCAGCACGCTCACCAGGTGCTTGCGGTCCTCGCGCTTGGAATCCTCGCGGAGGTAGGAGCGCTTGCCGATGAAGTCCTTGGCCTTGGAAACGATCCATTCCATGCCGGCGTCCTGCGGGGTGACCGTGCCGTCGGTGTCCTGGCCGACGATCGGGTAGCCCTTCTCGGCGCGGAGGACGTGCATGGTTTCCGTGCCGTAAGGGGTGATGTTGAACTCGGCACCCGCGGCGGCAACGGCCTCCCAGGTGTTGAGCCCGTACCAGGACGGCACGTTGATTTCGTACGCCAGTTCACCGGAGAACGAGATCCTGCAGACGCGGGCCTGCACACCCGAGGCGAGGGTGGTTTCACGGAACGTCATGAACGGGAAGGCCTCGGCGTCCAAGCCTCCGTTTTCGGCGAGTTGCGGGGCCACCTTGGCGATCACTGCACGGGACTTGGGACCAACGACGGCGATGGTGCTCCACTGCTCGGTCACCGAGGTGAAGACCACATCCAGTTCCGGCCACTCTGTCTGGTGCCACTCTTCCAACCAGTCCAGCACCTTGGCTGCGCCGCCGGTGGTGGTGGTCATGAAGTACGTGTCCTCGTCCAGGCGCAGGGTCACGCCGTCGTCGAAGATCATGCCGTCCAGCGTGCACATGACGCCGTAGCGGGCCGAGCCGGGTGCGAGCTTCTTGAACGCGTTGGTGTAGACGCGGTTCAGGAACTCACCGGCGTCCTTGCCACGGATCTCGATCTTGCCCAGCGTGGTGGCGTCCATGAAGCCCACCGAATCGCGGACCGCGGCGCATTCGCGGAGCACCGCGGTGTCCATGTCCTCGCCTGCCTGCGGGTAGTACCAGGGGCGCTTCCACTGTCCGACGTCTTCGAACAAAGCACCCTGGGCAACGTGCCACGGGTGGATCGAGGTGACGCGGGCGGGGTCGAAGAGTTCGCCGCGCTGGCGACCTGCCAAGGCTGCGAAGGCAACGGGGGTGAACGGAGCACGGTAGGCCGTGGTGCCGATCTCGCCGACACCCGGAACAGCGTCCGCTCCGCCGTACTTGAGCGCTGCGGCGATGACGCCGATCGCGTTGACGCCGGAGGTCTTGCCCTGGTCGTTGGCGGTGCTGATGGAGGTGTACCGCTTGACGTGCTCCACGGACCGCATGCCCGCTCCGGTGGAACGGAGGACGTCGGCCACGGACTGGTCACGCTGGAAGTCCACGAAGTGGTTGTGCCACTCGCCGGGTTCGCCTTCCTGGCCCGGGACCAGCCACAGCTGGCGGGTGGGTGCACTCGCCACGGGGGCAGCGAGTTCGGAAGGAGTGGTTGCGGACTCGAAGCCGGCTGCGATGGAGGCAGCGGCACCGGCGGAGATGCCTTCAGCCAGGCAGTCCTGCAGTTCGTAGCTGCCGCGGCCTGCGCCAACAACCTGCTGGTTGCGGACCACGCTGGAGGGGATGAACGCCGCGAGCTCGTCGTCCCAACGCAGCTTGCCCTGCCGCTGGCTGTGGAGGTGAACCACGGGGCTCCAGCCACCGGAAACGGCGAGAACATCGGCGGCGATCTGCTCCACGCCTGAGGTGAGTTCGCCGTCGTCGTTGATGCTGCGGACGGTGACGCCGCTCAGGCGGCCGTTCTCATCAGCCGACGTGTCGGCAACTGCGCTGCCGATCAGGACGCGCAGGCCGGATTCGACGGCGGCGGCGGCCTTTTCGCTGATCTGCGGACGGGCGTCGACGACGGCGGCAACCGTTACGCCTGCGGCCTTCAGGTCCGCTGCGAGCAAGTAGGCGGAATCGTTGGTGGTGCTGATGACGACGCGGGAACCGACTGCTACGGCGTAGCGGTTGAGGTAGCTGCGGACGGCCGAGGCGAGCATGATGCCCGGGCGGTCGTTGTTTTCGAAGACCAGCGGGCGTTCATGGGCGCCGGGGGCCAGGACCACCTGTGCAGCACGGATGTGCCAAATACGCTGACGGGAGACACCCGGTGCCGCCGGAACGTTCAAGTGGTCCGTACGGTTCTGGGCTGCGATGAAGTAGTTCGCGTCGTAGGAACCGAAGGCAGTGGTGCGGTGCAGGACCGTGCATTCCTCGGCAGAAACCAGCTCGGCCTCAACATCGGCAACCCATTCCAGTGCGGGCTTGCCTTCGATCTGCTCAACAAGCTCCGGGGCGGTGGAACCGGACAGCAGCGAGCCACCGAGTTCGGGCTGGTCGTCGATCAGGATGACGCGGGCGCCTGTGCGGACAGCTTCGCGGGCTGCCGCCAAACCGGCAACGCCACCGCCAACCACCAGGACATCGGTGTGGACGTATTTCTTGTCGTACTCCGCCTTGTCCTCGTTCGGATCGAGCTTGCCGAGTCCGTTCAGGAGCTCTGCATTGAGCCCGTCCACCAATGAAACTGCGGTCGCGGGGAGCATCGATTCGGCGACGTGGCCGCGGAACCGGGGTGCGATCTTCACCAGGGCGTTCGGTTCTTCGACGCCGGCAGCCATGATGCCGCGGGGCCGGTCCTCGTAGAGGGAGTTGCCTGCGTTGATGTGGCCGTTGGCCAGCAGGGCCGAAGCGATCGTGTCGCCGGGGTGGCCGACGAACTCCTGGCCATCCACGGTGAACCGCCAGGAGATGCTGCGGTCGATGCGGCCGCCTGTGGCGAGGCGGGCGTTCTGGCTGGTCACTTCTGGGCTCCTTCCGGAGAGGTGGATGTGGTGGGGGCTCCTGGGGCGAGTCCGGGGGTGCCGGCCTGGCCTGCGGCACCTTGGTCTGCTGCTGCGATATCCGGCCGCGGTGAGCCCATGGCGTAGATGGAGTGGATGTCATAGCTCACGGTGTCGCGGAGCATGTTGAACCATTGGCGGCAACCGGTGCTGTGGACCCAGCGCTCGGCGAAGGTGCCCTTGGTGTTCTCCCGGTAGAAGAGGTATTCAGCCCATTCACGGTCCGTGAGGTCGTTCGGGTTTTCGGGGTAGGCGATGTGTGCCTGTCCGCCGTAGTGGAATTCGGTTTCGTCGCGGGGCCCGCAGTTGGGGCATGAAATGAGGAGCATGTCTTTCCTGTCCTGTCCTGGCTAGTGGGCCACGGCTGCGGCGCCGTGTTCGTCGATCAGGGCGCCGGTTTCGAAGCGTTCCAGTGCGAAGGGCTTGTTCAGCTTGTGCGGCGCGCCCGTGGCGATGGTGTGGGCGAAGGTCAGGCCCGCGGCCGGAGTGCCCTTGAAGCCACCCGTTCCCCAACCACAGTTGACGAACATGTTCTCCACCGGGGTAAGCCCGACGATCGGCGAGGCATCGAGCGTGGTGTCAACGATGCCGCCCCAGGTCCGGAGCACGTGGGCCCGGGCGAAGATCGGGAAAAGCTCCACGGCTGCTGCCATCTGCTCCTCGATCACGTGGAACGAACCGCGCTGGCCGTAACCGTTGTAGGAGTCGACGCCGGCGCCCATCACCAATTCACCCTTGTGCGCCTGGGAGACGTACACGTGGACGTGGTTGGACATGACCACCGTGGGGTGGACGGGTTGGTGCAGTTCGGAAACCAGTGCCTGCAGGGGGTGGGACTGGATCGGCAGGCGGAAACCTGCCATCTCGGCCAGCACCGAGCTGTGGCCGGCAGCGCAGAGGCCAACCTTTTCCGTGTGGATGGTGCCGCGGGTGGTTTGGACACCGGTCACTCGGTCGCCATCCTTGATGAAGCCCGTGACTTCGCAGTTCTGGATGATGTCCACGCCCATTTCGTCGCACTTGCGTGCGAACGCCCAGGCCACGTGGTCGTGCTTGGCGATGCCTGCCCGCGGCTGGTACGTGGCGCCCATGACGGGGTAGCGGATGTTATCGCTCGTGTTCAGGATGGGGCAGAGTTCCTTGACCTGGTCCGGCTCCAGCCACTCAGCGTCCACACCGTTCAAACGGTTGGCACCAACGCGGCGCATGCTTTCACGGACGTCGCCCAAGGTGTGGGCGAGGTTCATGACGCCGCGCTGGCTGAACAGGAAGTCGTACTCAAGCTCTTCCGGCAGGATTTCCCACAGCTTCAGTGCGTGCTCGTAGATGGCGGCGCTCTCGTCCCAGAGGTAGTTGGAACGGATGATGGTGGTGTTGCGGGCCATGTTGCCGCCAGCCAGCCAGCCCTTTTCCAAGATGGCAATGTTGGTCATGCCGTGGTTCTTGGCCAGGAAGTAGGCGGTGGCCAGGCCGTGCCCGCCCCCACCGACGATGACGGCGTCGTACGACTTCTTGGGTTCCGGGTTGCGCCAGAGGAAGTCCGGGTGTTCGGGGAGGTGGTCAACACTCACTGGGCTGCTCCAATCAGTTCTGCTTCGGATTCAGTTGCGGCGCCATTGCCGAGGTGGGGATAGAGGGGGAACTTGTCAGCCAGCGCGGTGACGCGGTTGCGGAGTCCGACGGCGGTCTGGTCATCAAGGGTGCCGGTGCCCGCCGAGGCGATCAACGCCGTCGCAATAACGTCTGCGACCTCGGTGAACTCTTCGGCGCCGAAGCCGCGGGCGGCGAGTGCCGGGGTACCGACGCGGAGCCCGGAGGAGACCATTGGCGGGCGGGGGTCGAAGGGGACGGCGTTGCGGTTGACTGTGATGCCGATGCGGTGCAGGGCGTCTTCGCCTTGCTGGCCGTTGAGTTCGGAGTTCCGCAGGTCAACCAGGACCAGGTGCACGTCCGTCCCGCCGCTGACCACCGAGATGCCTGCTGCTGCAACGTCGTCCTGGAGGAGTCGTTTGGCGAGGATCTTGGAGCCTTCCAGCACGCGGGCCTGGCGTTCCTTGAACTCAGGCTCTGCTGCGAACTTGAAGGCGACGGCCTTGGCAGCAATGACGTGCTCAAGCGGGCCGCCCTGCTGACCGGGGAACACAGCCGAGTTGACCTTCTTGGCGATGTCGGCGTCGTTCGTCAGGATGACGCCGCCGCGCGGGCCGCCCAGGGTCTTGTGCGTAGTGGAGGTGACGATGTGGGCGTGGGGGACCGGGCTCGGGTGCAGACCCGCGGCCACCAGGCCGGCGAAGTGTGCCATGTCCACCATGAGGTAGGCGCCTACGGAGTCGGCAATCCGGCGGAACTCGGCGAAGTCCAGCTGGCGGGAGTATGCGGACCAGCCCGCGACGATCAGCTGGGGCTTGTTCTCCTGGGCGAGGCGTTCAACCTCGGCCATGTCGATGGTGTGGGTGTCCTCGCGGACGCTGTAGGGGACCACGTTGTAGAGCTTGCCGGAAAAGTTGATCCGCATGCCGTGGGTCAGGTGGCCGCCGTGTGCGAGGTTGAGGCCCATGATGGTGTCGCCGGGGGTGATCAGTGCGTGCATTGCCGCGGCGTTGGCCTGCGCACCGGAGTGGGGCTGGACGTTGGCGTATTCGGCTCCGAAGAGTGACTTCAGGCGGTCGATGGCCAGCTGCTCAATCACATCAACGTGTTCGCAGCCGCCGTAGTACCGCTTGCCCGGGTATCCCTCTGCATACTTGTTGGTCAGGACCGAACCCTGGGCCTCCATCACCGCGGTGGGAGCAAAGTTTTCGGAAGCGATCATCTCCAGCGTGCTCTGCTGGCGGATGAGCTCCTGGGCGATCGCCTGATCAACCTCCGGGTCCGCCTGTGCGAGCGGGCGGATCAGCGGTTCAACCATGGTGTTCTCCTTTTGAAGTACGTGTAGCAGCCGACTGTTAGGCAACTGATATATTAGAACTGTTGCCATGGTATGTTGGAAGTCACATAGACGTCAACGGGTCCGCGGCAAGTCGTCCGGCAGACCGGATGGTGACAAGGGGAAGAAGGCAAATGAGCACAGCACTGGAAGCACTGGAGTCGGCGCCGCAGGGAAGCTCCCTCGCGGAGAACGCCTACCTGCTCCTGCGCGACAGGCTCATCATGCTCGACATCAAGCCGGGCGATCCGATCAACGACGGCCAGATCGCTGCCGAGCTTGGCATCGGGCGCACTCCCGTGCGCGAAGCCATCAAACGACTCGAGAGCGACCACCTCGTGGTTTCCTACCCCCGCCGGGGCACCTTCGCCACCGGTGTGGACATCACGCAACTGGCCGAAGTCTCCGAGATCCGGGAGCTGCTGGAGCCCCTGGCTTCACGCCGGGCTGCCCGCATGGCAAGTCCGGCCATGCGCGAAGAGCTCCGCTCCATCGCCTCAGCCATCAAGGATCTCGAAGGCCAGGACACCACGTCCTCCGAGCTTATGCGCTACGACATCCAGGTTCACCGGCTCATCTACAAGGCCTCCGCCAGCGCCCACCTGGAAGACGTCCTCATCCGGTACGACAACCTCGCCACGCGCATCTGGTGCTACATGCTGGAGCGGATGCCGTCCGTTTCGGGCCACATCTCCGAGCACGCCGATCTGCTGACCGCCATCGCCGACGCCGACGAAGACCGAGCCTCCGAACTCGCCCTGCACCACGTGGTCAGCTTCGAAGAAACGATCCGCAAGGTCCTCTAGCAACCCTCTCTCACGCCTGACCGGTTTTTTGGCGTCGCTCTCTCTCGTCTAGCCGGTTTTTTGGCGTCCCTCTCTCACCGATGACCGGTTTTTTGGCGTCCCTCTCTCACGTCTGGCCGGTTTTTTGGCGTCCCTCTCTCACCGATGACCGGTTTTTTGGCGTCCCTCTCTCGTTTGCGTCCTCTGGACGTCGACGTCGGCACTCACCCGAGTGCCGACGTGAGCTTTCTTCAGGCAAGTGATAGAGCGTCGGTCTAAAAGGCGCAAAAGGTGAGAGAGCGTTCCGAGCACAACATTGTTGGGTTCAACGCAACAAATTTCGAACATATGCAGCTGGTTCTCGCGCCGAGCTGTGACTTACCTGCGCTCAGATCTACTCAGTCCAGTCGAAATAATCCACCCTTGACCATGGCGTAGCTCACACTTAGTCTGCTGCAACAGCGTTGCGTTTAGTGCAACTCCTTAATTTCTGGTGGACACACATGAGTAACGAAACTTCTTCTGTGGCAGCCCGAGGTGCCTCAACAGCGTCAGGCTCCAACCCCACAACCAACTTCGCCAGCAAGGACACGCGACGACGCGTCGTCACTGCAAGCTTCATCGGCAACTTTGTCGAGTGGTTCGACTATGCCGTTTACGGCTACCTAGCCGGCATCATTTCGACCGCCTTCTTCCCTGAATCCGACCGCCAGACAGCCCTTCTGGCAACGTTCGGTGTTTTCGCGATCTCCTTCTTCGTCCGGCCCCTTGGCGGTTTCATTTGGGGCCACATCGGCGACCGGATCGGGCGCAAGCAAGCATTGTCCCTATCCATCCTTCTGATGTCGGTAGCCACCTTCTGCATCGCGCTGATCCCTGGTTACGCCACCATCGGGGTCATGGCGCCGATCCTGCTCCTACTGGTGCGGGTGGTTCAGGGTTTCTCCGCGGCAGGCGAATACGCCGGCGCTTCGGCATTTCTTGTGGAGTACGCACCCGCACATCGGCGCGGACTCTATGCCGCCGTCGTTCCGGCAAGTACCGCGGCCGGACTGCTGCTCGGCTCTTTGCTGGCGGCGCTCCTGACATCCGTCATGAGTGCGGAGCAGCTCAACGAGTGGGGCTGGCGCTTGCCGTTCCTGCTGGCGGCACCCATGGGCCTCATCGGCAGGTACATCCGGACCAGGCTGGAAGATACCCCGGCGTTCCGGGAGCTGGCCGAAAAGGACACCGGAGTCAAGGCGCCCGCTTTGGCGATGTTCCGGACCTACCGGAAACAGCTCGTCATTGCCACGGGAGCGGTTTTGCTGAACGCCGTTGGGTTCTACGTCATCCTCAGTTACATGCCGACGTACCTGTCCGAGGAGTTGGGCTTCGGTGCTGCTGAGTCATTCCTGGCAACAACCATCGCCTTGGCCAGCTACATCGGCTTCATTTTCCTGACGGGCATTGCCTCGGACAGGTTCGGGCGAAAGCGCATGCTTATCACCGCTTCCGTGCTCTTTATGCTCCTCACCGTTCCGGCCTTCATGCTCCTGGATACGGGGAGCTTCCTGGTGATCGTGCTGGTGCAAATCCTGCTCGGCGGCATGCTGACCCTCAACGATGGCACCTTGCCGAGCTTCCTTGCCGAAATCTTTCCCACGAAGGTTCGCTACACGGGCTTCGCCGTCAGCTTCAACCTCTCCAACGCTTTGTTCGGTGGCACGGCGCCGTTCATGGCAACCCTCCTCATTGGCATGACCCACAACCAGCTCGCTCCCGGCTGGTACCTCGTGGCTGCCTCCCTTGTTTCCCTCATCGCAGTCCTGTTCGCCGCGGAGACTTCCAAGAAGCCCCTGCAACAGGACTAGAACAACAACAACCCACCGAAAGGAACACTCATGACCATCACACAAGACCAGGCTGTCAGCGACGTCGCCAAGTTGGAGCGCCTCAAGGTTCTCAACAATGGCGGGAAAGTCCGTTTGACCTTCTCCGTTGCAGAATTCGAGCGCCGCCTCGACGGCCTCCGCCGCATCATGGCAGAAAAGGACCTCGACGCCGTCGTCCTCACCAGCTACCACTCCATCAAGTACTACTCCGATTTCCTCTTCACCTCCTTTGGCCGTTCCTACGGGATGGTGGTCACCAAGGATGACACGGTCACCATTACTGCAAATATCGACGCCGGTATGCCTTGGCGCCGCAGTTACGGCGAGAACCTTGTGTACACGGACTGGCGCAGGGACAACTACGTCCATGCCATCCAGGAAGTCCTCCGTACCCGCGGCATCAAGCCGCGCCGCATCGGCGTCGAGGATGACTCGCTGCCGTTGGACAACCGCAACAAGATCCAGGCGGCTTTCGCGGACGCAGCCCTGGTGGACGTGGCGCAAGCGGCAATGCGTCAGCGCATGATCAAGTCAGCAGAGGAAATCGAGGTCATCAAGCACGGCGCCCGCATTGGCGACCTTGGCGGGGAAGCCATCCGGAATGCCATCACGGCCGGGATCACCGAGTACGAGGTCGCCTTGATCGGCACCGAAGCCATGGTCCACGAGATTGCCCGGACCTTTCCGGACTCAGAAATCCGCGACACGTGGGTGTGGTTTCAGTCCGGCATCAACACCGACGGTGCGCACAACTGGGCAACCACGCGCAAGATCCGGGAACACGACATTCTTTCCCTGAACTGCTTCCCCATGACCAGCGGCTACTACACGGCACTCGAACGCACCCTGTTCTTCGGCGAGCCGGATGCCCGCTCGCTGGAACTGTGGAACATCAATGTGGAGGTCCACAAGCGCGGCCTGGAACTCATCAAGCCCGGCGCAGTCTGCAAGGACATCGCCGCCGAACTCAACGAGATCTACGTCAGCCATGGTCTCCTCGCGAACCGGACATTCGGCTACGGACACTCGTTCGGTGTGCTCAGCCACTACTACGGACGCGAAGCAGGTCTGGAGTTGCGCGAGGACATTGAGACCGTGCTGGAACCGGGCATGGTGGTATCCATGGAGCCGATGATCACTGTTCTGGAGGGCCAGCCGGGTGCCGGGGGGTACCGGGAGCACGACATCCTCGTGGTGGGCGAGGACGGCGCGGAAAACATCACCAAGTTCCCGTTCGGCCCCGAGCACAACATCATCGGGGCTTGAGATGCCGGGGCCGGCGGACGTGTCGCAGCGCGTCCACCGGCCCTTCTGCCTTCACCCACCGGTGCGGGCCACTCACGACAAGCGAAATATAGTGAACCCATGACTCCCTCGGAATCCAGCGATGCTCCCGCCAACGGCGATGGCAGGGGCGCCTCCGTTATCGTCAACGCAATTGCAGTGTTGAAGAGCTTTAGTGCGGACGAACCCCTGCTCGGAGTCACGGAAATTGCCGGCCGGGTGGGCCTGCACAAGAGTACAGTTTCGCGGATTTTGGCCACTTTGGAGCAAGAGGGACTGGTGGAGCGCGACGTCGATTCGCGGAGGTTCCGCTTGGGGCTGGGGATGATCGCCATGGCGGGCCCCCTCCTGGCGGAACTTGAAGAGCGCCGCGTCGCCTACCCCGTCTTGAGGGAGTTGACCGAGCGTACGGGCGAGACCAGTGCGCTTATGGTGTGGAACGGCAACGAGTCGATGTGCGTGGAGCAGATTCCCAGCCGGCACCAAGTGAAGCACCTCGCGCCGCTGGGCGCCCGGTATAACCAAGCATTGAGTTCGTCCGTGCAGGTCTTCCTCGCCGCCGAAGACCAAGACCGCGTGCGGAAGCTGCTTCGCAGCGGATCCATAACCTTGCCGGGCTTGGACGATGTTGCCGCAGAGTCGTACCTGCAGCGACTCCGGGAGAGCCTGCTGCGCGGTTGGGCTGCGAACTTTGGCGAGACGTCCATGGACGAGGTAGGAATAGCTGCTCCGGTCTTCGGGTACCGGGGCGACATCGTGGCTTCCGTCTTGATCGCGGCCCCCAAATTCCGCGTATCCGAGGACACCTTGGCCAGCCTCGGTGAAGCCTGCCGGGAAGCTGCGGCCAAGGTCACCACGCGCTTGGGCGGCCGGTCCCCGGCTTAGCTGTGCCCCGCCGCGCCGAGATGGCACTTAATGACAATCCGCCGCGGGAACATTGGCATTAAGTGCCATCTCGGCGGGAGAAAGCAAACGGCGGCCGCCCCGCGAAGGGGACGGCCGCCGTCGTTGTTAGTGAGAAAAGCTACCTGGCCCTTCTCGCAGTCGTTGTTTCGTCCATGGCGTCCCTGCCCAGCCAAGCACCCAGGCCGATCATGGCCACGCCCAAAACCAGGTGGAGCCAGTTGTCGGGGGTGTTGAATGGAACAAAGTTAGCTGGCGTTGCCTGGTTGATGATGAGGCCGTAGATCCAAAGGACGATGTAAACGGCGCCGCCACCGAGCAGGAAGAGGCGAGCCATGCGGCCCGTCCTTGCCATGGCCAGGCCTGCCACGCCAAACAGCAGATGGACGATGTTGTGGAGTACGGACACTTGGAAGACTCCAAGCAGCATGGCGCCGGATTCATGTCCTGCAAAGGTCATGGCGCCGTAATTGGTGGTGATTCCCGGGATGAAGCCCAGGACGCCTACCAGCAGAAATACAATGCCAACGCCCATGGCGGTATTGCGGAGCGTCAAACCCATCGCATGGTGGTGGGCGGGGTGCGAAGCGGTGGTCATTAGTCCTCCCTTTCACGCTGTTAACCGGCTCTTCTCATGGAGAACCGGCCCGCGGCAAGGGGTTGTCGGAAAACCTTGCCGACGCCGCCATAATACTACTGAAACGCCGCTGATAGCAGGGGAAAGGGCCGGTTAGCATGGGTTCATGAGCCATGGTCCGAATGGGGAATTCCGATCGTTCTTCTACGACACCCGCGACCTCACGCCGTTCCTTGAGGGGTACGTCCGCACCCCGGTGCGAGGCCTGACGGACGGTTTCGGTGATGCGTTCTCGGGCGTTCTCAACGGTCGCAACTCCGCCAAGCTGTCCGTGGCCGGGCCTGTGCCGCGCTTGAAGATGCTCTCCAACCGGCAGGCGAAAGCGATGCACGAGGCCGTGTTCTCGTCCACCGAACCGGAAGGGCTCCTTGCCCTGGCCCGGATGTACCCCGGCTGGGCGGGACTCTGCCATGTGATGGCCGGCCTTCTCACTTACAAGCACGGCAGTTATTTGCGGGCGTCGGAGTTGCTGCGGAGGGGGTTGACAACAAGGATCGACGACGACGCGAGCCAGTTCTCCGCCCTTTACCTTGGGCGGGTGGTCACCCGGGTGGAGGTGGCGGAACGCATCGAGGTGCCGGTGCTTTTCAGCGAGGAGTCCGTCTTCCTGGCGCTGGCGCATTGCCTCCGGGAGATGGGTTTGATCGAGTCGGCCCTTGAGGCGGTGGTGGCCTTGCCGCCGTCGTTGCCCTCTGCCTTGGCCCGGTGTTCCGCAGCCCATGCGCTGGGCAGGCACCGCGACGTAGTGGTGTGGACCGAAGGGCTGCTCAACACCGATGACTTGTCTGCCGCGTTGCTTCTCATCCGGGCGAGGTCGCAGCGGGCTCGCGGTGACTTTGAGTCGGCGCAGTCTGCCTTGAAGGAGGTCCTTCGCCGCCGGAAGACAAGCTTGGCGCTGAAGAACGATGCCCTCACTGACCGCGCGCTTCTTGCCTTGGACCAGGGGCGCCGTTCCTTGACGCCCCGGTCCATGAGGCCATCCCCGCCAGCCGACCTGGAGCCCGTGGAGCTGATCCGCAAGGACGCCGAGATGCGCCGGCTGTGGGAGAACGATTTCAGGCAGCTCGGCGGCGAATAAAACCATTGTGCATGAGCCACGGGAGGCGTAATCTTGTAATCAATCAATTGGTTGATCAACCGTTTGATTGACTATAACTGAAAGGTCCCTTGTGGTTGACGATGCTTTGGACAGGGCCTTCATGGCCCTTGCCGATCCCGTGAGGCGCGCTATCGTTGCCCGGCTTTCCCGCGGGGAGGCCACCGTCAACGAGTTGGCAGAACCCTTTGCGATCAGCACGCAGGCCGTATCCAAACACATCCAGGTCCTCGAGCACGCAGGCTTGGTCACGCGTTCGCGAGACGCCCAACGCAGGCCCGTCCACCTGGACGCAGCCGCCCTTGAGCGGCTGACGTCCTGGATCGACAAATACCGGCTCATCGCCGAGCGGCGGTTCCGGCTACTTGATGAACTCCTGGCCGAGGACGCCGGGAAAACAAAGGAGAAGTGAAATGAGCAATCCCACTGCAATTACCGCTGATGATGGCGTCCCGTTCGTGGATACCGTCCGCGAATTCGACGCCCCGGTCAGTGCTGTCTTCAAGGCTCATGTGGACGCGGACCTCCTGGCGAAGTGGCTCGGTCCGCGCGACGCCAAGCTGAATGTCACCGAGTACAACGCCACCACCGGCGGTAGCTGGCATTACGAAAGCGGCGACGATAACGCCATGTATGGATTCCGCGGGGTCTTCCACACGGTTGAGACCGATGCGCTGATCATCATGACTTTCGAGTTCGACGGCGCCCCCGGCGAGGTTGGCATCAGCACAACCCGCTTCGAGGAAACAGACGGCCGGGCCAGGATCGTTGTCCATGAGGTCTACCCATCAGTCGAAGCGCGGGACATGGCCCTGTCCAGCGGCATGAACTACGGAGTGATCGAAGGCTACGAGCGGCTGGACGAACTCCTGGCCTAGGCGTGGACCATGAGGGGCAGGAGTTGCTCCACCAGCAACACTGTCCCGAGCCCCATCATGATGATCCCGCTGGCCAGCGTCACTACCCGCGCAGCGCCGGGTCGTGTAGCGAGCAGCTTCCGCGACGTCAGCGCGACGCCGGTGTACACAAGGCCGGCGAGGATCACGAACGTGAGCCCCAGCAGGCCGGACTGAACGGGCACCGGCAGTGTTGCCTCCGGGCTCACGAATTGCGGAACCAGCGCCACGAAGAACAACAAACCCTTCGGGTTGATGCCGCTGGTGCCCATGCCTTGCAGGAACGTGCGGAACTGGTTGCGGGGATTCACGACGGCGGCTTCCGCGCTAAAGCTCGCCCCTCGCCACGAGCGGAGGGTGACGAAGCCGAGCCATAGAAGGTACGCAGCACCCGCGATCGTCAGCCAACCCAGGAGGCCGGGAACACCTGCCAGGAGAGCCGCGAGGCCAACCACCATGAGCAAGGTATGGATGACGTATCCGCTGCACAGGCCCGCGACTGCAGGTATGAAACTGCGTTGTCGAAGGCCCGCCGAGATCGAGTAGGCCCAGTCGACACCGGGTGTGCAGGCCAAGCTGATCGAGACCAGCAGGAAGGCGAGGAACAGTTGCGGGTTCACGGTCTCTCCAGAGGTTTGTTGGTAGGAAAACTCTAGGGAAAACCGCTCAAGAAGTGTTCGCGTTTTTAGCGTGACAAGCCGCGAAGAAGGTAAAATTCTTGCGTGATAGACGGAATCGATAGAAGTATTTTGCGTCTCCTCAAAGACGATGGCCGTATGACTGCGACGGCCTTGGCGTCAAAGGTGGGATTGACGGTGGCGCCGTGCCATCGGCGGCTCCGCGACCTGGAGCAGTCCGGCGTCATCCGGGGGTATCGCGCGGACATTGACCCGGCCGCCGTCGGGCTTGGTTTTGAAGCGATCGTCTTCGTGACGTTGCGCCAAGCCGATCGCGCCACGATGTCCGCCTTCGAAGCGCAAGTGGCCGCGAGTATCAACATCGTGGAGGCGCAGCGGCTCTTTGGCTCCCCGGATTACCTGCTGAAAGTCATCGCCGCGGACCTGCCCGCCTACCAGCGCTTTTACGACGACGTGTTGGCGGCGCTTCCGGCTGTGGAACGGCTGACATCGACGTTGGTGATGAAGAACCTGAAAACCAACGTCGGGCCCCCTGTCTGAGTTTCCTGAAGAGGCCTACTCCTTCAAGAGGCCCGTGGTCCGGTAGGGGATGACCTCGCGGAGGAACATGCTGGTGGATGTGCGGACAATCCCGGGACAGAGCCTGATCTCCTCCGACACCCGGTAAAGATCGTCGGGGCTCTTGGCTACGACTCTGATGATGAGGTCCGTATCGCCGGCAGGGGCATGGCATTCAAGGACTTCAGGAATTTCCCGGAGCGCAGCAATGGCTTCATTGAGGTGGCTCTGGTCGAGCTCGGCGCTGACGGCGGCAGCCACGCCCCGGCCAAGCGCGGAAGGCAACACCCGGCTGCTGTTGGCGCGCAAGGCTCCCGCCGCCGTCATGCGTTCCAACCTCGACTGCACGGTGCCGCGGGCAAGGTGCAGTTTCTGTGCAAGCACCATGATGGGAACCCGCGGGTCCTCGTCCAGAGCTGCGATGATTCGACGGTCCGTAGCATCGAGTTCCTGCAAAGTGACCACTTCCTGCCGAAAAGTTGGTGCAGGACTGGTCAGATCGATCAATCAACTGCATATCTATTGCACCAACTGTAGGGCGGCTGCTGAAATAGTGGCAACGAAGCAGGGCGAGGCTACCGCCGGACCCCGCAGGCAACAGGCACCCGGAACACCACCCGGACGCTTGCGCAGGTTTCCCGCAAGGAAGCAGCCGCTGATTGACTCTTGTTCACGCATTGTCATTCTGCACCCGCCCTTGAGGCAGCACAGTAAGAGCCCCTGAGCCACCGGATCGTTGCGGTAGCTGAGGGGCTCTTGTGATTGTTCGCGTACGGTTGTCCGGCGTCGCCCGCCTAGGCTTGGTGCATGACCTCTGCTGGCCGCTTCGCTCCGAGTCCTTCCGGCGAACTGCACATCGGCAACCTGCGCACTGCCGTTCTGGCATGGCTCTTCGCCAAGTCGACAGGCCGCGACTTCCTGCTACGCGTTGAGGACCTCGACCGTGCTCGCTCCGGCGCTGAGGCGGAGCAGCTCCGCGACCTGGAGGCCATCGGCGTAACCTGGGATGCCGCCGTCGTGCGCCAAACCGAGCGGGCGCCGCTCTACGCGGAGGCGATCGACCGGCTCACTGCTGTTGGGCGCACTTACGAGTGCTTCTGCACGCGCCGCGAGATCCAGGAAGCACCCTCGGCGCCGCATGCCCCGCAGGGTGCCTATCCGGGAACATGCCGGCGGTTGTCGGACGCGGAGCGCGGGATCCGGAGGGCGTCGCGTCCGGCCTCGATCCGTTTGCGTTCGGACGTGCAGGAGTGGGCTGTTGAGGACCAGTTGCACGGGCACTACGTGGGCGTGGTGGACGACTTCGTCCTGCGCCGGAACGACGGCGTGACCGCCTACAACCTGGCCGTCGTGGTGGACGACGCCGCGCAGGGCATCGACCAAGTGGTGCGCGGCGACGATCTTCTCCCGTCCACCCCGCGGCAGGCGTACTTGGCCACGCTGCTCGGGCTGCCGGTCCCGGAATACGCGCATGTTCCGCTGGTGGTAAACCACGACGGCGTGAGGCTGGCGAAGCGCGACGGGGCAGTAACGCTGGGCGACCTTGCGGCCGTCGGAATTCCTGCGTCGCAGGTGCGGGACCTCATCCTCACATCGCTCGGTCTGCCGGCGGGGCCGCTGGAGGACGCGGTGGAGTTCTTCGCGCCTCAAACGCTTCCCCGGGAGCCGTGGGTGTGGACAGCTTCAGCCGCCAAGCCGGCTTCCACGTAGGCTGGCAGGTGGCTCAGCCCTCGAGGAGGCGCCGCCGGTGCTTGAGTTCCTTGACCCAATCCCTTGTCTGCATCGCGCCAAAAGGTGAGGCGCCGCCGTCGAGGTCGTTGATCAGGGGGCCGCTTGCCTTCAGGGCGATGTCCACAGAATGTTGTGCCGCGCGGTCTGTGAGTCCGAGCTTCATGGCCCAGCCGAGGAAATGCTTCCGTGAAATGCCTGTCTTTTTGCCGCCGATAGCGAGGGCAAGCGTTTTGTCGCCGTAAACAACTGTGGAGGGAAT
Source organism: Paenarthrobacter sp. NPDC089322 (assembly GCF_040684895.1). Taxonomy (NCBI): domain Bacteria; kingdom Bacillati; phylum Actinomycetota; class Actinomycetes; order Micrococcales; family Micrococcaceae; genus Paenarthrobacter; species Paenarthrobacter sp. NPDC089322. The sequence continues at coordinate 38,009 of NZ_JBFBGW010000023.1, forward strand.
GTCGTAGACAGGAGCGATGGTGAACTCCCGACCACCCAGGACCCCCGGGGATTCGACGATCGAGACGTTCTTGGCGTGGAGGTCACCGTTGCCGGTGAGCCAGGCGAACGCCAGTTGGATTACGAGGTTCCTGAGCGCGGGGAGCGGCGCAGGGCAGTGTGCGGCCAGTGCCGTGCAGACTTCACTGAAAGGAATGCTGTACTTGTCCGCCGGATACAGGCCCAAAATTTGAGCCCCGTCTTCCACCGCCAGCCGCAGTGGCGAGCCGTCGGCTGCGGTGACCCGATCAAAACGCTCCACCAGCAACCCGGCCCGCCCGCCGACGTCGTGCACCAACTGCACATGGCTCACCGGAATCCGCAGCTTGCGCGCATAGCGGAACATGAGGAACTCGTTCTCCACAACGCACGGAAACTCGGGCGCGTTGAGCTTCAGGATGTACCGCTTGCCAGCCTGCGCCACCGGCAGCGAAATCATCCCCGCCGATAACTTGTCCTGCACGCCCGCCAGGGCAACAGGATCGATCAAGCCGGAGTCGCCCAGCAAGGCGTCGAAGTCGAGCGGCAGCTTCGGATCGAGTACGACGGCGGACCCTCCTTCGCCGGGAACCTCACCGTGCGGGACGGTTTGGACATCGCCCACGGCGTCGCCGCCTGCTGCCATGAGGAGGGCGAGTTCGTCGTCGGCGCTGGCCTTGACGTGGCGTCGGAGGGAGTTCAAGCGGCGGCCTTCGGGCAGGAGCCCTGTGAAGTATGGAGGGACTGCGCCGCTGGGGGTGAAGACCGGCTCGGCACTTACGGGGAGTGTGGTCGCGACCGCGGGCAGGGTTGTTGCGATGTAGCGGGGCAGGTAGCTGAATTTGGTGCCGCCTTGGTGGCGCTCGAGCCGAGCCGCTATAACGCCCCGCTTGTAGACGTCGGCGATGCGGTGGAACGTCACTGGACTGTCTCGCCGGCCGGATGGGCAGGCGTGGTTGCAGGGCTGGCTGTGGGCTGAACGCTTAATTCGAGTCCGAGTGTGGTGAGGACAGCCAAGAGTGGCTCAAGTTGGACGGTGGTTTTGCCGGTTTCCACGAAGCGCACGAATCGTTCGGAGACGCCGGCAAGGTCCGCGAGGTCCTGCTGGCTTAATCGCAGTGAGGTACGGCGGGATCGGACTTCGGAGCCAAGCAGGGACGAGAATTCGGTGGCCATGGAACGATCCTCCTCAGCGGCAAGTTACCGGTACGAACGTGCCGAATACGTCCAGTGTCTGCTCTTCATGCGCGAGTTTCAAGCCCTGATTCCAATCAACCGGCACGATCGTGCCGGGAGGTCGTGCGAATTGCGCGCAAATTAGGCCCCGCAACGAGGCTGCTAGCCTGCCGCGGCCTCCAACCGGCGGAGTGCTGCGGCCCGACCCCTGTGACCGGAGTGTTCGTCCAAGGCAATGGAGACACCCAGTGCCAGGACCATCACCAGCATGCACACCGGCACCGACGCGCCGGCCGCGGCCAAAGCAACGCTCGCACCGAGTACTGCAACCACCATCGCCGTACTCCACAAGACGTGTTTATCCGTCCCCAGCATCGTGGTGTAAAGCGCCGTCAGGGAAACCTTGAAGATCGCCACGGGAACAGCAATCGACGCCACGGCAGCAGCAGCACTGATGTGTGCCTCGTGGTCGATGTAATAGGCCGCAACGTGGAGCCCGGCACCGGTGGCAGCGATCGCGGCGAACACGATCATATGGCCGTAGCCGAAGAGGAATGACCGGTGGCGCTGCAAGTGAAGTGACTTTCCGGAGGGGAGTATGAAGTAGATCCACCACATACCGAAGGCAAGGCCCGTGCCGCCGAGGCCAACCACGGCCGCTTCGAGGGACCAGCCATGAAGAGCAACGATGGCGCGGAGGGTTTCGATGGCACCGATCAGGCACTCACCCAGGGCAATGATGGCAAGAAGTCCGTAGCGCTCGGCGATGTGGTGGGCATGCCAGGGGGTCCGCATTTTGCGTTCCGCGAGTTTGGGCACGGACATTTCCAGGATGAACAAAGGGGCAGCCAGCAGGAAGGTAGTAAGTACGTCGGTTTCGATCACCAACGCCAGAATCCAGCCCACCTGAACCAACGCAAGGTACTTTGCGTAGCGCAGGCACGTTTCGCGGCGCGCCGGGTCCTGACGCGCAGCCCGCAACCATTGGAACACCAGGGCCAGGCGCATCACGATGTAACCGATCAGGATGGCGATGTTGTTGACGTGGTCGCCCTCCAGAAGGGAGTGGAACATCGGCTCGATGCCCATAGCCAGTATCAGCACGCCCAGCATCTGGACCATGGTCACAACCCGGAAGACCCAGTCGTCGGTGTCGTAGGCGCTGGCGAACCACGTGAAGTTCACCCAGGCCCAGATGACGGCAAACATGGCGTAACAAAAGCCGAGGAGGCCCGCCCCGAAGTGTGCTTCGGCCACCGCATGGGCGAACTGGTTTGCGGCCACGCTGAAGGCGATGACGAAGGTCAGGTCGAAGAACAGTTCAAGCGGCGTGGCGGTGCGGTGCTTCTCATGGGGATCGCGGCCGCCCATCCGCGCCAGGGCATGGCGAAGGGGATTCGTGGACATGCTTCAAACATTACCGGCGCCCCTGCCCCACGCCGAGGCCACGCCGGGAGCGTGCCCTACACGCGGCCCAGGACGTCGATATCTTCGAGGAACTCCTCGTAAACTTCAGCACTCACTGTGGTGCGGGTGTCCGCGATGGCGTCGAGGTAGTCTTGCGTGACCGGCCCCTTCCGGCCGTTGGAGGCGGCGGCCCGGCCGTTTGAGGCCGCCGCGCCAGAGGCACCCGAAGCAGCCGCGTCGTCGTACACGGCTTTTTCCAAGGCGCGCTGGGAGGCGCTGCGCGCGGCGAACTCGATGTCCGCGGGGGAGAATCCCTCCGTGCGCGACACCAGCAGCGAAACATCCACGTCGTCCACCACGGTGGCCGGGATGAAGCGCTGCCACATGGCTTCGCGGGCGTGGACGTCGGGCAGGCCGATGGGGATGACGTAGTCGAAGCGGCCATGGCGCAGGAACGCGGTGTCCAGGGCGCGGATGAAGTTAGTGGCGCAGACCAGGAGTCGCCCGGGCTGTTCGCGGAACGCGGGGATGATCTTGAGGAGCTCGTTGGTGACACCCTGCAGCGGCGACGGAGGATCCCCGGCACGCTGCGACGCGATCTCCTCCACCTCATCGATGAACACCACGGCGTGCTCCAACTCGGCGATCTCCAGGAACGTCTCGCGCAGTGCACCGGCCAGGCCCTTGGGATCGGAAGCAAGCCGCGAGGGGAACACTTCCACGAACGGCCACTCCAGCCGGGACGCGATGGCCTTGGCGAATGTGGTCTTGCCGGTGCCGGGAGGGCCGAACAGCACCACGGCACGCGGCGGGACAACGCCGTATTCATCGGCGAGGTCGGCTTCGGCCAGCGGAAGCACGAGGCGGCGTTCCAGGAGTTCCTTTTCCCGTTTCATCCCGGCGACGTTCTCCCACAGGTCCCGCGCCAGGATTCGACCACCCAAAAGGCTCAGCGGTTCCAGTTCCTGCCGCTGCACGGGGATGGTCCGTTCGAAGTAGCGCAGGTTCTTCTTCACCACGAAACCGCGGCCAAGGAACGCCTCCACACGGGTCTCCGTTTCCGGCATGAGCGCTGACAGCTTGTTGAGCCCGTGCGGTGCCATGCGGTTTTCGACGGCGGACAGCAGCGAGGTGCCGATCCCGCGCCCGCGGAACTCGGTCAGGGTGGCGAGGAAGACCACCCAGCCTTGGTCGTGTGCGGCACGTCCGACAGCTGCCCCGACCACTTGGTCGCCCTGCACCGCCACCACCGCGTGGTCCTTCTCGCACGAGGCCAGGACCTCGGACAACGCGTAGACAGGCTCCACGCCGTCGGCCTTGAGTGACTCCCAGAGGTGCAGGATGCCGTCGAGATCGGAGGAGTGGAAGTCCCTGATACGCCAGTTGGTCATTGCCCGTGTCTCCTGGGTCTGCTGAGTGAGTCGCCGTTGATTCCTTGGAGTTGAGCATAGGGGAATTGCGCCGTGGGAACGTTGCGGGACAGTTGCGTTACGTATCCAAAAGCACGACGGCGGCCTGTCGCCGCCTGCTTTCGTCCCGCCGTCGGGGGTGCCGTCTACGATGGGCGCAAACAGCTGTGCTTGCGCGTGGGCAAGGGGGAATAGTGGGGTTGACCGGGAACATTCTTGTGCGCCGTAGCGCGGCATGGGCGGTGGCACTCGCCCTCACAGCCGGGATCTCTGCGCTCGCAGTCCCTGCCGACGCGGACACCACGGATGACGTCTACGTGCACGGCAACCCAGTCGTCGGCGCAGTGCTGTCTGTGGAGGGTGCCCCCGCGCACTTCGCCAACTGCGGTGGAAACGGCGAGCCCGGTTACTCCATCCAATGGTTGCGGGATGGCGATCCCGTGGATGCGCGGCCGCCCTATTCCCCGTACTTGTTTCCCTTGGAGTCCAGCGACCTCGGAAGCCGGATTTCAGCCGTCGCCACGGGCTCAGCCACCAATTGTGCAGGGCTGGAAGTGGTGACAGACCCTAGCGAGATCATCCAGAAGGAACCGATGCGGGCGGCTGGCTTTACGGGCAGGGACACTTTTGAACTCCTGGGGCGTGGCCATGGCGGCACACTGGTGATGTACCTCGGCGAGGACGGGCGCCAAGGGTGGAAGGAAACACGTCAAGTGGGGCCGGGGTGGGAGGTCTTCACGCGGATTATCGCAGCCGGTGATTTCACGACCGACGGCATCACCGACCTCATGGCCACGGACGACTCCGGGACGTTGTATCGGTTCCAGGGAACGGGCGACGGCGGGTTCTACACCTTCCGGCATGCTGTTGGCTGGGGCTGGAGCGGAATCGACAAAGTGGCAGGCCCTGGTGACTTCGATGGGGACGGCCTCAACGACCTCCTGGGTTCCACGGCGGGCGGTGACCTGTACTTGTTCCCGTCCCACCCTTGGGGTGGCTGGCGTCCGAGCGTAAAGATCGGCCAAGGCTGGGATGTCATGGACCTGCTCATCGGTCCTGGCGATTGGGACGGTGACGGCAACGTTGACGTACTCGCCAAGGACAAGGCCGGGCGGCTCTACCTGTACGGAGGGAATGGTCACGGTGGGTGGGCCACCTCCCGCCAGATCGGCCAGGGGTGGAATGCCCTCACCATGGTCGGCATTGCGGGAGACTTCAACCGGGATGGCTTCAATGATGTCCACGGTGTCAACGCGGCAGGCGATCTGTTGATGTACTACGGCGACGGCCACGGCGGCTGGAAGGGCGTCGAGACCGTGGGCTGGGGCTGGAACATTTTCAACGGGCTCTACTGAAACAACCCCAGCCCCCTACTGAACCGGACGCAGCCGCAATCCCTGCATGCCGCCGTCGACGGCCAGGGACGTTCCCGACGTCGAACCGGACAGCGGGCTCGCGAGGTACGCGACGGCGCCCGCCACCTCCGCCGGGTCCACCATCCGGCCATGCGGCTGGCGGGCGTTAAGGGCTGCGCGTTCAGCGGCGGGATCGGCTGCGGAATCGAGCAAACGTCCCACCCACGGGGTGTCCACGGTGCCGGGGTTGACGCAGTTCACGCGGATGCCCTCGCGGATGTGGTCGGCTGCCATGGCGAGTGTCAGTGACAAGACCGCACCCTTCGACGCCGAATAGAGCGCACGCTGCGGCAACCCCGCAGTCGCCGCGATCGAGCAGGTGTTGACGATCGCAGCGGCCGGCGACTCGCGCAGGTACGGCAGGGCCGCCCGGCTAACCCGGGCGATCCCCACCACGTTGATGTTGAGGACGCGCAGCCACTCGTCGTCGTCGTTGGCGGCGATGTCGCCTTGCGCACCGATCCCGGCGTTGTTGACCACCACGTCCAGCCGCCCGAACTCTTCGGCAACGGTCTCGACGGCGGCACGCACCGACGCGTCGTCGGCCACGTTGCATTTCACGCCGAAGTGCGGGCTGGCTTCCGGGTTCAGGTCCAGGACCGCCACCTGCGCGCCGCCAGCGGCGAGACGGTCCGCAATGGCCGCGCCGATACCGGAGGCTCCGCCGGTGACGAGAGCTGCCAATCCGCCAAACTCGTTGCCCACCGTGGTTGTCATGTGGTGCCGCCTCAGGCGTTGGTGCCGGCGAGGGCGGTGTGGCTGCCGGAGCTGGACGAGCTCCCGGGAGTCCCGGCCTGCGCGCGGTAGTACTCCTGCCGCTGCCGTCCAAGGCCCTCGATCTCCAGCTCAACAACATCGCCCGGGTGAATGAACGGGAAGCGGCCGGACAGGGCGACGCCCTCGGGGGTGCCGGTGATGATGACGTCGCCCGGTTCGAGGACCATGTACTGGCTGAGGTGGTGGACGATCGTGGGCGCGTCGAAGATCATGTCCGAAGTATTCGAGTCCTGTCGTGCTTCGCCGTTGACGGTCGTCGTGAGGCGCAGGTTGCCGGCATCGATGTCCGAGGCCGGGACGAGCCAGGGGCCGAGCGGGGTGGAGCCCGGCAGCGACTTGCCCTTGGTCCATTGCCCGGCTGCCCCGGGTATCTGGTACTCACGCTCGGAAAGGTCGTTGGCTACGGCGTATCCGGCGATGCACTCTTCCGCTTCCGCAACGGAGGAAAGGTATGACGCTTCCCGGCCGATGACGATTGCCAGCTCGACTTCCCAGTCGTACTTCTCCGACGACGGCGGGATGGGCGCACGATCGAACGGTCCACTTACGGTGTTGCTCGGCTTGAGGAACACCACCGGAACTTCCGGCGGCGTGGCGCCGGATTCGGCTGCGTGTGCTGTGTAGTTGAGGCCTATGCACACCACGGATCCGGGCCGGGCTACGGGGGAACCGACACGGACGCCTTCGGCGGAAATCTCGGGAAGTTCGCTTGATTTGAGGGCTTCGCGGGTGCGGGCGATACCGTCCGAGGCGAGGAAACCGCCGTCGATGTCCTTTGTCAGTGACGCGAGGCTGAAGTACTTTTCAACTCCGTCGGCGTCCTGGGCGATGACTGCCGGTTGTTCGTTTCCGGTCGTACCCAGCCTGGCGAATTTCAAGGTCATGGCTTCCTCCGTGCGTTCGGGACTAACATCCGAGCTCTAGTGTGCTGTTCTCGTCCATAATACGGAAATGTGACCCGTTGACAACCCAGACATCCGATGTTTACGCTCAGGGAAGACACCCCCTATCCAGGAGCCCCATGAGCATCATTACCTCGGTGGATACGTTCGATATCCGCTTCCCTACATCCTTGGAGCTCGACGGCTCCGACGCCATGAATCCGGATCCGGACTATTCAGCTGCCTACCTCATCATCGGCACGGACGCCGGTGACGGACATGAGGGCCACGGCTTCGTTTTCACCATCGGTCGAGGCAACGACGTTGAAACGGCTGCCTTGGAGGCGCTTCGCGGCCACATCCTGGGCTGCAACGTCGAGGAACTCCTGAACGACATGGGCGCTACCTGGAAGCTGCTCGCCCACGACTCCCAACTCCGGTGGCTCGGCCCCGAGAAGGGCGTCATGCACATGGCGATCGGCGCGGTGGTCAATGCGCTCTGGGACCTGAAGGCGAAACGTGCCGGCCTACCGCTCTGGGAGTTGCTCGCCGGCATGACACCCGAGGAACTCGTGGCATTGGTCGACTTCCGCTACCTTACGGACGCACTCACTCCGGAGGACGCGCTGGCGATTCTTCGTGCCGCGGAGCCGGGAAGGGAAGCGCGAAAAGCGGCACTGCGGGCCGAGGGTTACCCCGCATACACCACGACGCCGGGATGGCTGGGATACAGCGACGAGAAACTCGCGCGGTTGGCCAAGGAAGCGGTGGCCGACGGATTTGCCCAGATCAAGTTGAAGGTCGGGGCGTCCCTGGAGGACGACATCCGACGCGTCCGGGCTGCTCGGGCCGCAGTGGGACCGGACATCAGGATCGCCGTGGACGCCAACCAGCGCTGGGACATCCAGGACGCCATCGAATGGATGGCCCACCTCGCACCATACGACATCGCCTGGATTGAGGAACCCACCAGCCCCGACGACATCCTCGGGCACGCCGCCATCGCCCGGGCCGTAGCCCCCATTCCCGTAGCCACAGGGGAACACGTCCAGAACCGCGTGGTCTTCAAACAGATGCTCCAAGCCGGCTCGCTCCAAGTCCTCCAGATCGACGCCGCACGCGTGGCCGGGGTCAACGAGAACATCGCCATCCTGCTCCTCGCCGCAAAGTTCGGCGTCCCCGTCTGTCCGCACGCGGGCGGGGTGGGGCTCTGCGAAGCGGTGCAGCACTTGTCCATGTTCGACTACGTTGCGGTCTCCGGAACAAAGGAAGACCGGACGATCGAGTTCGTGGACCACCTCCACGAACACTTTGTCACACCCGTGGATGTCCACGCCGGTGCGTACTGGCCGCCGTCGGCACCAGGAGCGGGTAACGAAATGCTCCGTGAAACACTGGCAGCACACAACTACCCCGACGGACCCGTATGGAAGGAATCTGTATGATCCAGCACGCACCGTGGTTCGAAGAAGCACGGCTGGGGATGTTCGTGCACTGGGGCCTCTACGCCCTGCCCGCGCGCCACGAATGGGTCATGAATATCGAAGAAGCCACGGTGGAGGAGTACTCCAAGTACTTCCAGCGTTTCGATCCGGACCTCTACGATCCCCGCGAGTGGGCCAAGGCAGCCCGCAGCGCAGGCATGAAGTACGTTGTCCTCACCACCAAGCACCACGATGGCTTCTGCCTCTGGGACTCGGCGCTCACCGACTACAAGGCCACCAACACACCCGCAGGCCGTGACTTGATAGGACCCTATGTTGAGGCGCTGAGGGCAGAGGGTCTCAGGGTCGGCTTCTACCACTCCCTGATTGATTGGCACCACCCGGACTTCACCGTTGACGGGGTACATCCGCAACGCAACGCTGCCGACGTCGAAATCCTCAACAAAGGCCGCGACATGGCGCGGTACCGCGAGTACCTGCACGGCCAAGTGCGTGAGCTGTTAAGCAACTACGGCACCATCGACTACCTGTTCTTCGACTTCTCCTACACGGACCAGAATGAATTTTGGGGCGGCAAGGGCCCGAACGACTGGGACTCGGACGCCCTGCTGGCCATGGTGCGGGAACTCCAGCCGGACATCGTGGTCAACGATCGCTTAGGTATCCCCGGAGACATTGTCACTCCGGAGCAGTACCAGCCCACCGAGCCAATGAAGCTCGACGGCGTTCCTGTCACCTGGGAGGCTTGCCAGACACTGAACGGCAGCTGGGGCTACGACCGGGACAACCTGAACTACAAATCCGTGGACCTGCTCATCCGCATGCTGGTGGACGGCGTATCCAACGGTGGCAACTTGCTGCTCAACGTCGGCCCCACGGGGCGCGGCACCATCGACCCCCGGGCGCTCGCGTCCTTGGAGGGAATCGGGGACTGGATGAAACTGCACTCACGCGCCATTTACGGCGCCGGTCCGTCCGGGTTCATACCTCCCGCCGATACCCGCTACACCCAGCGCGGCGACCGGCTCTACGTGCACCTCTTCGCATGGCCCTTCGAGTACCTCCATCTGCCCGGTCTGGCCGGAAAAGTCGAGTACGCGCAGTTGCTCAACGATGCCTCCGAGGTGTTCCTCAGGGAAGTCGATCCCGACCAGCAAGCATGGAACACCACGCCCGCCGGGCAACCGCCAGGAACGCTGACCATCAAGCTTCCGGTCCAGAGGCCGGATGTCGCCGTTCCCGTCCTCGAACTCTTCCTCAGCCCGGAGGCTGCGAATGTCCCTGACCGGGAGGCTGGGGATGGCTGAGTCGATCGCCCTCCACACCCGGCTCAAGCCCGGCACGGAAGCCGAATACTCGGATGCCCACGCGCACATCCCGTCCGAGCTGGTGGAAGCGCTGAAGTCAGCCGGGGTACGTAACTGGCGGATCTGGCGCAGCGGGCTGGACCTCTTCCACGTGGTTGACGTGGACGATTACCAGGCCATGCGCCACGCGCTCGCGGATCATCCTGCCAACGTGCCCTGGCAGGCGCGAATGGCAGAACTTCTTGAGGTCCAGGACGATTACTCCGGGCAAGATTCGGGTATCCCCAAGGTATGGGAACTGCCATGACTGCCGGAGGCCTTGACCTCGGTAAGCTCGGCTTCGGCGGAGCCGGTATTGGAAACCTGTACCGGGCCATCCCCGACGGGGAGGCGCTCGCCACGGTCCTCGCCGCCTGGGACGCCGGCATACGGTACTTCGATACCGCCCCGCACTACGGACTCGGCCTGTCCGAGCAAAGGCTGGGCGCCGTCCTGAGGGACAAACCGCGGAACGAATTCGTCATCTCCACCAAGGTCGGCAGGCTGCTGGAACCCGCCTCGGGTGGCGGCCGCGACCCTGAAGGATTCGACGTTCCCGCAGACAAGAAGCGCGTGTGGGACTTTTCCGAGGCAGGCATTAGGTGCAGCATCGAGGACTCCCTGGAGCGCCTGGGCCTTGACCACGTAGACATCGCATACCTCCACGACGCCGACGTCCACGATCTCCAAGACGGTATCTCCCGAGGACTCCCGGCCCTCGAGAAGCTTCGCGAAGAAGGCGTAGTCAAAGCCATCGGCGTAGGCATCAACTCTGCCGAAGCCGCTTTGGAATGCGTCGAAGCCGCCGACCTCGACCTCGTCATGCTCGCCGGCCGTTACACCTTGCTTGAGCAGCCCGACGTCCCGCTGCTTGACCGCTGCGAGGTGCGCCGCACCGGCGTCGTAAATGTGGGCGTCTACAACTCGGGCCTGCTGGCCCGGCCCGAAGTCCCCGAGGACGCCCACTACAACTACGACCGCGCACCGCGTGCGGTGGTTGAACGGGCGCGGGCGCTCGCAGCCGTCTGCAACGAATTTGGCGTGGAACTCCCGACGGCGGCACTTCAGTTCCCGTTGCGCCATCCGGCCGTGGTGAATGTGACAGTCGGGGCCAGCGCTCCGGAACAGGTCACCTCGAACGCGGCGCGAATGGAAGAGGCCATCCCCGAGGAGCTTTGGGATGCATTGGAGGCCGTCCGGCGTGATTGACGCTCACCTGCACCTGTGGAACCTGGACACATTCGTGACCGGGGGTGTCCGGGCCTATTCGTGGCTCGGTCCGCAGCACGGCGCGCTGTACCGCAGCTTTGGCGAGGACGAGGCACGTGAAGTTTTGGACGCGGCAGGGGTAAGGGGTGCGGTGCTGGTCCAGGCGGATGACACCCTGGAAGACACCGAGAGCATGCTCGCTATTGCTGCACGCCAACCCTGGGTCCTGGGAGTGGTTGGCTGGATCAGGCTCGACTCGCCCGATGAAGCCGATGCCCAGCTCTATCGCCTTGCCGCGCAATCGGTTTTCAGGGGTGTGCGGCATCTGACGCATGACGATCCCCGGGATGATTTCCTCGACCTTCCGTCAGTCCGGCAATCATTGGCGCTGGTGGCGGATCGGGGCCTCACTTTGGACATTCCGGATGCCTTCCCGCGACACTTGGGGGCAACGGTCCGGTTGGCCCGCGACCTGCCTCAATTGACGGTGGTCCTGGACCATTTGGGAAAGCCGCCGCTGGCAGACCCCGAGGCGTTGGAAAGGTGGCGTTCCGACTTCCGGACGCTCGGACAACAACCCAATGCCGTGGCCAAGCTGTCCGGATTGCATGTGCCGGGTGTTGCGTATTCTGCGGATTCGCTGCGTGTATTGTTCGACGAAGCCGTGGACGCCTTTGGCCCGGAGCGGCTGATGATCGGAAGCGACTGGCCCGTCAGCACCCTTGGCGCACCATACGGCCGCACCATGGACGTGTTGCTGGAGCTCGTGTCCTCGCTGAGCGCCGCTGAACAGGACGCTGTGCTGGAGGAGACCGTTATCCGCACATACGGCCTTGCAGTTACGCCCCTTCCACAGGATTAAAGCGCCTGCCGCAGCCAGTTCTCCACGCCGCTGATGTGCACGGTCACCAAGGCCCGCACGAGCTCGGCATCTCCACGCTCCAACGCATCGGCGATGGCCTTGTGCTCAGCCAGGGTGTGGGCGACTGCCTTTTCCTGCGTGAGTCCGCGCCAAATCCTTGCCCGCACTGTGCTGCTGGACAGGGCTTCCAAAAGGCTGCCGAGGTAGTCGTTTCCCGCGGCTTCCGTGATGATGCTGTGGAATTCGAGATCATGGGCCACGAGTTCTTCAACGGCTGTGTTCTCGTCGATGCCCTCCATCGTGCCGCGCAGGGCCAGGAGCTCGTCCGGGGTGATCTTGCTGGCGGCGAGGTGGGCGGTGGCCGGCTCCAGGATTCGTCGGACCTCAAACAGCTCCAGGATGGAGCGGTCCTGGTGGAGGTCAACCACGAACGCCACCGCTTCGTTCAGGAGCTTGGCGTCGAGGCTGGTCACGTAAGTGCCGTCCCCTCGGCGGACATCCAGGACGCGGATCAGCTCGAGGGCCTTCACGGCTTCCCGCAGCGAACTCCGTGAGAGCCCCAGCCTTTCGCTCAGTTCTTTTTCCGGCGGGAGCCGGTCGCCGGCCTTGAGCTCGCCGCGGATCAGCATGTCCTTGATCTTGCCGATCGCCTCATCTGTGACAGCCATGGACCAATAGTAGTCATCATTGATCGGATGTCTGTTGATCTCCCAACTAGGTCGCAATTGTGCGCGTTTTGAGGGCTCAAAACGCGCACAATTGCGACTCAGTTGGGTTCGTTAACCCACGACGGCGGCACCCGGGTTCCGCTGTTGCGGAACCCAAGTGCCGCCGTCGGGCGCTGGGCGGGAGTGCTAGGAGTCGCCGCCGCGCATCGGGCGGTTGGCAACCACAGGAGCGCTGCCGGTGTAGCCGTCGCGTGCGGCAGCGATCTCGTGGATCTGCTTGCGGCACAAGAACCAGCCCACCACCATCAGCACACAGGCGATGGCCGTAACCAGCATGGTGAGCGGCGAATCGATGAAGACCATCACCAACACGCCCACCAGGAACAGCAGCGAAAGGTAGCCGGTGTACGGGGCACCGAACATGCGGAACGACGGGCGCTTCAACCAGCCCTTGTCCGCCCATCGCTTGAGCTGCATCTGGCACAGGACGATGGTGGCCCACGTGACGATGATGCCCACGGACGCGACGTTCAAGACGATCTCGAAGGCCTGAGCCGGAACCAGGTAGTTCAGCGGAACGCCGAGCAGCGAAACGCCGGCGGTGATGGCGATGCCGCCGTACGGGACACCCGCCTTGTTCATACGCTGGGCGAACTTGGGGGCGGAACCGGCTACCGACATCGAGCGCAGGATACGACCCGTGGAGTACAGGCCGGCGTTTAGCGAAGACAGCGCGGCGGTGAGGACCACGAGGTTCATGATGACATCGACGCCCTGGACACCAATGGAACCGAAGAAGGTCACGAACGGGCTGACGCCCTTCTCGTAGGACGTGTACGGGAGCAGCAATGCCAGCAGGATGACGGAGCCCACGTAGAAGACGGCGATACGGAAGACCACGGAGTTGATGGCCTTGGGCATGATCTTCTCAGGGTTCGGGGTTTCGCCCGCCGCGGTGCCAACGAGCTCGATCGAAGCGTAGGCGAAGAGCACGCCCTGCATGAGGATGATCATGGGCAGCAGGCCGTTGGGGAAGATGCCGCCGTTGTCCGTGATGAGGCTGAAGCCGACTTCCTGCCCGTCAACCGGCGTACCGAAGATCACGAAGTAGGTGCCCACCACCAGGAACGCGACCAGCGCTGCAACCTTGATCAAGGCGAACCAGAACTCAAGCTCACCGAAGACCTTGACGGACACGAGGTTCAAGGCGAGGACCACAACCAATGCGATGAGCGCCCAGGCCCACTGCGGAACGGCACCCATCCATGGGATGTATTTGCCGAAGAAGTTCATGTACAGCGCTGCGGCCGTGATGTCCACAATCGTGGTGGTAGCCCAGTTGATCCAGTAGAACCAACCCGAGACGAACGCCGCCTTCTCGCCGAAGAACTCACGGGCATAGGAAACGAACGAGCCCGACGACGGCCGGTGCAGAACAAGTTCACCGAGCGCGCGGAGGATCAGGAAAGCGAAGAAGCCACAGACGGCATAAGCGATCACGAGCGATGGGCCTGCGGCGTTGAGGCGTCCGCCTGCGCCAAGGAACAGGCCGGTGCCGATGGCGCCGCCGATGGCGATCATCTGGATCTGCCGTGGCTTGAGATCCTTGTGGTAGCCCTTGTCCTCCTTGTGGAGGGCCTTCTCGCTGGCGTGCGCTTGGGCCGGGACCGTATGGTCCGTGATGGGTTGGTTGGTCATTGGAATCCTTAGGGGTGTCCTGTTGGGGGTGTCCTGCACGCACCGGCCGGGGTCCGGGGCGCAGGGCAGTGCCTCGCGGGGGGTGTGCCTCATCGGGCGGGGCGGCTCACTTGAGCCGTTCTGGGCTAACTGGCCGGTTGCGGCCTATTTGCTGAGGTTTGCCAGACGTTCCGGGCTGAGCAGTTCTTCGAGTTGGGCGGCGGTCAGCAGACCGTGCTCCAGGACGAGTTCTGCAACACCCTTGCCGCTGGCCAGCGCCTCTTGGGCGATGGCAGTGGCGGAGGCATAACCGATATGCGGGTTCAATGCCGTGACGAGACCGATCGACTGCTCCACGGTAAGCCGTAGCCGCTCGGTGTTTGCTGTGATTCCCCGGACGCAGCGAGCCGTAAGGGTGCGGCTCGCTGCTTCCAGGTGGGAGATGCTCTTGTGCAGGCTATGCACAATGATCGGTTCGAAGGCATTCAGCTGAAGCTGGCCCGCCTCCGCGGCCATAGTGACGGTGACATCGTTGCCGATGACTTCGTATGCCACCTGGCTGACCACTTCCGGGATCACCGGATTGATCTTGCCGGGCATGATCGACGAGCCGGACTGCACAGCCGGCAGGTTGATCTCACCCAATCCCGCGCGCGGTCCGGAGGACAGCAGGCGGAGGTCGTTACAAATCTTGGAAAGCTTCACGGCCACACGCTTGAGGACGCCGGAGAGGTGCACAAACGCGCCAACGTCCTGCGTGGCCTCAATGAGGTCCGCGGCCGTGATGAGGGGAAGCCCGGTGATCTCCGCCAAGTGCCGGCAAGCAGCATCTGCGTAGCCGGCCGGGGCGTTCAACCCGGTGCCGATGGCCGTCGCTCCGAGGTTGATCTCGTGAATGAGCATGTGGGACTCGTCCAAGCGGGCACGGTCCTCACCGATGGTCACAGCGTAGCCGCCGAACTCCTGGCCAAGCGTCATGGGGACCGCGTCCTGGAGCTGGGTGCGCCCCATCTTCACTACAGTGCGGAACTCCCGGCCCTTTTCAGCGAACGCCTCTTCGAGTTCCTCCAGCGCAAGGAGGAGTTCCTTGACGGAGAAGATCGTGGCGAGGTTTACCGCGGTGGGGTAGACGTCGTTGGTGGACTGGCTCAGGTTGACGTGGTCGTTCGGGTGGAGCTTGGAGTAGTCGCCCTTCGCGTGGCCAAGGATCTCCAGCGCCCGGTTGGCAATGACCTCGTTGGTGTTCATGTTGGAACTCGTACCGGCGCCGCCCTGGATGACGTCCACCATGAACTGGTCCTGGAGCATGCCATCCATGACATCCTGGCAGGCCTGCTCAATGGCTCCTGCGCGCTCGGCGTCGAGGAGTCCGAGTTCGTGGTTGGTCCGGGCTGCTGCCATCTTCACCGCGGCAAGGCCCCTGACAAGGTGGCGGTTGGTGGATAGTGCCTGCCCGGTGATGGGGAAGTTCTCGATGGCCCTGAGCGTGTGAACGCCCCAGTAAGCGTCCGCGGGAATGTCGCGGTCGCCCAGGAGGTCGTGCTCGGAACGGACGGGGATCGCCTGATCGACGGTGGTCATAGCTGTCCTTGGTTAGTTCGTGCTGAAAATTTGCGCTGCCCGGAGCTCGCCGACCGGAAGGCCGCCGCCCAACACAGGCGGGCTCTGAAGCGTGTCCAGGCTGCCGCCGTCGACGTTCAACCGGCGAAGAACCTCAACGGTAATGGGCATGCGCGCGCGATCGCCGCCGTCGGAGATCTTCACCGCGAGGCCGCGGCCGTCCGGAAGGCCGACCAGCTGCAGGCCCTCGAAGCCGTCCTTGGCCAGGAGGCCCGGAACTGCGCGCATGAGGGCCGTGACATCGCGGCCCTCACCTGCGACCATCTCCGGGAAGCGGCGCATGGCGTGGGCAATCTTGCCTTCATCGGTATCCTCGTCGGCTGCAGCGAGGCGGCCGTACGCGCGGGCCATGCCGTGCAGCGAGTGGGCGAAAAGCGGCGTCCCGCAACCATCCGTGCTCACCGCAGCTGCGTCTTCGCCGGTCAGTTCGGTGATGGTGTCCCTCACCAGGACCTGCAGCGGGTGTTCCGGGTGGAGGTAGTCTGCCACGGGCCAGCCATTGAGGACACAGACGGCGGTCATGGACGCGTGTTTACCCGAGCAGTTCTGGGCGAGCTGGGTGGGGCCGTTGCCGTCGCGAAGCCATTCTTCGCGCTCGGCAACGCCGTACGGGAGATCGGTGCTGTTGCCCAGGTTTGCTTCGGTGAGGCCATGGAGCCGCAGGATTTCGGCAGCCCCGTCACGGTGCTGCTTGCTGCCGGAGTGGCTCGCGGCGGTCAGGGCGAGGAGGTGTTCAGGGATGTCCAGGCCGGCTTTGAGGAGTGCCACGGCCTGAAGCGGCTTCAGGCTCGAGCGAGGATACATCGGGGCGTCCGGCTGCCCGGCTTCCAGCGCGGTGCTGCCATCTGCGTTCAGCGCGATCAGTGAGCCGTAGTGGACGCTCTCCACCAGGCCGTCGCGGGTCTGCTCGACGAGGGGGACGTGCTGTGGGGCCAGCGCCTGATGAGGTGTTTGCTGTGCCGTTTTGAGGCTGGGCATGGTGTCCTTCGGGTGGTTCATTTGCTGAGGATCGTGTCCAGCGCCGCGCTGACGGCCTGCAGGTGGTCGGCCATCGCTTTGCTTGCGGCTTCGGCGTCGCCTGCTTCGATCGCGTTGAGTACGGCGACGTGTTCTTCGTCGGAGCGGTGTTGCCTGTCTGCGACGAGGTTAAGTGTTTCGGACTGGTGGGCGAGGGCGTCGCGGATGTCCTGGACGACGCTCGCGAACACGCGGTTGCCACTGGCGCGTGCGACGGCGGAGTGGAAGCTCGCGTCCAAGTTCACCCAGGCTTCGGGGTCGTTTTCGTTGAGCATCTCCTGGACGATGTCCTTGAGGTGCTCGAGTTCTTCCGCGGTGCGGCGCTGGGCTGCCAATCCGGCTGCGGGGATCTCGATGTGGGGTCGCGCTTCGTTAAGATCGCGCGCACTGTATTGACCCAAGGTAAGGTCATTAGCGACCTTGTTGGCCACGATGAACGTGCCTTTGCCCGTTTTTGTGACTGTCAGGCCCAGTGTGTTGCAGGACCGCAGGGCTTCCCGGATGACAGAGCGGCTCACGCCGTACTGCGCTGCGAGGGTCGCTTCGGAGCTCAGCTTGGTGCCGATATCGAATTGGCCGCCCTCGATGGCCCGCCGGAGGGCAGCGAAGACTGCTTCCGCTGCCGAAATGCGGGAGATCGGGGTGGGTGTAGCACGGCTGTTTTCAGGGCCTTGCTGTCCGGCTGTCCGGCTGTCTGACAGGTTCACGGTATTGAATATGGCACGGGTCACAAGGGGCTGTCAACGCTGAAAGGTATGCTTCACGGTTTGGGGACCAGGGCAGCGCCGCTGATTGCGCCGGGCCCTAGCTGACGCGCGCATGAAGCGGAACGTCAGATTGCCTGAGCTTGTCTGCTCGACACGGCCGCAGTGCGTGCCATCCATAAAAAGGTCGAGTGCTCGGGCATTTACCATCGGACCTGGCCAGTCTTGCTGTTACGTATCGCAACTTCGAACCCCAAGGCTTGGAAGACGTCCATGAACTTAGACGTTTCCACCGTGGGCTTGCCGGACTCAAGGTCGATGACGAAGGTTCGAGAAACGTTTGCCCTGCGAGCCAGTTCCGCCTGCGCCCAACCGCGCTCTTCGCGGAGTTCACGTATGAGTGGACCAGCCTCACGGACGGTTCGCATTTCAGTCTCCTGTCGCCGTACGCCGACTTTCCAGAATGTCGCCGTACGCCGGCTTTAACTTTTGTTGCCGTACGGCGACAGTAGATTGCTGCTTAGGCACTCGGTTGATTCGAAGAAGTCCTCGTCCAGTTCGACGACGTCGTAGCTCCGCTTCACCTGAACGCCCACCCGGTACTTGATCATGAGGCTGACAATACGTGTGCCATCGATGAGGATCGTTCGAGTGCCAACGCTGGCCGCATATTCTTTGGCCCCTTGTGAGAATCGGCCGGTGGTGATGAAGACGCCTTTGGAAGCGGAGAAGCCGTGAAGCGCGCGAGTCTCGTTCAGGCCCGCACCAAAAAGTAGGTGTCAAGCACGACGGCGGCACTGGGCTCTGTTGGGGGCCTGCCAAGCGAGCCGGGAGCGGCGCATAATGTCATGCATGACGGCCAGTAAGCCAACTGGAAGCAAACCGCATGGGTTTCGGATCACGGTGGAGGTGCCGGTACTCCGCGTGGGGTCGGATCCCTCTGATTTCGATGGCCTGGCCCGCTACGTCGATTCCATCCGCAAACCCCAGGGTCTGCATATGACGCTCCTGCACATCGGGATCCTGGACAATCTCGTCGCTGACATTGTGGCGTGGACGCACGGGAGAGCGCCCGCGGACCGGGTGACCATGGAACTCGTCAGTTGGCTGAACGAACTACCGGTTCTCGAAGGGTTCCTGGGGAAGTCGAGCCGGCTTGTCTCGCTGGGTGGTGGTCATATCGGGGCACTTGAAGTGGAAGTGCCGCAGTCTGTGCACGATTACCAGTCTCTGCTGATCCAAGGCCTGCATGTTCTGCTGGACCAGTTGGGTTTGGACAACATTGACGATTTCATCCTGAGTTCCCCCGCGCTGGGATACCGGTCGCCGCGATGGGTCCCGCACATCGCTGTGGGCAAGGCGAGAACGCGGCACGAACCACCCATGGAAATCGCCCCCGTGCCCGTCGAGTTCGGCGATTCGCGGATCCGAAACCGGGAGTCGCTACCCTCCTTTGGCTGAGGGGCTCCGTCCATCCACGGTAAATTGGATCTGACTCACGTTTCCCAGCCAAGGACTTCCATGCAGCCCCGCACCCTGTTTCGTACCGTTGCTTTTGCAGAAGCTGTGACGTGGACGCTGCTGCTGATCGGTCTTTTCCTCAAGTACGTCACGCGCACCACGGATGTCGGCGTGAGTATCGCCGGCGGCATCCACGGCTTCGTTTTCCTTTGCTACGCGGCAACCGCTGCGTTCACGTGTATCAACCAGAAGTGGACGGCACGTACGGGCCTCCTCGCCATCGCCTCGGCCGTTGTTCCGTACGCCACGATTCCGGTTGAAAGGTCACTCGATCGGCGTGGAATGCTCGACGGCGGGTGGCGGCTCGCCGCTGGTGGCGAAAAGCCCCGCGGTGCATTGGAGAAGGCGCAGGCATGGGTGCTGGGCAATCCCATCCTGGCGGTTGTTCTGGTCCTGGTGGGCGTCGCGGCGGTGTTCAGCTTCCTGCTTTTCATGGGCCCGCCGGACACCTGGTTCGCCTAAGCGGCGGAGCGGCATTCCGCCGACTGGGCTACTGCCCGGTGATTTTCGCATCGTCGCGCAACCGCTGAGAACAGAACTAGCTTCTGCTGGGTGGCTTCGCACTTTGGTGTTGCTTGGCGCCCTTCTGGGCTATCGTTCGGTGTCTGCTCCGGGGCAGCCCCAGGATTGTGGGTTTTCTTGGCAGGTGTCGGCGACGAGGGCGGTTTCTGTTTTCCAGACCTGGATGGTTTTGGGTTCTGTGGTGAGGTCCAGGGTTCCGTTGATGGGTAGGGGTGGGCCGTTGTTGACGGAGTATGTTCCGGTGAAGCTGGTGGTGACGGTGGTGGGGTAGTTGCCGGTGCTGGTGTAGGTGTGGCTGGTGCGGGTGTGATTGATGAGCCATTGGGTTTCCGGGATGGGGTACCCGGCCACGGGTGTGGGGCCGAGGGTGGTGCCGTCGCCGAAGGCGTAACTGTGGCTGCTCGGGGTGGCGGCGAGGTGGATGTTTTGGCCGAGGACCGTGACGTCGAAGGCCTGCTCGGTGGCGGTGGTATAGAAGTTGGTGGGGCCGCCCTTGAGGGTATGGGGGAAGGGCTGGATTTCGAGGGTTCCAGGGTTGACGGGCAGTTGCCGGAAGTCGGTCAGGATCCGTGCGGCGATGTCCGCGAGGACGTTCTCAGGTTCGGGGTCATACAGGCACGTCGGGCCGCCGATCGCAGAATATTCGGTCCACACCGGATTAGTAATGGCCTTCGGTGCTCTCTTCCATCGAACCACGGTGCCCTGTGCACCGCCTGCTGTTTGCGGCGGGCACTCCATGCCGAGGCATATGAAGTCACCACCGCCACCAGCAGGGCATTTTGTGTCGGCCATGTATTGGTAGGGGTCATCAGCGGCGGATGCGGCTTCTAGGGACGTCGTAGGACGACCTGTAGCCGCATCCAGACTGAAACTGGCACCTATCCCAAGTGACCGTTGGGTGAAACCTGCCTCTAGGGCTGGCGCGGGCGGCTCAGTACTGGCCCAAGCCGCCGGACTCAAATAGAGAGAAATGATGACGGTCGCGACCTTGAGTCCAATGAGTCTTCTCATCGGATAACGCCAACATCGGTTGTTGCCCAAGCTCCATCACGAAAAACAGCAAAGAAAGCTGCAGCATCATTTGTCGCGGGGGTGGGTTCGCGGCCCTTGGTTCCATCTGCATTCATGTAGATGATTTCCCCTTGGAGCACCTGAGCTTTTGCCGTTTGAGAGCTCTCTGAGTCTTGCCAGAGCACTTCAATAACTGGCGTCCTATATTGCCCTCCAACGAGCCATCGATCCGCTGTGTAATTGGTCGCGACCGCTGAGAGCAGGTCGTTGCAAAGCACACACGCACTCGAGGACAAAGCCTTCGCTTGTGAGACGTCGCCGGTTTCGTACGCGAAGCTCAAGAGCTGGAACCAATACCGAATAAACGCCTCCAGCCCCTCCTTCGAGTTCTCCTTCGCCAACTCGGGCATCACTGGAACAGGAACGTTCTCCGCTTTCCCCTTAGCGTCTGCCGGTTTGTACACAGCTGCGGGCGTGCTGCCCGAACCGGCATAGGCAGAAACGCTGGGCGTCGCGCTTGAGGCGGGGGACGCCGTCGTCGGACCTGTTTGCGAAGGCGAAGGCGAGGGGCCCGGGGCGCTGCCCGCTTGGCAGCTACAAAGCAGCAGGGCAACGGCGAAGCCAAGTAGAGCGGCCCGGGCACCGGCAGGCGAAGGTACGGCAAAAAGAGATGACATGACAGGCTCCCCAGCGACTGTTTTGGCGTAGTGCCCGCCAGTCTAGGCAGGACGCCTCAAGGGAGTCACGTCGAGATCCTTCGCCTGTGGATAACCGAGCCACCGTGGGATTCGCTCCGTACTCCGACCTACCCCCGGAGCTTCTCCATGTCCCGTCGGTCTTTCTTCGTGGGCCGCCCGGCTCCACGGTCCCGCTGGGGCAGGCCGAGCTGCGGCGCAACTGGACGCGGGGGAGTGTGGTCGGTGTAGCAGTGCGATGCTGCCTCGGCGCCCACACGTTTTGCAATCAGGCGCCGCACTTCGAAGATCCGCTCCCATCCGGATTCGCGGACACGGATGGTGTCGCCAACGATCACCGTCTGGGACGCCTTTACCGGATTGCCGTTGATTCGGATGTGTCCCGCACGGCAGGCCGCAGTTGCGGCGGATCGGGTCTTGTATGCGCGGATCGCCCACAGCCAAGCATCGACGCGGACTGTCGCTGGGGATGAAGACTGGCTACTCATGATTCAGACGAGTCTAACCCCCGCCTAAACCCCTACCGCACCGTCACCTCAACCCGCTGCGCCATATTGTTCCCGATGCCCTGATAGTTCCACACCTGCTCACTGGCCTGCAGCGCGCCCGACGAATCCATCGCCCGGCACCGCAGCACGTGGTCGCCTGGTTTCGCGACCCACACCATCGACCACGAACGCCACGCGAAATCACCCTGGGCGGGTTCCAGATGGGCCGGCATCCACTCGCCGTCGATCCCCACCTCTACCCGTTCTATCTCACCGTGACCCGACCACGCCCGCCCGCGGAGCATCACCGGGCCGGCATCCACAACGCGACGACGCGTGAAGAAGTCGGGGATACCCGGAGGAACCATCAACGACCTCACCCGAATGCGCGTCACGGGCAGGCCAGGTCCATCGGGTCCTTGGAGGTAGTGGTAGGCAACGGCCTGCTGGACTCCCATGAAACGTGACGTCACGGCCTCGATCGACGTCAGCCACTTCACGCTCGCCATGCCGTACCAGCCGGGCACCAGCAGCCTGAGCGGGAAGCCGTGCTGCGGCGGCAGGGGGTTGCCGTTCATCGCGTACACCAGCATGACTTCGGGGTGCATCGCTTCCGCGATGGTCAGGCTGCGCGCATACGGCTCTTCGACTCCGCCTTGGATGCCGCTGTCCGCGCCAGTAAAGACAAGCTCGACGGCGTCACTCGCCACCCCTGCTTCCTCCAGCAGGGGTGCCAAGGGAGTTCCGGTCCACTCTGCCGTGCCGACGGCACCCAGAACCCAGGGTTGGCTGAGTGGGCGCGGTTGGAGAAGAGCACGTCCGTTGCCCGCACATTCGAGCGTTACGGGCATGGTGACGGCGTCCCGGGCCTTGATGTCGTCGAGGCTCAGTTCCAGCTTCCGATTAACCGCGCCGCCAAGGGTCAGCCGCCACTCGTTCAGGTCGATGTGCGGGATGTCGAAATGTATCAGCAGGTAGTGCAGCCCTGCGGGGGTGACGTCCTCGCGCAATGCCTCGAGCGGCATGGAATGGTTGCGGCCTGCGAGCTGCAGTTCTTCGTGGGTCAGGGGACCTTCGGTCGGCTGTCCGGGGATGGCGGCCTGTGTGGCGCCTTGGGTTACATGGGGCTTGGACATGGGAGGCGG
Organism: Paenarthrobacter sp. NPDC089322; assembly: GCF_040684895.1. Classification (NCBI taxonomy): domain Bacteria; kingdom Bacillati; phylum Actinomycetota; class Actinomycetes; order Micrococcales; family Micrococcaceae; genus Paenarthrobacter; species Paenarthrobacter sp. NPDC089322. Next base: position 61,021 of record NZ_JBFBGW010000023.1, read on the forward strand.
CGTTCTACTTGACCTGACGCTGCGGAGATACCGCAACACTTAGGACAAGGATCACGCTGGGCTGGAACGCCGTCAATAGGCGATTGTGAGGCCTGCTCGACGGGCGTCACGAGCACCGAAGGGCGCAGAACGGGTCACACAACGCGAGGGGACCTACCGCCGTCGAAGTTCCGGGTACTCAAGGTGCGGCGCCACCGTGCCGGCGTCGCGTTCAAGGAAGTTGACGGCCGGGGCCACGATATCGTCGATCTCGTCCAAAGCGGCTTCGCTGAGGACCACGTCTGCGGCCTTCAGATAATCCGTCAGGTGCTCGTCGGTGCGTGGCCCAATGATCACGCTCGTGACAGCCGGATGGTTCAGCGCGAAAGCAACGGCCAGCTGAATGAGGGTCAAACCGTGGCGCGCTGCCACTTGCGCGAGGGCGTCGGCAGCATGCAGCTTTCCTTGGTTGAAGGGCGCTGTCACATCGAATCGGCCCGGTAGGGCCGAGAAACGTGAACTTTCAGGCTGGCCCCCGCCAACGCGGTAACCGCCGGCCAGCCAGCCGCCGTCGAGCGGTCCGTAACTTAAAACCCCGACGCCGTACTGCTGGGTGATGGGGAAAACGTCACGTTCGTTGGCACGCACCAAGAGGGAATAGGGGACTTGGTCAGCCACAGGCGGGGTGAGGTGGTTGGTGTTGGCGATCCACTGCGCTTCGACGAGTTGCGCCGGGCTGAACACGGACGTGCCGTAGTAGAGGATCTTTCCCTGCCGGATGAGGTCGTTCAGTGCGGTGATCGTGTCCAGGAGATCAGTGTTGTAGTCGGGCCGGTGCGCTTGGTAAAGGTCGATCCTGTCAGTGTTCAAGCGGCGAAGGCTGTCCTCAACTGCCCGGACGATCCAGCGGCGCGAGTTGCCCGCATGTGCCGGGTTGGAGCCCATTTGTCCGTGGAACTTCGTGGCAAGGAAGACGTCGTCGCGCCTGCCCTGGATCGCCTGGCCCACTACTACCTCGGCCTCACCTTGCGAGTAGATGTCGGCAGTGTCGATGCTCGTAATGCCGGCGTCGAGGGCCGCCTTGATGATGGCGATGCTCTCTGACGGGCCGGTAGGAGCCGTCCCCGTGCCGAAGTTCAGGGTGCCCAGGGTGAGGGGGCTGATCAGGGCGCCTGTGCGTCCAAGCGTTCGTAGCTCGTTGAGGCTCATCTCGGCTTCCTGTGTGGGACTGTATTGCGGGATCAAATGGTCATCGAGGGGATGTCCAATCGAGGCTACACAGGGCGGTGGGACGTCGATACGCAAGCGGTAGAACTTCTTCGTTTTTCGTCTTGCGAAGTAATGAAAGGGGCCTTACTTCGCGACATTTCTTGACACTCGGCAACACAAATGTCTTCCGAATCAACAAATATTGTGGTTCCTCCGGACGCGTGAATTATGGGAAAGAGTTCAAGCAACGCGTGAAGGGGACAGTGAAATGACACAGACCACGGTGGAAGAAACAGCTGCAATCAAGGCAGCATTTGCGCAGTTCCCGTCCGGGGTTGCCGCCTTCAGTGCGATGGTGGATTTCACGCCCGAGGTCCTGGTCGCTTCCTCGTTTACGGTGGGCGTTTCCTTGGAACCGCCGCTGGTGATGTTCGCGGTGCAGAACTCGTCCACAACATGGCCCAAACTCCGCCAAGCCAGCAGGTTGGGCGTTTCGGTGCTGGCGGCGGGGCAGGAGGCCGCGTGCCTGCAGCTATCGTCAAAAACCCGTGACCGGTTTGCCGGCATCGACACCAGCGTCAGCGATTCGGGAGCGGTCCTGATCGACGGGGCGGTCCTCGGATTCGAATGCGAGGTAGTGTCCGAAACACCCGCGGGGGATCACGCGATCGTTGTCCTGGAGGTCAAGGGAACCACCATCAACCACGAGTCCCAGCCGCTGATCTACCACGGAGCATCCTTCCGGCAGCTCGCGGCGTAGCTGGTCCATGCGGCGTAGCTGGTCACGAGCCCGCGGCCTCGCAGCGCCGTCCCGGGCTGCCCAGGCTTGCCCGTCGGCTACGAGTTGCGGCTGGCTCCGCTCAAGGAACCTTTTCGGATCGGGCTCGCCGTCTTTCCGTTCTTGGCAGAGCTCGGCACCGGTTTCTTTGCTCCGTTGCCTTGGGCCGGTTTGGTGGGCTCGGCGGTTGGCTTCGCGGGCTCGCCGTCGGGCGATTTCCTGGACGCATCCGGGGTCCTTGGTGAAGGTGACTTGCCGTTGCCCGAGGGGGGCGTAGGCTCATCTACCTCGCGAACCGTAACCTTGATGGCTGGCGGCTGTTCTGCCTTTGCCCGTGCGGCCGCCCTTTCATCGGCTTTCGCCACCGCATCAGCCCAGTCCTTCGCCAGGACAGGCGGTTCTTTGCTCGCGGCCACGATCAACGGGTGATGCGACGTTTGGGTTTCCACCACGGTTTTGGACGTGGAGGCAGCCCAGTCCTTGACCTGCGCGGGCTTGGGAAGCTTACGAGGGTCCACCTTGGCCTTCCACGCACGGTCCTTGACGGCCGCCGACGCACCCGAGAGCCGTCGTCGGGCATCTTCCAGGAGGTCCCGCTTGGGTGCCGGTGCGGATAATGCGGCGGGAGCAGGGGCCGGTTCCGTCACTACAGGGGGCGCAGCAGGAGTGGTCGGCGCAGCGACGGCTGCCGCCGCTACGGCCTGCACCTCGGAGGTGGAACCGGTGGGAACGTACGCAAGATCGTCAAGTGGCGAGTCGACGGACTGGTCGGAGTCTACGACGCCGGCACTTGCCGGAGCGGGGACGCGCTGGGGCCGTGGGGGCAGATGAACGATGGCAACGGTGTCCTTTTTGGGGAAAATGCCCACCATGGCCAGGAGAATCATCGACACCAGCCGTCCGACTCCGGCAACCACCAGAGTGATGACGATGATCAACCCGAGACCCAGGAACATCAGGACAGCCAGCCCCAGTGTGCCCAAATACGTCAGGTTGATGGCGAGTGTTGTCGGATCCTCCACGTAGCCTCCCCTGGCCGTCGTTTTGTGATGCGCGCATTGCCCACCCAGCTTGCACATCTAGCCTAAGGTCCAGCACCGACGGAATCACGCGCGGCCCCACCCTCCGGCGCGGTTGTTTCGAAGCTGTTATATGGCGTGGGAAAATATGTTGCCCAGCTCTCATTTTTGCCCTCGGAAAGGGGCCCTGTGACGCCTGACCGCAGCCGACTCCGCGACGGTGCCTGCCCTTGTCTTTCCGGCGAGCCGTACGACGATTGTTGTGGCCGCTTCCACCGTGGCGATGCCGACGCGGCGACAGCCGAACAGCTCATGCGCTCCCGGTACTCGGCGTTCGTAGTCCTGGATCCGGAATACCTCCTGCAAACGTGGCATGTGAGCGCCCGGCCGGATGCAATGGACCTGGACGCGGACATGGAATGGCGCAGGCTGGATATCCTTTCCACCACCGGCGGCGGACCGTTGGATACCGCGGGCACAGTTGAGTTCGCAGCGCACTACAGAGCGGACGGCGAACGCGGCGTGCAGCGCGAACTCAGCCGCTTTGTTCGCGAAAACAAGCGCTGGTACTACGTGGACGGCGACGTCCGCTAGAGTTCCTTTCCCGTTATCGGAGCGCGGGGCCAGCTACCGGTAATTGCGGTGCAGGTTTTCCTTGGTCGAGGCGCCGGGTGAAGCGTCGGCGATCCAGGGCCCGGTTCCTTCGGATTGGTCGAGGACACCGGCCTCAAGCCAGGCATAATCCCCGTCGAGGACTTTGCGCGAAAGGTCGCGGTCGGCGTCGTCCGTGTTACGCCAGAGTTGGTCGAAGTATTCGTCCACTCTTACCCGCGCCTGTTCGCAGTACGCCTCAGCAAGTTCGAAAGCAGTGGCACCACGTTCCGGCTGGGTCCGGAGCAGCATCTCAGCGCGCGAACAACACGCAGCCATGGCAAACAGTTCAGCACCGATGTCCACGATCCTGCCCAGGAATGCCTGCTTGTGCTCAAGCTTTGCCTGCCACCGGCCCATGCCGTAGAAGGTCTGCCGGGCAAGCCTGCGCGAGGACCGCTCCACAAACCTCAATTGCTTGCCGAGCCGCCCGAATTCGGCATACGAACGCGGATCCATGCCGGCGCCCGCCACCAGCTTCGGCAGCCATCGTGCGTAGAAACCGGAGGCCCCGACGGCGGCCCTCGCCTTGTCCTGCAGGCTCGCGTCCGCTGAGGCGAGGTCTCCGGCGGCAGCGAGGTGCGCGTCCACGGCTTCGCGCGCGATGAGGAGCTTCATGATCTCACTGGAACCTTCGAAGATCCGGTTGATGCGCAGGTCCCGGAGGAGTTGTTCCGCAGCCACAGCACGCTCGCCCCGGGCCTCGAGGGAATCGGCTGTTTCGAAACCGCGTCCGCCGCGGATCTGCACCAATTCGTCCGCTATCCGGCAGCTCAATTCAGTAGCCCAAAGTTTGGCCAGCGCTGCCTCGATGCGTACGTCCTTTTGACCGGCGTCCGCCATTTCCGCAGCCAACTCGAACACCGCTTCCAAAGCGAACGTGGTGGCAGCAATGAAAGCGAGCTTCTTGCCGACGGCCTCGTGTTTGCCCACCGGACGACCCCATTGCGTCCGTGCATTGGACCACTCGCGGGAAATCTTCAGGCTCCACTTGCCGGCGGCCACGCACAGGCCCGGGATGGAAAGTCGTCCTGTGTTAAGTGTGGTGAGGGCGATCTTCAGTCCTTGGCCTTCACGGCCCAAGCGGTTCGCTGCGGGCACGCGCACCTGGTGGAAGCGGGTTACGCCGTTTTCGATTCCCCGCAACCCCATAAAGGTGTTCCTGTTTTCGACAGTGATGCCAGGTGAGTCCATCTCCACGACGAACGCCGAGATCCCGCCCTTGTGCGTGGTGCCGTCCGCGTCGGTGTGGGCCGGCACGCGGGCCATCACCACCACGAGCTCGGCGATCACGCCGTTGGTGGTCCAAAGTTTCACGCCGTCCAAAACGTAAGACCCGCCGTCGTCCGACAGCACGGCAGTGGCGCCCATGCGCGCGGGGTCGCTGCCGACGTCGGGCTCTGTCAGGAGGAACGCTGTGATGGCGCCTGCGGCGCAACGCGGCAGGTACTCCTGCTTCTGTTCGGGGGTGCCGAACACTTTGACGGGCTCCGGGACTCCGATGGATTGGTGGGCAGAGATGAGGGCTCCGAGGCTTGGATGCACGGATCCGACCAAGGCGAGTGCGCGACCGTAATAGACCAAGGACAAGCCGAGGCCGCCGTACTCGGGCGGGATTTTCATGCCGAAGACGCCGAGGTCCGCGAGGCCCGCGAGGTAGTCGTCGGGGATCTTCGCGTCGCGTTCGATCACACGGCCGGACATGGTCTTGCAGAACGCCTCAAGCTTGGCCATGAATTCCTCGCCCCGCTCCACATCCTCCGCCTTGGCTTGTGGCCACGGGTGGATCAAGCTGAGGTCGAAGCTGCCCAGGTACAGGCCCTTCGCGAAACTGGGCCGGGTCCATTCGGTTTCGCGGGCGGCCTCAGTAACGGCGCGGGCTTCTTCTGCCGTCGCGTTGACGCTTGCGGCGGTGAGACTGCTGTCAGTAGCGGACGTCATGGAAAAACTCCTCTAGCCGGTTGTGCCGGATGGAGCCAGGGTCCGCCTCGGGTGGGAACCCTTCAGCTGTCCCTCAATGCTACCCGCGAGTAGCTACCGGTGCTAGGGGAAACCTGCGGCTGGAATTCGGTCGGGATTTCCACCTGCCCGGCGTGGTGAACCAAACGGTCCCACGCGAAATTGATGCCATGGACCAAGCCGCCGAGGACACTTTTTATTGTGTACCAAGCCATGCCCATGAGGCCGATAAGGACGATTGTTGCCATTGCTGCTGCTGCAATAAATGCGACCAAAAGTGCAGCGAAGACCAGCGTTCCAATGAATACGTAAGTGGCTGTTTCCAGCGCAGTGAAATCGAAATTCATGGTTCCCCCTGAGCGACAGTGCGTGGGTAGACGGCGTGGCTGCGTCGATGATCTGACATTAGGGGTGGCCATGGAATTCGGCCAGCATCGAATCGCGTCGCCACGGGGTTGATATGGGATCGAAACCATACCGCGGGGTAGGTAACGGAATGGGTACGACGACGGCGGCCCTCGCCTCGCGCTCCTGGCTCACCCAACTGGGTCGCAGTAGTGCACGTTTTGAGCCGTGTAAACGCGCACTGCTGCGACTTAGATGGGCGTGGACGCTCTGCGTTAACCTTGTACGGGGCAGTTTTCGCTGCCAGCCAGGATTCGCAGCAGCTGAAGGAGAGTAGTTGTCCCGTTCAGCCATGTCCTCTGCTGACGCCATCAGCGCAAGGCTTCGCGACCTTGAACAGCTGACCAAAGGCCCGGCCTGGGCGCTGACACGTTCGGCACCATGGGTGATCGCGGTCCTTCAAGCTTCCTTTACCCGCACCCGGCCGCAGCTTCCGCTGGAAGAGTTCCATGCCGACGTCGACGCTTTCCTTGAGCAGCTCCGCCGCCAGGAACCCGGGCTCGGCGGCCAGCTGAACGGCAAGGGGTTTGGCGACGAATGGACGCGAAAGCAGTTCCTCACCAGACGTAACCAGTCAGGCCGGATCGTCTACGAAGTCACCGAAGCCGCTGCGCGAGTGCTCGCATTCCTGGACAGCCTTTCCAGCGAGCGTTCCACGTTGAACGGCTCCCGCCTCGGCACGCTGCTGGGCGACGTGGAGAAACTCGCCAACGAGACAAACCCGGACCAGAGCGCCCGTTTGGAAGCGCTCGAAGAAGAAATCCAAGAGCGCAAGCAACTCGTTGAGGACATCAGTTCCGGCGAGTTCGACGGGCTCCTCGACGACGAAGAAGCGGTCGAAGCAGCCGGCAACATCCTCGACCTCGCGGCAAGCCTGCCCGCGGACTACAAGAAGATGCGAGACCGCATCGAGGAACTGGTGGGCGAACTCCGCAACCAGATCATCGAGGAATCGCTCAGCAAGGGTGCCACCATGGCCCAGGTCCTGGACGCCGACAAACGGCTGCGGCAAAGTCCCGAGGGCCGCACCTTCCGGTCCTTTACGGCGTTCCTGGAGGATCCGCAGCAGCAGCTTCGCTTCCGGTCGGCGATCGGCGAGGTGCTGAGCCGGCAATTCGCGGACGAGCTCTCCCACGAGGATCGCGAAACCCTGAAAAACCTCGTGGCGGAGTTGCGCGCGCAGCACAGCCAGATTCAGCGGATATACGGCAAGCTTTCCGAGAGCCTCAATACCTATATCCAGAGCGACGATGTCCGCCAGTCCGTCAGCCTCCGCAAGGTCCTGGCCGAGGCCGAGCACGCCATCCGATCCATGCCCTACGAGCGCGACCGACCTGGCCTGGTTCCCGGTCCCGTCCTATACAACGCAGGTTTCGAGTCGTTGGCTATGGTCAAGCTGTTCGACCCCGACGAATTCGCCACCCCGCCCCGCCTGGCCGACCCCATCGCCTTCAACGATTCCGACCGCGTACGGTCAGCCCGCACCGGAAAGGCGAGGCCCGACGTCGTCCGTGCAGCAATGGCGGGATCCGCCACCTTGGGCGAGGCGTGGGAGAACCTGCCCGCCGAGGAGCGGCATATCAACACCGTCCGTTCGCTCCTGTCCATGGCGCTGCAAACAGGCGCCGCCTTCGACCGGGCCGCATGGGAACACATCGACTTCGAACAAATCGACGGCAGCATCCGCACCGCGTACCTGCCGGTCGTCACGCTGAATGAGGATTCTGATGACTGAGGAAATCACGACGACGGACGTCACCGAAGCGGACAGCGTCACCGATGAGGCGGCGGAAGTCAGCCCGGAGGCGGCGGCCGCAGACCCGGAACCGACCGCCACAGACCCGTTCAGGGTCACACCACGGGACACGTTTGTTGACGGCGCGGCGCTGTTTCCGGGAGACACCGGAGTGCTTCCCATGAGGGTCCGGCACGCCCTGGTGAAACTTCTCAAGGGGCCTTACATTGACGGCGGCCGCGACGAAAAACTCTGGACCACGCTTTTGGACAACCAAGTGATCCTTCGCAGCCGTCTCTCCGAACTCTTCCTCACCATGCAACTCGACCACGACCGAAAGATAGCCGTCCTCCGCCCGGTGGACCCCGAAGTCATCGGCGCGGGCTCACGTTCGAGCATCCTCCGCCAGCAACGTGCCTTGAGCCGCGTGGAAACCATCGTCCTGCTCCGCCTGCGCCTCCTCTTGGACCGTCACGTCACCGCCCAGACCGATCCCACCGTCACGCGCGAAGAGATCTCCGACCTCGTAGCAAACTACACACCTGCCGGCCAACAAGACGCTCTCCGTGATTCCGACGTCGTCACGCGCACCATCACCAAACTCCTCGCGCGCCAACTCCTGCTCCAAACCCCGCTGGATGACACCTACACCATCAGCAACGCCCTGCCGCTGGCACTCCCATTCGAAAACATCGGCGACATCCCGGCCCATATCGATGCCCTGGTGGCAGTAGCGGCAGACGAATCAGGCACGGAACCGCTGCTTGATCTTGACACCGATTCCAATGCCGGAGAAGACTCCTCCGATGGGTCCGACGACGCCGAAGGCCCGGAGGCATCCATCGCGGAGGCGGACGCAACCACGACTGACGGGACACCCAAGTGACTATCGCAAGCATGCTCCCGCTCGGCGAACAAACGAACCCCGGGCAGATGCGTCTGGCACTCGTCCAGGTGGTCAACTGGGGTACGTTCCATGGCGCCCACACCATGCATGTGGACCGCAACGGCACCCTGCTCACGGGTAACTCCGGGGTTGGCAAGTCGACTCTCTTTGATGCCATGCTCCGCGTTTTTGATGCCCGGCCGCGCTCCAACGAGGCCGCTGCCCAGCGTGCCGGCGGTGCTGTGGAGGACAAGAGGACGACGTTCACCTACATGCGCGGCAAAGTAGGTGATAAGGCGGTGGGCGATGGCTCGGCCAGTGCCTTCCAGCGGCCTGGTGCCACGTGGTCCGCCGTCGCGCTGACGTACGATAACGCTGCAGGCACGAAGGTGACGGTCTCGGCGCTGTTCGATTTGCCGAAGAACGGCACGGAGTCCAGCGTCGGTCGCTTTTACGTGATCGACAGCAAGCCCCTGGACTTGGAAGCGATCGAGGGAATCGCCCGGAAGCGTTTCACCAAGGGCACTCTGGAGTCGATTTTCCCGGATGGGCAGGTCTTCGACGTCCACAAGGCCTTCGCAGAGCGATTCCGTCGTTTGCTCGGCATCAACTCGGACCAGGCGCTTCCGTTGCTGCGCGTCATCCAGGCCGGCAAGGGGCTGGGCGGCAGCGTGAATACGTTCTTCCGTGACCAAGTGCTTGACGCCCCGGCCACGCTGGCTGCCGCAGACGACGTGGTGGAGGAATTCAGCAACCTGATGTCCATCCGCCAGCGGTTGGAGGACGTCAGGCAGCAGCGCGACCAGTTGGCTCCGGTTCCCGGCCTGAACAAGGAGTACGCGCAGGCCTTGTTGGACGCGAACCGCTTGCGTGAACTGGCAGGTGAGGAATTCGAGGCTTACAAGCAGCAACTCGCTGTGACGGTTCACGCCAGGACTTTGGCTCGGTATAAAGAGCTGGCACAGTCGAAAGCGCAGGAGCTCGCGGCAGAACGGACAGTCCGCGATGCGTTGGCCAAGGAACTCCGCGATTTGGAACTGGACTACAACAACCGCGGCGGCAACGCGATCTCCGCCATCGAACAATCGCTGGAGAACGCCCGCGTGGGCCTCAAGTTGCGGCAGCAGGTGGAGGAGTCGGCCAGGAAGGCGTTGGCAGATGCCGGGCTGAACCTGGAATGGTCCGCCGAAGGCTGGGACCAGGCCCATGAGCAGGCCGCTGCCCGTTCGGCTGAGTTGAAGGACGATTCGGAGGCGTTGAAGGAGCTCCGATTCGAGGCCTTCGACAGCCACGCCACCAAGAAGCGCGAGCTCGCAGCCGCTGAGCAGGAACTGCTCTCGTTGCGATCGCGCAAGTCCCTCCTGCCGCCGTCGAGCATTGAGAACCGGGCCGCAATCGCGGCCGCAACCGGCGTCCCGGAAGAGCGGATGCCGTTCGGTGGTGAGTTGATCGACCTCGCGGAAGGGCAGGACCAGTGGCGCCCGGCCGCGGAGCGCGCCCTTCGCAACCTCGCCACTACCTTGCTTGTTCCGGGTGAGCACTTTGCTGCTGTGACTCGTTACCTGAATGACAACACTGTCCGCGGCGCGCTGCGCGCCGTAGACGTCTCCAAGCCTCTAGGGGGCGGGGCGCTGGCTGTGGAGGACGTGTCCGACGGCGACCTCTTGACTAAATTGAGCATCCTCACCTCGGGTGCCAATGCCGATGCGGGGGAGTGGATCCGCGAGCGGATCGCGTTGGACTTTGCGTACCCGTGCGTTGAGGACCCGGATGAGTGGGCGTCGCTGGACAAAGGCCTCAGCTTGGGTGGCGTGGTGAAGCGCAATCGGCACACCGTCGAGAAGGATGACCGCTTCACCAGCAGGCAGGACTACGTGCTGGGCTTCGACAACGCCTCCAAGCTTGAGCTCGTGGCAGCCCGCGTCGGTGAGCTTGAAAATGAGCTCGCAAAGGCCGCGGAACTTGCACAAAGCCGTGAGGACTCCCACCAAGGGATGGCACGGCAGTTGGAAGCCCTGCGGCGTGTGGCCGAAGACGAGCGGCCGTGGGAACAAGTGTCCGCGGCCGTCGCGGCAGACGAGCTCGCCAGGATTGAGCAGCGGCTCGCTGATGCGCTGGCTGCCCAGGCCGACCTCGAACCGCTTCGGGCCAACATCGAGGCGGTGCGCGAAAAGCACCAGTCCTCCACAGGTGCTGCAGCCGTGCTGCAAAGCGAATACAAGGCCCTCGACACCCAGATGACCACAGCTGACGGCTTGCTCGACGCGGCGCGGTTGAAGCTCGAGCAAGCACCGCCGTCGGGGTCTACCGTCACCGCGCTGGAACCATACTTTGCCGGCGTCGCGGATGTCTCGGAACTGCACGAGCTCGACAACCTGGCCAACGGCGTCCGCAACAAACTGCTCGACGAACTCCATTCCGCCGAGTCGCGCGGCCAGGCAACCGCCGAGCGGCTGACCCGCATCTTTGAGGCGTTTGTCCGGGACTGGGGGAGTGCCATCAGCGCCGACCACGGCACGTCGATCGGGGCGGCCGGGGACTTCGAATCCCGTTACCACGCGATCGTGAGCGATGGCCTGCCCGCCCAGGAAGCCGAGTTCCGGTTGTTCTTCAACCAGCGGACGCATGAATCGTTCAGCACGCTCCTGCATCTACTGGATGAAGAACGCCGCAGCATCACCAGCAGGATCCTGCCCTTGAACGGGATTCTCTCCGAGGTGAATTTCCATGAAGGCAGTTTCCTGGAACTCGACATCAAGCAGACGCTTCCGGCTACCGCCAAGCAGTTCAAGGACGCAATCCAGAACGCGTTGAAGGCAAAGCACACGCGACCATCGCGCGGTTCCGCCGCTCCCGCCGCTCCGGCTGCGGAAGGCGACGACGACGCCGAACTCACCGCCCGCTATAAGTCGCTCGAAACCCTGGTGAAGCGCCTGGGATCGCAGACTCCCGAGGACCGGCGGTGGCGTGCCGAGGTGTTGGACGTCCGCGGGCACCTGTTCATCCAATGCAAGGAACACCGCGAAGTGGCTGGCAAATCCGGCAAGAAGACGGAAGTCTTCATGCACGCGGACACCGGCTCCATGTCCGGCGGTGAACGCCAGCGATTCACCGCGTTCATCATGGCAGCGGCGTTGAGCTACCAGTTGGGCATTGCCGAACAGGGCTTCACCACATACGGCACCGTGATGATGGATGAGGCGTTTGTGCTTGCTTCGGAGGAGTTCGCCGGAGCGGGCATCAAAGCGCTGCACGAGTTCGGCTTCCAATTGCTGCTGGCGGCCCCGGAGAACGTCATTGACCTTTCACGGCACTTGGGTTCAGTCACGGAGATCCTTCGCGACAAGCGGACCAACCGCTCCGGCGTACTCACCGCTCCGGTGATTTCAGGGCCGGGCGAACCGGGTGCGTGGCGGTCCGAGGCCAACCCCGTGGATATCGTGCTCCGCTGACCCAACTGGGTCGCATTTGTGCGCGTTCTGAGCCGTCAAAACGCGCACAAATGCGACCTACTTGGGATGGGTTAGCGTTGTGAGCCGTTGCGGACCCTGTCCAGAAATTGGGCTGTACGGAACTCCAGTCCGGCGATCTGCTTCAGGACCGCGGCTGCAGGGTCCGGGTTGATTTCATTGACCGGAGGTTCCTTGCGAACGTTGGCGTTGCAACCGAACTCGGCGCAGATCAGGGTGCCAACGGTGTTACCGTTCTTGCCGGATTGGCCTGACCGCTTGGCAACCCACAGGTAGACGTCGTCCTTGGAAAAAACATCCCGGCACAGTTCGCAGAGGACGGCACGCTTCTTGCCCGCTCCTCCTTCGGGTGCGCGCAGCATGATGCCCGTGAGCTCGCCCTGGTTCGGGACCACCAGGTAGCCACGCTGGGGCATCTTGGCGTCCCGCCAGCCAAGGAATTCACGGTTCTCCCAATCGATGGTGTCGAAATTGTGGGGAAGATTCAGTTTCGCAGCTTCTGAGCGGCTGGCATTGATAAAGGATGAGCGGATCTGATGGGCAGTGATTTTCTGCATGGCAAAGCTTCTTTCGGAAAGACGGTCCACACCCATCGAAGGGCGCGCGGAAGGAGCATGAACGTCGGCCGAAAAGGGCATGGGGGCGCACCTGCAGGACCCGTGGCCGTGTGGTGCTGAACGCCTAAGAGAGTGCCGACGTGCGAGGGAATGCCAAGCAGGCCAAAGAGGCCACCTCGCCAACTATGGACGCAGCAGCTGCATCAGCGCGCACGTTCATCCCCTCGTCGTTTTCCTGGAAGCGGTAGCCCGCTGCCGATATCCTCGCAAATTCCCGGCGACGCTGTCCACTGAGCGAGGGTTCGCCGGGAAGGGTCATCGGTGAGTGAGGGTTCGCCGGGGAGGGGTCATCGGTGAGCGAGGGTGTGCCGGGGAGGGGTCATCGGTGAGTGAGGGTGTGCCGGGGAGGGGTCATCGGTGAGCGAGGGTTCGACGGGCCCGTTTACGTAAAAATGCCCGTCATGGAGATTACGTGACGCAAACGTTTCGTAATTATCGGGAGGCTAGGCTAGCCTTACTTAGGTTCGCATCACTTACTTAAGGAGTCCCGTGGCTTCCCTTCTCCCACGCCGCGCCCTGCTGAAGACCGCAGGTACTGCGACAGCCGCCTTGGCCGCCGTCGCCCTTTCCCTTACTGGCTGCTCCACTGGACCGGCCAGCACTGCTCCGGCATCAGAACAGCCCGCTTCCGCAGCTTTCCCGGTCACCATCAAGCACGCCTTCGGTGAGACCACCATCAAGGAACAGCCCAAGCGCGTCGTCACCATTTCCTGGGTCAACGATGACATCGCGATCGCCCTCGGTGTCGTTCCTGTAGGTGTCCCCAAGAACGAGTGGGGCAACAACGACAAGGGCTCCACCCCGTGGAAGGACGCAGCGCTCGAGAAGCTCGGCGCCGGTTTCGGTACCGACAAGGCTCCCGTCCAGTTCTCCGAGGCAGACGGCATCAACTTCACCGAGATTGCCAAGCTCAGCCCGGACGTTATCCTCGGCGCCTACTCCGGCCTCGAAGAGGCTGACTACAAGAAGCTCTCCGAGATCGCACCCGTAGTGGCCTACCCTGAACTGGCCTACGGTACGCCGTGGCAGGAAAGCACCACCATCATCGGCAAGGCCCTCGGTAAGGAAGCCGAAGCCAAGAAGCTGGTTGAGGACACCGAAGCCACCATCAAGGACAAGGTCTCCGACTACCCGCAGATCGTCGACAAGACCTTCATCTACGGCAACCTGGAGCCGGCCAAGGGTGACGGCGTGAACGTCTACACCGCCATCGACAACCGCCCCCGTTTCCTCTCCGACATCGGAATGAAGCTTGCTCCGGTTGTGGAGGAAAACACCAAGACCAAGACGGACTTCTTCATTCCGTGGTCTGCCGAGAAGGCAAACGAGCTCGATTCGGACATCTTTGTCACCTGGGTTCCGGATGCCACCACCGCGGAAGCCATCAAGTCTGACGCCCTGCTGAGCCAGATTCCGGCCATCAAGTCCGGCGCCCTGGTTGCCGATTCCGACAACACCTTGACGCTGTCCATCTCTGCTTCTTCGCCGCTGAGCCTCCCGTGGGCCTTGGACACTTTCCTCCCGCAGCTGGGCAAAGCCGCAGACGCGGCAGGCAAGTAACTGCCATGAAACTGAGTACGACGACGGCACTTCAGGGGCGGGTCAATGGCACCTTGGTGCCGACTGGCCCGGGAGGCATCACTCCTGATGCTGCGGGAACCGGAGGGGGAACCGGGTCCCGCGGTACAGTGGGCAAGCGCACCGCCTGGCTGCTGGTCGCCGTCGTCGTACTTGCCGTCGCGTGCGCCGCATCCTTGGCGATCGGCGCGCGCGGGCTTCCCCTGTCAACTGTTTGGGAAGCCATGACCAACTTCAATCCGCAAGACGGCAACCATGCAGTGGTCATCGCGCGGATTCCCCGTACCGTGCTCGGCCTCCTGGCCGGAGCAGCGCTCGGCCTGGCCGGAGCGGCAATGCAGGGCGTGGCCCGCAATCCCTTGGCCGATCCCGGCATCCTCGGACTGAACGCCGGTGCCGCCTTGGCCGTGGTGACGGGCATCTACGTGTTTGGCATCAGCTCCTTGACCGGCTACATCTGGTTCGCTTTCGTTGGCGCCGCAGCCGCCGCCGTCGTGGTTTACGCCATCGCGTCCCGGGGACGCGACGGTGCGACCCCGGTCAAGTTGGCCCTCGCGGGCGCTGCCCTTAGCGCCGGCCTTTTCTCGCTGATGAACGTCATCCTTGTTTCGAGCCAGGACACGCTGGACCGGTTCCGGTTCTGGCAGGTCGGCAGCATCGGTGGACGCGACTGGTCGGTGCTCCTCCCGGCCCTTCCGTTCCTTGCCGTCGGGGCCGTCATCGTCCTGGTCGGCGGCCGCATTCTTAACAGTCTCGCTCTTGGGGACGACATCGCCCGCGGACTGGGTCAGAATGTGGGACTTTCCCGCGGCATCATTGGCCTGGGCATCGTCCTGCTTTGCGGATCAGCCACAGCGTTGGCCGGGCCCATTGGATTCCTTGGCCTGGTCATCCCGCACGCCGTCCGCTCCCTGACCGGGCCGGACTACCGCTGGCTCCTGCCGTTCACGGCGGTCGTAGCGCCCATCCTGCTGATCTTCGCCGATATTGTGGGCCGCGTGATCCTCCTCCCTGGAGAAGTTCCCGCCGGCATCATGACCGCCCTGGTCGGCGCTCCCGTTTTTGTTTGGCTCATCCGCCGCGGAAAGAGGGCCGGACTGTGACAACCCTTCATAAGGTCCCCGCCGAGACGGCACTTAATGACAATGTTTCCCGCAAACATTCGCATCAACTGTCATTTCGGCGCCTGCTGAACCCCACCTTCTTCGTTGGCCTCGCTGTCGTGGCCATGTTCGCCGTGTACGTGCTTCTTGGCAGCTACACCGTGACCATCCCCGACTTCTTCACCATCGTCTTCAACCACCTCACGGGTGGCGAAAAAATTCCGGGCGCCAGCTTCATCGTCATGGAGCACAAGCTTCCGCGTGCCGCCATCGGAACATTGATCGGTATCGCCTTCGGCCTTGCCGGCGGTCTCTTCCAGACCATGCTCCGGAATCCGCTCGCGAGCCCGGACATCATCGGGATCAGTTACGGTGCCAGCGCCGCGGCCGTGACCGCGATCGTGATTTTCGGCGCCTCCGGAGCGGTGGTCTCATGGGCTGCCCTCGGTGGCGCACTGGGTGTGGCTGCCATCATCTACTCGATTTCCCGCGGCACCGGCACCGGCGGCGGAGGGAACCGGGGCAACGCCGCGGGCAGCCGACTTATCCTTGCCGGAGTGGGTATTGCCGCGGCGCTGCACGCAGTGGTGAACTTCCTCATGACCCGCGCTGACATCCGAACCGCAGCGGACGCCCTCGTCTGGCTCAACGGCTCGCTGAACTCCGCCAATTGGGAGCGCGCGGCGGTCCTTGCGGCATCTCTCCTGCTCCTTATCCCCGCGGTCATCGCCTTGGCCGGCCCGCTGCGCATCCTCGAACTCGGCGACGACGCCGCGGCCGGGCTCGGGATCAAGGTCAACGCCGTCCGGCTGGGACTTGTGCTGACCGCCGTCGGACTTGCCGCCGTCGCAACCGCCGCCGCAGGTCCGGTCGCGTTCGTCGC
Organism: Paenarthrobacter sp. NPDC089322; assembly: GCF_040684895.1. Taxonomy (NCBI): domain Bacteria; kingdom Bacillati; phylum Actinomycetota; class Actinomycetes; order Micrococcales; family Micrococcaceae; genus Paenarthrobacter; species Paenarthrobacter sp. NPDC089322. The sequence continues at coordinate 77,293 of NZ_JBFBGW010000023.1, forward strand.
GTTCCTGGCCGGGCCGATTGCCCGCCGCATCGTCCGGAAGCCAAGCCTCCCGGCGTCGGCCCTTACCGGTGCGCTGATCGTCCTGGCGGCCGACTTCCTGGCTTCCAACATTGCTCCCGTCATCCTCGACGGAACCGTCCTCCCGGTCGGCGTCATCACCGGCGCCCTCGGTGCACCCTTCCTGCTGTGGCTGCTGATCACGTCGAACCGAAAGGAAGCCTGACATGGCCGTCCTTAATGCCCAGGACCTGACGCTCCAGTATGAGCAGCGCAGGGTTGTTGAGGGGCTCTCAACCCAAATTCCCGAGGGCAAGGTGACCATGATCGTGGGAGCCAATGCCTGCGGCAAGTCCACGCTGTTGCGTGGTTTGTCGCGCCTGCTCAAGCCAGCCGGCGGGTCCGTGACGCTCGACGGCAAGGACATCCACTCCCGTCCGGCCCGCGAACTCGCGCGCACCCTGGGCCTGCTGCCCCAGCACCCCACCGCCCCGGACGGCATTACCGTGCGGGACCTCGTGGGGCGGGGGCGGTATCCGCACCAAGGCTTCTTCCGGAGTTGGAGCGCAGCCGACGACGCCGCGGTGCAGCGGGCGCTCGAAGCTACCGCCACGCTGGAACTCGCTGAGCGGAGCGTCGATGAACTGTCCGGCGGACAGCGCCAGCGAGTCTGGATCGCGATGGCGCTGGCACAGGAGACCGAGGTCCTGCTGCTGGACGAACCCACCACCTACCTGGACCTTGCGCATCAAGTCGAAGTCCTGGACCTCGTCACGGACCTCAACCGAAGCCGCGGGACCACCGTGGCAATCGTGCTCCACGACCTCAACCTCGCAGCGCGCTACGCAGACCATGTGATCGCGATGAAGGGCGGGTGCATTGTCGCCGAGGGCCCTGCGCCGGTTGTGGTCACCGAGGAACTGGTCCACACGGTTTTCGGCCTGGAATCCCGAGTGGTTCCCGATCCCATTTCAGGTACACCGCTGATCGTCCCCATTGGACGCCACCACGCACGCCCTGCTTCAACCAACGAACTGGAGATTGCCTCATGAGTGCCCAGCCAACCCGGACCCAAGCAAGCGCAGCCGTGGAACCCATGACTCTCGCCTTCGACGTGACGGTGACGGCTGTGCAGGAGCTGAGCCCGAACTTCCGCCGGATCACTTTCGGTGGCTACTCCCTGCGCGGCTTCGGTGTGGCAGGTGACACCCTGGACCTCCGGGTCAAGTTGATGATCCCCTCGTTCGACGCCGAAGGCCGGCAAATCGCGCTTCCCGAGTTCAAGATGGACGAGGCCGGCTGGTACCAGGAGTGGCTCGCCATGGATCCCTCAGTTCGCGGCGACATGCGCACGTATACCGTTAGGTCAGAGCGGCTCGATGCTGTGTACCCGGAAATCGACATCGACTTCGTCATGCACTTCGACGAGAACGGTCACGGCGGACCTGCTGCCAACTGGGCAGTCGCGGCGAAGCCCGGTGACACGCTCACGATCATCGGGCCCAACAACCGCGCGGCCCAGTGCGCTACCGCCGGAGCCTACGGGGGTATCGAGTGGCGTCCCGGGCTGGCCCAGCGCGTACTGCTCGCCGGAGATGAAACCGCCGTCCCCGCGATCAGTGCCATCCTGGAAAGCCTGCCCGCCGACATGACCGGCCACGCTTTCCTTGAAGTTCCCGAGGCCGGCGACTTCCAGGACATCACCACCGCAGCGGATATCGAGATCACGTGGCTCGCCCGCGGCGCAGCCATTGGACGCTCCCGGCCCCACGGTGAACTACTCAAGGAAGCGGTCGCCAAGGCCGTGCCGGTTCCCGGCTGGGTGGGCCTGAAGGGCGCCGAAGCTGCTGCCGGGCCCGAGCCCGAGGACGTCAATGTAGACCAGGAAATCCTCTGGGAAACCCCGCAACGCATGGACTCCGCGGCCATCGAAGCCACCAAGAACCCCACGCTTCCGGCTGGAGCTTTGCCGTTCTACGCGTGGATCGCGGGTGAGGCGTTCGTGATCAAGGAAATGCGACGGTACCTGGTGCGGGACGTCGGTATCGATCGCAAGCAGGTAGCGTTCATGGGGTACTGGCGCCGCGGCAAAGCCGAAGGCTAACCTGCAACGCTCTCTCACCTACGACCCGCTTTGGGCCAACGCTCTAGCGATCGGTGATAGAAGGTTGGCAATTTTGGGGTCATAGGTGAGAGAGCGTTGGTCATCTTGGGTTGGCCGGGGGTTAACCGGGGGACGTTAGCTTGGCCGGGTGCGGGATGTTTTCGCGGCTGACCAGAACGGACGACGGCGGTTTGTCGCCATCGGCGATTCCTTCACCGAAGGCGTGGGGGACCCGAGCAAAGTCCTGCCCAACGGGGTGCGTGGATGGGCAGACAGGGTCGCGGAAAAACTGGCCAAAGCCGACAGGGGTTGGGAGTACGCCAACCTCGCGGTGCGCAGCAAACGCCTCCGGCAGATCATTGATGAACAACTGGAGCCAGCGCTGGCCATGGAGCCAACCCTGATCACGCTCTACGCCGGCGGCAACGACATCCTTGATTTCGGGACGGACATGGAAGCGCTCCTGAACGACTACGAACTCCTGGTCGCACGGCTCGCGGAAACTGGCGCAACACTGGTCTTGTTCACAGGCTTCGATGTCAAAGTGTCTGCCGTCCTGGAACCCTTCAAGAAGCGCAACACCATGTACAACCAGCGAGTGCGCGACGTCGCTGCCAAATATGGGGCTGTGCTGGTGGACTACTGGTGCTTCGATGCTTATCACGATGCCAGGATGTGGTCTCCGGACCGGCTTCACATGTCCAAGGCCGGGCATAAGTACCTGGCGGCCCAAGTGCTGGATCATCTGAACGTCCCGCACAAGATTTCCCCCAAAGAATGGGATCCGCCCCAGCGCATGGGCCTCAGGGAGTGGGAGCGCAGGCAGCGCCGCTGGGTCAACGACTGGGTATTGCCGCTCTTTGGCCGTAAGCTCCGCGGCGTGACACTCGGTGATTCGTTGAAGCCGCGGTGGCCCGAGCCCGTGAAGGTCCCACGCAAGGGTGGCCTCAAGAAGCTCATGGAAAACCGCGAGGCGGCGCAATGAACGAGGCGGCGCAGTGAACCGGCCAACTCGATTCGTCGCCCTCGGCGACTCGTTCACCGAGGGCGTGGGCGACAACGATCTCCGCCTGCCCAACGATTGCCGCGGCTGGGCTGACCGCGTGGCAGAAGAATTTGCCCGGCATGATCAACGGACGCTGTACGCAAATCTCGCCATCCGCGGCCGGCGCCTTCAAAGGATCGTCGACGAGCAGATCGAGCCAGCCATGGCCATGGAACCCACATTGGTCAGCTTCTACGCCGGCGGGAACGATCTCCTCATGGCCAAGCTCAACATGACCAGGCTGATGCGGGACTACGAGCACGCAGTGCAGCGCATCGCGGCCAGCGGCGCCACCGTGCTGCTGTTCACGGGATACAACGTTCCTCTGTCGCCCCTGCTGGAGCCGCTTAAGCTGCGCACTGCCATCTACAACCGGCATATCAGGCGGATCGCTGCAACCTACGGCACACTGCTGGTGGATTACTGGTGCTTCGAGAAGTTCCAGGATGCCCGCATGTGGTCGCCGGACCGCCTGCACATGTCCACGGCCGGACACCGGTACATGGCCAAGAAAGTGCTGGAAGTGCTGGGAGTACCGCACTCGCTGCAGCCGCCTTTGTTTGGCCCGCCCCTTTCGCGGACACTCGCTGAGAACATCGCCGACGACGTCGCCTGGCTGAGGCGCGACGTCGGGCCTTGGTTTTCGCGTCGGCTGCGCGGCGTTTCCAGCGGCGACCGCTTGGGCCCGCGGTGGCCCGGGCTGATGCCCGTTGTGTTGCCCGAGCGGCTCGGCACGGCCAAAGCCAGGCCAGGAATTCAGGAGTCGAGCAGGTTCTCGTAGCCCTCGGCCACTGTGGTGGCTGTGAACTCGATAATCTCGAACTCCGCGACGCCGTTGCTGTAGAACGGGTCCTTGGCCAATGATTCATCCAATGTGGCACGGTCGGCTTTGGAAAGCAGCACGCCTCCCGTTGCCGGGACGCGACGTCCGGACGCGAGGAAGATGCCGTCGTCGAAAGCGCCTTTCAGCCAGGCCATATGGCCTGGCCGGTGAAAGTCGACGATCTCGTCGGGAACCTTATAGGTCAGGGAGACAACAAACATGTCGCCAGCCTACCGTTCCGGCGGGGGCTGCTGGCTGGCAGCAGCGGGAATTCTCCTAAGATGTACCCATGACTGAACCCCGCTGGCTCAACGCCGACGAACGCCGCGCCTGGCTGGCCCTCCTGAGCATCAATACCTTGCTCCCTTCGGCTTTGGATACGCAGCTTCAGTCCGCTGGAAAATTGTCATTGTTCGACTACAACGTCCTGGCGATGCTGTCCGAAACCGAGGGCCGGTACCTGCCCATGAGTGAGCTGGCGGCACGGACCAGTGCCTCGTTGTCGAGACTGTCCCACGTGGTGACCAAGCTCCAGAAGCGTGGCTGGGTGGAACGGCAGGCACACCCCGGCGACGCGCGGGTTACCGTGGCCCATCTGACGGACGCGGGCATGTCCACCATCGTCTCCTTGGCCCCCGGGCACGTGGAATCCGTGCGTGCACTCATGCTCGACTCACTCACTCCTGACGACGTCGCCGATCTCGCCCGCATCGGCGAGAAAATCGTTTCCAGGCTGGATAACAACCACTGGATCCTGCGCGACTCCTAGGCTCTGCCGTTGCTTTGTCCGTCGCAGCGGAGAAGTGGCAGACTGGCGGCATGGATTTTTCTGCCCGCTACGTCGCCCTGGGTGATTCCTTTACCGAGGGCGTCGGCGACGACGATCCCACCCGCCCGAACGGAGTCCGAGGCTGGGCGGACGTCGTAGCGGGGCAGCTTGCCCACAGCAACGAGGGCTTTGGCTACGCCAATCTAGCCATCCGCGGGAGGAAGTTGCGGCAGATCATGGCAGAACAGGTGGATGCCGCCGTCGAACTTAAACCCACCTTGGTGACCCTGTACGCGGGGGCGAACGACATCCTGCGTCCCAAGATCGATATTGACTCGCTTTTGGAGGATTACGACGCCGGCATCGCCAGGTTAAGCGCCACCGGCGCCACAGTGGTTCTCTTTACGGGCTTCGACGCCCGAGGTTCCAAGGTGTTCAGCACCATGCGCGGACGCACCGCCATATATAACGAGCTGGTTCGCGAAATCGCCGAAAACCACGGCGCGTTGCTGGTGGACTACTGGCGGTTCGACGAATACGACGACTGGCGCATGTGGGACAGCGACCGCATGCACATGTCCAGTGCCGGCCACCTGAATATGGCCAAGCGTGTGCTGGATGTTCTGGAGCACGAGCATGTGCTGGAAATTCCGGAGTTGGCGCCGGTGAAGCTGCTGAGCCGCGTAGAGACACTGCGCGCCAACGCGCGCTGGGTGCGTGAATTTGCCGGCCCGTGGGTAGTCCGTCGGGTGCGGGGCACGTCGTCGGGCGACGGACTGAGCCCGAAGTATCCCACCCTGATACGGCCTGATTGGTCTTAATTTGGCGGTGCCCGTAGAATAGTTAGGCGCTAGGTAGTGCGGAGCGTGTGCAATTGCTCCGGTTGGCGGTGACTGTCGGTCTGACTGACGTCCCGTGGGCCGGTAGTTAGGGGCTCAAGTTGCGTGCATTCCTGTATTCGCCCGGTATCCCAGGACATTCGTCAGTGGCCTCCACTGCCCGGTCCTGAGGTCCAACCTTCTTCGCCGCACATGGTGCGGAAAACACCGAACTTGGTATGGACCGGATGCGGACGCTGCCTGTCGCACGGTAACGCAGGAACATCTGCACGCCGTTACATTCAATCTTTGGAGGAGAGTCATGGCAGCACACTGCCAAGTGACCGGGGCCGAGCCGGGCTTTGGACACAGCATTTCGCACTCGCACCGTCGCAACAAGCGCCGGTTCGACCCGAACATTCAGAAGAAGCGTTACTGGGTTCCGTCCCTGCGCCGCAACGTCACCCTGACGCTGTCGGCCAAGGGCATCAAGACCATTGACGTACGCGGCATCGACGCAGTCGTCGCCGACATCCTGGCACGAGGAGTGAAGCTCTAATGGCAAAGGACAAGGACGTACGTCCCATCATCAAGCTCAAGTCCACTGCGGGCACGGGCTACACCTACGTAACGCGTAAGAACCGTCGTAACGACCCCGACCGCCTGGTCCTGAAGAAGTACGACCCCAAGATCCGCCAGCACGTCGAATTCCGAGAGGAGCGCTAAACACATGGCTAAGAAGTCCAAGATTGCTCGCAACGAGCAGCGCAAGGTCATTGTTGAGCGTTACGCTGCCAAGCGTCTCGAACTGAAGAAGACCCTGGTTGACCCCAACGCGACTGACGAAGCTCGCGAAGCTGCACGCCTCGGCCTGCAGAAGCTGCCCCGCAACGCCTCCCCGATCCGTCTGCGTAACCGCGACCAGATCGACGGCCGTCCCCGCGGCACCTTCCAGAAGTTCGGTATCTCCCGCGTTCGCTTCCGCGACATGGCTCACAAGGGTGAGCTGCCGGGTATCACCAAGTCTTCCTGGTAAGCACCACGCTCTGAAAGGGCCGGTAACCATTATGGTTGCCGGCCCTTTCGGCATTTAACCACCGCCGTTCCCGGGGTGGTGCTGGTTTGTGGGCCGGTGCCCCTAGGCGACGCTCTCTCACCGATGGGTGTCTTTTTCGGATCGCTCTCTCACCGTTGGCAGGCTTTTGCCGATCGCTCTTTCACCGGGGGTGATGGGGTTCACGTGATGTGTTTTGTGGGGGTTGGGGTGGTTGGTGGGGGTTGGTGGTGGGTTTTGTGGTGTGTTT
>NZ_JBFBGW010000024.1:0-64496 GCF_040684895.1 Paenarthrobacter sp. NPDC089322
GCTCGGCGATATCGGGAAAATGCGAGGGACCATTCAAGTCCATGAACACAACGGGCCACACCTACCCCTTCGGACTTCCACTCAACTAAAAGACCGAATCGCCAGAGCCATATGCCGAAGAACTCATCGGTGGGGCGTCACGTCGTGGGATGTGATTCCAGCCAGGCCGCCAGGTTCTTGAGGTTTCTCCGGAGTGACCGGCCCAAAATCAGGTTCACGAACCGGGCGGGTACCTTGTCCAAAAGTCCCAGCCCCGACCTGACTTCGATGCGCTCCGTGACCCGAGTGCCGCCGTCGAGCGGTTCACATTCGAACGTCACGGTGACGTCGCGATTTCCTTCAACCGAGCGGGCAACCATCCTCCGGGGAGGCTCGTACTCCACATACTCCATTACCCAGTCGGACGACTTGCCCATGTACCGGCTGGTGCCTCGTCCCCGCGTGCCCAGTCCCACCGGACCATCCCCCACCTGAGCCGACGCCATAACGAAGGGATCGTAGAGAGCGAGACTCTCGAACTTAGCCAGAAGGTCAAAGACCTCCCGTTGCGGTCTGGCAACGACGACACTTTCTTCCACTTCCGGCACGGGAGCCTCCTTCGACAAGCCGTTTTGCCCGGGCTGGGCGACGCCGAAAGCCAAGTACAGCGCCAGCTTGGACCCCGCGCCCAACAGTGTCAATGAGCTGGATGTGGATGGTGCCTCATCTCCGAGGCGGTCTTGCCGCCGTCGTGAAGCCGCCATCCCTCTTGTACAACAAGTATCTAACTTGTATCCTAAGTAACAGCCCCACCACTTAGGAGAACCCATGAGCACCGTAGACCTGATCCGGCACGTCAAACTGTCCACAGCCCGACTGCCCCTCACCGCACCCATCAGCGACGCCAAAGTCTTCACCGGCCGCCAGAAGCCGATGACCGAGGTCGTGTTCCTGTTCGCCGAGATCACCACGGAACAGGGCCACAGCGGCATCGGCTTCAGCTACTCCAAGCGCGCCGGCGGTCCCGCCCAGTACGCCCACGCCAAGGAAGTCGCAGAGGGGATTATCGGCGAGGACCCCAACGACATTGGCAAGATCTACACCAAGCTCCTCTGGGCCGGCGCCTCCGTGGGCCGCTCAGGCGTCGCAACCCAGGCGCTGGCCGCCATCGACATCGCCCTCTACGACCTCAAGGCCAAGCGCGCCGGCCTCCCGCTGGCAAAGTTGCTCGGCTCCTACCGCGACTCCGTGCAGACTTACAACACCTCCGGCGGCTTCCTCAACGCCACCCTGGACGAGGTCAAGGCACGCGCCACGCAATCGATCGAGGACGGCATCGGCGGCATCAAGATCAAGGTCGGCCTGCCGGACAGCAAGGAAGACCTCCGCCGCGTCGCCGGAATCCGCGAGCACATCGGCTGGGACGTGCCACTTATGGTGGACGCCAACCAGCAGTGGGACCGCGCCACCGCCCTGCGCATGGGCCGCCAACTCGAGGAATTCAACCTCATCTGGATCGAAGAGCCGCTGGACGCCTACGACTTCGAAGGCCACGCACATCTGGCCCAGGTCCTGGATACGCCCATCGCCACCGGCGAAATGCTCGCCTCGGTCGCCGAACACAAGGGCCTCATCAACGCCAACAGCTGCGACATCATCCAGCCGGACGCACCCCGCGTCGGCGGCATCACCCAGTTCCTGCGCCTCGCGGCCCTCGCCGATGAACGCGGACTCGGCCTCGCACCGCACTTCGCCATGGAAATCCACCTGCACCTCGCCGCCGCCTACCCCCGCGAACCGTGGGTGGAGCACTTCGACTGGCTGGACCCGCTGTTCGAGGAGCGCCTGGAGACCAAGAACGGCCGCATGATCGTCCCGGACCGCCCCGGTTTGGGCGTCACCTTGAGCGAGCAGGCCCGCGCCTGGACCACCGAATCCGTGGAATTCGGCGCGTAATCTTGAACCCATGAGCCGAAACCTGACCACGGACCTCGCCGCCGACCTCCGCAACCGCATCGTCGACGGCGCCATCCAGCCAGGTGAGAAGCTCCCCAGCGAAAACACCCTCATCAGCGAATACGGCGTCAGCAGGACAGTGGTCCGCTCCGCCCTGACCCGCTTGCAGGCCGAGGGACTCGTGGAAACCGAACGCGGGCGGGGCAGCTTTGCGCTGACCCCGCCAGCGGACGGCCCAACGCAAGCTCCGGGAACGCGACCGGTGTCCAGCGCGGAGGACCGGCTGCAGATGCTCGACTTTCGTATCGGCGTCGAGACTGAGGCCGCCGCCCTGGCGGCCCAAAACCGAAGCGAACGGCAATTGAAGGCCGTCCACGGTGCCTTGGAGCAGTTCACGGCCAGTTCCGGCCATCCCGCACATGCCATGAAGGCGGATTACGAGTTCCACCGCGCCGTGGCCGCCGCCACCGGCAATCCCTTCTATACGGACTGCATCACCGCGCTCGGCCAAACAATGATCACCATGCCCCGGCCGCGCCTAGTCACAAGCGAGGAAGAGGACTCCCGCGAACGCTTCGAGCAAGTGGTCCACGAGCATTCCTCTATCTACGCAGCCATCGCCGAGTCCGACCCAGCCGCTGCCGCTGCAGCGATGCGCCTCCACTTGAGCAACTCACGACGCCGGTACAAAGGGGCTGCGCGCGGCTGACCTCCCGCTCCGCAGCCCAACTAGGTCGCATTTGTGCGCGTTTTGAGCGCTCAAAACGCGCACAAATGCGACTCAGTTGGGGAAATAACAAAAGAGCCCCGATCCTAAGACCGGGGCTCTTTCCATTTGCGTGCGCGAGGGGGGATTTGAACCCCCACACCCTTTCGGATACTGGCACCTGAAGCCAGCGCGTCTGCCGTTCCGCCACTCGCGCGCAACTTCTTTTGCAGGCATTCCACCGGCCTCCCGGCTTCCATCCCTTCAAAAGCAGCGAGATCAAGCATAACGGACATGCCGGGCAAAACACCAATCGAGTGGTAGCAGGCGCCCAACAGCCCCTCCGAGGGGACGGAACAACTCCTTAACAACCCGGAAATTTCATCCCCCGGCTCGCCCGTCATGACGGGCCGGAACCGAACTTTTCCACGTCGTAAGGCGTTGTGGATTAAGGCCATTCCCAGACACTCCCAGTAGTATCGGGAAGTGGAAGGGCCGTTCGGCGCTCACTTCGCTGTGTGCGCAGACGGGTCGCAGAACGGACTATCGGACCAGGCACAACCGTGCCGCGGCAAGGAAAGGAGAAGGACCATGGGTTTGCTGGACAAAGTCGAGCGCGGCATTGAAAAGGCCGTCCGCAATGTCTTCTCCACAGGGTCGCGGGCACGTGTTGAACCAGTGGAGATAGCGAGCAAGCTAAGGCGCGAGCTGGACAACCAGTCCATCACCATCGCAGCCGGGCGCACCTTGGCTCCCAACGTCTTCGATGTCCTTCTCAGCGGCGACGACTTCGCCCGCGCCCAGGAGTGGGGAACTCCGTTGGCCGAGGAACTGTGTGACGTCGTGATCCAGCACGTTCGGAGCCAGGGCTACACGCTCCAGGGCCCGGTCCGGATCTCCTTCCGTCGCAATGATGAAGAGCGCACCGGGCACTTCGAAATCACTTCGAGGACCGAGAAGTCGTCCGATAACGCCCGCTCGGCTCCGCCGCCCCCCAGGGCCAATGTTCCAGCCGCACCTGCCCGGCAGCCCACCCGCCTCCAGCCTGTCCTGGACATCGGCGGCCAGCGGTATTCCCTCAACGCCCAGTCGGTTGTTCTGGGCCGCTCCTCGGAAGCGGACATCCTGGTGGATGACACCGGTGTTTCCAGGAAGCACCTTGAGGTCCGCACCCAGAACGGCACTACGTGGGCCGTTGACCTGGGCTCTACCAACGGCAGCTATGTCAACGGACATAAAGTGGACGGCAGCGTGGAGCTCACTGACGGCTCAACCATCACGATGGGACGTACCAAGATTATTTTCCGCCTCCTCCCCCAGACCCCGGGTGGCCACGCGTGAACGACATCAGCGAACTGACCATCACAGCTCTTCGCTTCGGTTTCCTCCTGTTGCTGTGGGTCTTGATCTTCAGCATCGTGTCCACCATGCGCCGCGACTTCCAGATCGGCCGTAAAGCAGTCACGGGAGCGCCCACGGCGCGCGAGGTCCGGAAGCACCCTGAACTGGCAGCTTCCCCGCCGCCGGCCATCCAGCATGCCCGCAACCTCGTGGTCACTGAGGGCCCGCTGAAGGGCACCACGCTGCCCTTGGCGGCCAGCCCCATCCTGCTGGGCCGCGCGCAGGAAGCCACACTGGTCCTGGAAGACGATTACGCTTCAGGCCGCCATGCACGCCTGTTCCCCCAGGGCAGCCGCTGGTTCATCGAGGACCTCGGCTCCACCAATGGCACCTACCTGGCCGACCAACAGCTCACCCGTGCCCTGCCGGTTGAGCTTGGCGTTCCCGTGAGAATCGGCAAGACGGTCATTGAATTGAGGCCGTAGTCCATGGCCTCCCCCGAGACCCCCGAAGGCAAGGAAACGCCCGCGGAGCGCCCACTCATAATGCGCTACGCCGCGCGGTCCGACGTCGGCAGGATCCGCTCCAAGAATGACGACTCCGCTTATGTGGGTCGCCATCTTGCGGTCGTGGCCGACGGCATGGGCGGTCACGCGGGCGGCGATGTTGCCTCAGCCTCCACAGTGCTGGACATGATCCACCTGGACCACGACGATTACCCGGACGGCGCCGACACCGTCCTTGCCGACGAGATTCAAACCGCGAATTCACTTCTCTCGGAGCTCGTCCACCAGAATCCCAAGCTCTCCGGCATGGGAACCACGGTCACGGCGCTGCTGCTCGAGGGCCGTAAGCTTCACTTCGCGCACATCGGCGACTCCCGCGCCTACCGCCTGCGCAACAAGAAGTTCGAGCAAGTCAGCATCGACCATACGTTCGTCCAACGGCTCATCGATGAAGGCCGGCTCCGCCCCGAAGAAGCTGAAACGCATCCCCACAAGAACGTCCTCATGCGCGTCCTGGGCGACGTCGATGCCAGCCCGGAGCTTGACCTGGATGTCCTGGACGTTGAACCCGGGGAACGCTGGCTCCTGTGCTCGGACGGCCTGAACTATGTGGCCGGCCACGTCGTCGAACGCAAAGTCCGCGAAATCAAGGACCTCCGCGAATGCGTGGAAACCCTGGTGGATCTCACCTTGGAAGCCGGCGCCCCGGATAACGTCACCGTGGTGATGCTTGAGATCGCTGAAGAGACCGACGACGACGTCAACACGGCCGCCGTCGACGTCGTTCCGCCCGCGGCGCTTGCCGCGCTGGACGAGCCGAAACCGGAAGCCGCAAAAGCAACGGAAGGCCCTTCCGCAACCAAGGCGGCAGACGCGACCCCGGGCGAGCTCAAGGCAACGGCTCCCGAAAAGGCCGTCAAGGAAGACGGGACCGTAGTACCCCTTAAGGCCAAGGACGAGCACTCCGGGAAAACTGAAGGTGCGGAAGAGGCCGAGTCCCCCACCGAGCCCCCAGTCACCACAGACCCCCACTTGGGCGAGCATTTGTCCGCGGAAGTGCTGCGCGAAGAGCTGGCCAGCCGGCCTCATGAGCTGGTGGGTGCCGCAGCGACCGCCGCCGAAACCGGGTCCATTCCTACTGTCGCCGGGCGCACGGTTGCCCGCCGCGCCGCCACCGTTCTGACGCACAAGGCCGAACAGGACCGGCTGGAACTGGAAGAGCCTCCAAGGCGCCGCGTGCGCTGGCTCATGCCGGCCGTAGCGGCTGTGGTTGTCCTTGGTGTAGTGGTGGGCCTCTGGCTCGGCTACGCGTGGACCCAGACCCGCTACTACGTGGGTGAGTTTGATCAGCGCGTGGCCATCTTCAATGGCATCTCGCAACGTCTTGGCCCTATTCAGTTGTCCCGACTCGAAGCCGTGACCGATCTCCGTGTGGAATCGCTCCCCGAATATGGCCAACAGAGCGTCCGCCAGACTGTTCCTGCCGGGGACCTCGACGACGCCCAGCGCATTGTCGAGAACCTCAAGAACTACGGCAGCACGTCAGGAGTGTGCCCCACGACGTCCTCGACGGCCGCCCCCAACGGCTCAGCTACAGCCCCCGCGCCCACCGCGAGCGTCAGCCCGTCTGCAGGCCCGGCAGCGACAACTTCACCTACGCCCACTTCTTCCCCCAGCACGAGCGTGGCCATTCCGAGTACCGCGGCCGTTGCCAGCCCCGAACCTACTCCCTCGCCCGTCCCGACTCCCTGTGAGGCGGCAGAATGATCCAGACAGAAACAACCATGAAGCCGCGCCGCAACGTTGAGCTGGTCCTCATCGTCCTGGCCCTCGCCGTCGGTATCGGCGCGAGTGCCTTGGTCAGCATCAACTCGGACAGCGGATTGGATCGGGACTTCTGGTTCCAATCGAGCCTCCTTGCAGTTGCGGCTTTCGCTTTCCACATCGTCCTCCGCCTGCGGGCAAAGTATGCGGATCCGGTAATACTTCCGATTGTGGTGGCGCTGAACGGACTTGGCCTCGCGCTCATCCACCGCATGGACGGTCCCGCCGACGACACCGGCAACAACCAGCTCCGATGGACCCTCATCGCCATGGCAGTCTCCATCGCGGTGATCTGGTTCCTCAAGGACCACCGCATCCTTCGTCGCTTCACGTACATTTCGCTGGCTGCAAGTGCGTTCCTGCTGATCCTCCCCCTGATTCCCGGCATCTCCGCGGGCGAGATCCTTGGCGCACGGGTGTGGATCCGTGTTGGACCCATGACATTCCAACCGGGCGAAATCGCGAAGATCACCCTGGCTATATTCTTTGCGGGTTATCTATCGTCCAACCGTGATCTCATCCTGCTGGCAGGACGCAAGATCGGGCCCATGCAGTTCCCGCGCTTCAAGGACCTCGGCCCCATGATCACGGCATGGCTGGTGAGCATCGGCGTCCTGGTCTTCCAGCGCGACCTCGGTTCTTCCATCCTCTTCTTCGGCTTGTTCATCGTGATGATCTACGTGGCCACGAGCCGTATCTCCTGGGTCGTCATCGGCGTCAGCCTGATTCTCGGCGGGGGCTTCATTGCCTCGCGGATCTTCTCCCACGTTGCCTTCCGCATCGACAGCTGGATCAACGCCTTCACCCCGGAGGTCTTCGGCAGGTCCCCGGGCGGCAGCGGCCAGATCGTGCAGGGATTGTTCGGCATGGCTGACGGCGGACTGGTGGGCACGGGCCTGGGACAGGGCCGGCCGGACCTGGTCCCGTTTGCCAACAGCGACATGATCGTGGCGCTCATCGGTGAGGAACTGGGCCTTATTGGCCTCTTTGCCGTCGTGATGCTCTACTTGCTGCTCTTCACCAGGGGTTTCCGGGCAGCACTGGGAACCCGGGACGCTTTCGGCAAGCTGCTGGCATGCGGCCTGTCCTTCGCTATCGCGCTGCAGTGCTTTGTGGTTATCGGCGGCGTGACCCGGCTGATCCCGCTGACCGGACTCACCACGCCCTTCCTGGCGGCGGGTGGTTCGTCGCTCCTGGCCAACTGGATCATCGTCGGTTTGCTCCTGATGATTTCCAACACTGCACGTGGGCCGGTGGACACGACGCCCATGGTCAATAAACCCCCGGCCACCAGCAGCACCCCGGCGGCGCGTAAGCCGTTCCATACCCCTAAAGCAGGCGCACCAACGGAGGCGGTGAAGCAACAGTGAACCAGGCAATCAGAAGTTCGTGGATGGCTGCCGTCGCCATGTTCGCGTTGATCTTCGGCGCCATCAGCTACGTCCAGGTCATAGGAGCGGACGACCTCAACGCCAACCCCTGGAACCAGCGAGCCATCCTGGCCACGTTCTGCAACGATCGCGGCGCAATCATCGTGGCCGGAAAGCCCATTGCGGAGTCCGTCCCCGGAACCGAGTCCTGCGCTTTCCAGCGGAAGTACACCCAGCCCGAGCTATACGCCGGCGTCACGGGCTACTTCTCCAGGGGCTTTGGTTCCACGGGACTGGAACAGTCCATGGGCGAGACCCTGGCGGGCAACTCGGACCAGCTCTTCCTGGACCGTCTCAGCCAGATGTTCCTGGGCAACGAGCCCAAGGGTGCATCAGTGGAGCTGACTCTGGATCCTGCCATTCAGCAGCTTGCCTACGACATCATCCCCGACGGCCAGCGAGGCTCGATCGTGGTGACAAACCCGAAGACCGGTGCCATCCTGGCCATGGTTTCCAAGCCGTCGTACGATCCCAACCTGATCGCTACGCATGACACCGCGGCTGCGCAGGCCAATTACTCCGAGCTGAACCAGATTCCCGGAATCAACCTCAACCAGAACGTCAGCGGCCCCACCGGCAACCTTTTGTCTCCCGGTTCGGTGTTCAAGCTCATCGATACCGCCGCGGCCTTGAATTCGGGCAAGTACAACAAAGACAGCGAGTTGCCGAACCCCAGCAGCCTGCCTTTGCCCGGTTCCAGTGCGAGCCTGCCCAACTACGCGGGCGGTAACTGCAACGTCCGCGAAACTGCATCCTTCTCCTTCGCCTTGGAGCAGTCCTGCAACACGCCGTTCGCCAGCATCGCGCTGGACCTCGGCCAGGACGCCATCCGTGAGCAGGCGGAGAAATTCGGCTTCGGCGAGAACTTCGGGGATCAGCTCAAGCTCCAGCAAGCCGTCAGTGTTTTCCCGCAGGACCTGGACCAGGCCCAGCTCGCACAGTCTTCCGTTGGCCAGCGCGACGTCAAGGCCACACCGCTGCAGATCAACCTGATGACTGCAGCCATCGCCAATGGCGGTGTGCAGATGAAGCCGAACCTGGTCAAGACCGTCCGTGCTCCCGACCTTCGCGTCATCAGCGAAGCCAAGCCCGAGGCATTGCGCACCAGCACCACCGAACCGATCGCAAGCCAGATCACCGAGTGGATGAGCAGCGCTGTCTCCAACGGCATCGCCAACGGAGCTGCCGTTCCGGGAGTCCAGGTAGCCGGCAAGACCGGCACCGCCGAGCTCGGAGATTCAGGTTTGAACAACTCATGGTTCACCGGGTTCGCCCCGGCGAACGACCCGCAAGTGGCCGTCACCATCGTCATGGAAGGTGTGGATGTGGTCACCGGGGCCAAGCTAACCAGTCCGAACGCAAAGAAGATTTTTGAGGCGGTGTTGAATAAGTGAGACCTACTTCAGGAATCACACTCGGCGGCAGGTTCCAGCTGACCAGTCGCATTGCGATTGGTGGCATGGGCGAAGTCTGGAAGGCCAAGGACCAGATCCTGGGCCGGATTGTTGCCATCAAGGTGCTCAAGGAGGAATATACGGGCGACCCCGGATTCCTTCAGCGCTTCCGCGCCGAAGCACGCCACACCGCCCTCCTCAACCACGTCGGCATCGCGAACGTCTTCGACTACGGCGAGGAAGCCGGCTCCGCATACCTGGTCATGGAACTCGTCCCCGGCCACCCCCTGAGCGGCATTCTCGAGCGCGAACAAGTCCTGTCCCCGGACATGACGCTGTCCATCATTGCCCAAACGGCCCGCGCCTTGGCTGTGGCCCACGCCCAGGGTCTGGTACACCGCGACATCAAGCCCGGCAACCTGTTGATCACCCCCGACAACCGGGTAAAAGTCACTGACTTCGGCATCGCCCGACTGGCCGACCAGGTGCCGCTGACGCAAACCGGGCAGGTCATGGGCACCGCCCAGTACCTCGCTCCGGAACAGGCTACAGGCCAGACGGCCACCGGCTCCTCGGACATCTACTCCTTGGGCGTGATCGGCTACGAGTGCCTTAGTGGCCACCGTCCGTTCTCCGGTGAGTCGCAGATTGCCATTGCCCTCGCCCAGGTCAACGACGCTCCGCCACCGCTCCCGGAGACGCTTCCCATGCCTGTCCGGGCGCTGTTGATGTCCATGCTGGCCAAGGATCCCAAGAACCGTCCCGCCAACGCCATCAAGCTGGCCGAGGCCGCCGAGGCCATCCGCAACGGCGACATCGCCACCGCACACGCGGCCGTTCCCGGGATGCTGCTCTTCGAAGGCTCCACTGGCGCCGTCACGGAGGCGGTCAACACCGCAACGGCACCCACCGGCGTCGTAACCTCGCCTTTTGGCAAGGAGCACTCGACGACGGCGACCTCCGCACTTCCGGTCGTCGGCGCCGGCGCAGCCGGGGCTGCTGTTGGAGCCGCTGCCGCGGCCGCCGACAACCCGCTCACGCGCGCAAACGCGTTGGAGGCCGAGCGCCAGCTGAACGACGACGAAGCTACGATCTACAGCGAGGACGACAACTACGACGATCCCGAACCCGAGCGCAAGAAGCGCAGCCCGTGGACATGGCCGCTCGTGGCCCTGATCCTGCTGGTGCTGTTCGCGCTTGTCGGTTTCCTGATTTCGCAGTCCGGCTTCTTCTCGCCAAGCCCCGGCCCGAGCGAGACTTCGACGAGCACCAGCCGGACAGCAAGTCCAACGTCGACGTCGGCTACACCCACGCCGACGCAAACCTCGCAGACGCCAACTCCCACGCCGACGCAGTCCACGCCGGAGAAGATCAACCTGATTCCGGAGCAGTATCAGGGCAGGCCGTTCGAAACCGTCGCCGCCGAACTGCGTGCGCTTGGATTTGGAGTGGACGGGCAGGAAGTCTTCAACGCTGCACCGGTTGGCGACGTCATCAGCTTGAATCCCTCGGGCCTTGTCGACCCGGGAATCACTATCACGGTCCAGTACTCCAAGGGTCCGCAGACGCCTGCCACGGTGACCGTTCCGAACATTGCCGCTGGCGCCAGCGAAACCCAGGTACGGGCAGCTTTGGAAGGGGCCGGTCTCCGGTGGATCCCCGGCGATCCAGTAAATGGAGCGGTCGGCCAGGCGCCGGGAACCTTCGTACGGTCTTCTCCTGCAGTCGGAACCGAAGTAGAGGAAGGTTCCACGGTGACCTATTTCCTGTCCAAGGCGACTGGTCCCACCAGTCCCGCCACGTCCACCGGCAGCCCCACCGGCCGCCCGAGCAACTAAGTAGCCTGTCATGTCAACGTCACGACCCGGTCCCGCGCACCGAGAGGAAAGCACGTCTGTGTCTGAACAGCGCATCCTCAATGGTCGCTACGAACTCGGTGATCTCATCGGTCGTGGCGGCATGGCGGACGTTTACCGCGGAACAGACACCCTGCTGGGACGGACCATCGCGGTCAAGGTGCTGCGGGCGGATCTGGCCCGTGATCCCCAGTTCCAGGCGCGTTTCAAACGTGAGGCCCAGGCTGTCGCGTCGCTGAACCACGCCTCCATCGTGGCCATCTTCGATACTGGGGAATACTCGGTTCCCGGTGGCCCGGCAGAGGACGTGCGTGTCCCGTACATCGTGATGGAGTTCGTTGCTGGCCGGACCCTGCGGGACATGATCAAGGCGCAGGAGTTGGGCGTCGAGGATTCCATCGGCTACACCTTGGGCGTCCTGTCAGCCTTGGAATACAGCCACCGGGCAGGAATCGTGCACCGGGACATCAAGCCGGCCAACGTCATGGTGTGCGCCGACACCGGCGAGGTCAAGGTCATGGACTTCGGCATTGCCAGGGCGATGGCCGATTCGGCGGCCACCATGACACAGACACAGGCCGTGGTTGGAACTGCCCAGTACCTTTCACCGGAGCAAGCGCGTGGAGAGACCGTGGACGCCCGCAGTGACCTCTACTCCGCAGGCTGCCTCCTCTACGAACTGCTGACCAGTCGGCCACCGTTCGTTGGCGACAGCCCCGTGTCGGTGGCGTACCAGCACGTCCGCGAGACACCGGACCTTGCCAGCACGCACAATCCCGAGGTTTCCGAGGCCCTCGACTCAGTGCTCATTAAAGCCCTCCAGAAGAGCCGGACGGACCGTTTCCAGGACGCCGCCGCGTTCCGACGCGCCCTCAGGGCTGCGAGCAACGGCATCCCCGTTCCCGCGGTCCCTGCAAGTGAGGCTTCGACTGACCCCAACGACCTCATCGCCTCGGACGACCCCGCGACGCAGATACTAAGCGCTACCGCCGTGGGTTTCCTCGATGTCGACCAGGTCAACGATGAGGACACCAGCCAGTACAACGGGGAGCCCTTTGCGGAACAGCAGGACGAACCTCTGCCGCTTGGCCTCCCACCGGAACGTGAGCGGACCCCCCGCCAGAAGTCCCGCCGTCGTGCTTGGGCCGCAACCCTGGTGATCTTCACGATCCTGGTCCTGGCAGGCGCCGGATTCTGGATCTACAGCGTGGTCAATACGCCGCCGCCGGCTCCCGCGAAAGTGGCCGTTCCCTCGGTCTCCAACATGTCAGAGTCGCAAGCCCTCCAAGAGCTCTACTCAGCCAAGCTGGTACCGAAAACCACCCGCGTCGCAAGCGACAAGGTGGCCAAGGACATGGCGATCGGAACGTCGCCCACAGCAGGTTCCATGCTGGAGGAGAACGCGGAAGTCGTCCTCAACATCTCCAGTGGACCCAGCTCGGTAACCATTCCGGCTGACATCGCCGGACGTACTGAGTCGGATGCCCGTGAGTACCTTCGCCGGCTCGGCATCACAGGCGTTGTGGAAACAGTCCTGACGCACAGCCCTACAGTCCCGGCCGGCCAAGTCATCACTACCGGCCCCGCACCCGGGGGAGCGATCGCACCCGACACCAAGGTGGAACTGCAAGTGTCCACGGGCAAGGTCCTGGTGCCCCAGCTAATAGGCCTGACCCAAGCGGAAGCCGAGGCACTCTTGAAGGAGAACGGCTTGGTGATGTCTGCAACCGAGCAGGAAAACTCGCAGGTGACGCCGGGCAAGGTCACTGCCCAAGGCGACGCCTACAATGCCGAGGTTGCCCAGGGTAAGACGATCACCGTCACGGTTGCGAAGGCCCCGGCGCCTAGCCCGACGCCCACTCCAACCGAAACGCCGACGCCGAAGCCCACATCCACCAAGAAGGACTAAGCCCCGGATTCAGTGCTGGATCAGCGGGCTCAGCTTGGAAGCGCGCTCAGCAGCGCCCCTCATTCCAAGGGACTCAAGCCAGTTGCCGAGCATCTGGTAGCCGCCCTCGGTGAGGACCGATTCCGGGTGGAACTGCACGCCGCAGAGCGGGGCGGTCTTGTGCTGCAGCCCCATCACGACGCCGTTCGGCGTCTCCGCGGTAATCTCCAGGACGTCGGGAATGGAGTCGCGAACAGCTGCCAGCGAGTGGTAGCGCGTGGCGGTGACCGGGGAAGGCAAGCCGACAAAGACGCTCTTGCCCTGGTGCTGGACGGGAGAAGTCTTACCGTGCATGAGTTCAGGTGCGTGCGTCACCACACCGCCGTAGGCTTCAGCGAGGGCCTGGTGGCCAAGGCAGACGCCGAACATGGGCTTGATGGCCTCTCCGCACCACTTGATGAGGTCGATGCAGACACCCGCCTCGGCGGGAGTACCGGGACCGGGCGAGACCAGGACGCCGTCCCGGGCGGCGGCGAGTTCTTTGGCTTCGGCGAGCGTGACGTCGTCGTTGCGGACAACGGTGGTCTCGGCGCCAAGTTCCTGCAGGTAGCCCACCAGGGTGTAAACGAAGCTGTCGTAGTTGTCCACGACGAGGATTTTTGTAGTGCTCATGGCTGCTGTGCTGCACCAATCGTTGAGTCGGTCAAAGTGGTGAATTGGGAGAACCAGGGGAAAAGGAACTGAACCATCAGGACCAGGGCTACGCCAACCAATACCACTGATGTCAGTATCCGCACCCACAGGGGACCGGGCAAATTGCGAAAGATCCAGGCGTACATCCGTTACCCCTTTCCTTGGGCTTGGGCTACTTGGGCGGCAATTTCCGACGGCGGTCCGGCGGAGGAAGGTTGCCAACTGTCCAGGACGGAGTAGGCGATGATCCTCTCCTGTGATCCAAAGCGGGGGTTGCAGCTTGTCATGGTCAGGATGCTGTCCCGCGGTGCGACTCCGGGTTGCGTGGGGACGGGAAGAAGGACATCGGTTTGGTTCGGCAGGACAATCTGGTTGTTGCGGAACACGTACGTGTAATAGCCGTCGGTCGTTTGGACGTAGATCTTGTCGCCGGGCACCAAGGTGTGGATGCTGTCCAGGACGGCCCCGTGCGTCTGCCTGTGGCCGGCCACCGCGAAATTGCCGGGCGCTCCAGGCATGCTGGTGCTTGGGTAATGGCCCAGCCCGAGGGTGTCCAGGACGTCCGCGCCGGTTCCTTCGATGATGGGTCGCGTGTAATTCGCACCAAAACGGGGAATGTACATGATGCCGATGGTCTCCCCGTTGGACGGAGCAGTTCCAACCACCGGCTGGCCGTAGTCCTTTAACTCGGTTGGAGGTGCTACAGGCCCGGTAAGTTCCTGCGCGAAGCTCTTGATCGCCTCGGTCTGCTTCGCGTCGGCCTCGATATTGGTCCACCACAGTTGCCAGCCGACAAACAGCAGCAGCACGATTCCTGCGGTGATGAGGAGTTCACCGAATATCTGGCTGATCTTGCGCACGACATCCGAGGCCCGCCTACGCTTCCGGGGTGGTTCTCCGTGCGTTCCCGTGGCATCGGGCAGGCCGGCGTTTGCCGTCGTCTGCTGGTGCGCCACTGGGTCTCCTCGGTTAGTGCGGGCGGCACGGAGTGTCCCGGAGTTGCGGCTAGACTTGACAGCTAGTAACAACCCGGAATGCCGCGTGGCCGTTGACCGCTGGAATTTTCCTTCCTGCAGGATACCAAGGCCTGCTGCTACGGGTTCTAAACCGACAGCCAAGGAGGATCCGTGCCCGAGTCCAAGCCCCGCAAGCGGCCTGCCCGTCAGGACCAGCAGACTTCCGCAGCGCAGCAGTACAAGCCGAACCCCGTTTGGTACAAGCCGGTGATGTTCGGCTTGATGATCCTCGGCCTCATCTGGATCATCACTTTCTACATCACCGAAGGCCGTTTCCCTGTGCAGGAATGGGCTTCATGGAACATCGTGGCCGGCTTCGGCATTGCCATCATCGGCTTCCTCATGACCACGCGCTGGCGCTCGTAGGAATTCCACACCTCACATTCCGGTGTCCGTGAACGTCTACAGGTTATGAACACCAGGCACACCACCATGGATTCCCCGCTGGGGCAGCTGACGCTGACTGCCCGCGGAGAATTTTTGACGGGCATCTTTTACGAGGGCCACTGGCATTTGCCTCCGCCTGACTATTTCGGCGAGGTCACGGACATCCAGGACCCGGTGTTCGCGCAGGCCCGGGAAGAACTCGATGAGTACCTCGGCTGTGCACGTACGGTGTTCGACGTCCCACACGAAGCACGCGGCAACGCCTTCCAAGAGAGAGTTTGGGAGCGGCTCCGCCATATTCCCTTCGGGGAAACCATGAGTTACGGCGAACTGGCGCTGGAGCTTGGAGATCCCCATTTGGCCCAGGCCGTAGGCTCCGCCGTGGGCAGGAATCCGCTCAGCATCATCATTCCGTGCCACCGCGTGGTGGGCCGCAATGGGCAGCTCACTGGCTACGCGGGTGGTCTCCGGAACAAACGGTTCTTACTGGAGCTGGAAGAGCCGGCTGCCGTGAAAGAGAGCAAGCTCTTCTGATGGGTCCCGTACACCCGGTCCACACCAAGAGACCCTTCGAAGCTGTAGTCCAAGCGCATGGTGCCACGGTGCTTCGCGTCTGCCGTGCCGTGGTCGGGGTACACGATGCCGATGACGCTTGGTCCGAGACCTTCCTCGCAGCCATCCAGGCCTACCGACAACTTCCTGCTGACTCCAACATTGAGGCTTGGCTGGTCACCATCGCCCACAGGAAGTGCATTGATCTTCTACGTAGCCGTAGCCGCCGTGCCATACCTGTGGACAAGCCGCCGGAGGGGAGGTCCCGGCTAGGCATCCCCGGTGATGGTCACGCTGAATTGCTCGAGGCCGTTGGGCAGCTACCGCGGAAGCAGCGCCAAGCCGTCGCTTACCACTATCTGGCAGGGCTTCCCTATAAGGACGTCGCCGAACTGCTGGGTGGCACACCCGAGGCCGTACGCCGTGCCGGAGCAGACGGAGTGAAGGCGCTCCGTGCCCTGCTCAACGTAGATGACGCATCCCTGGTCCCGGTATCCGTGAAAGGAGAAACCGCATGAACCTTGACTCAGCTCCTGAACGCGCCG
Organism: Paenarthrobacter sp. NPDC089322; assembly: GCF_040684895.1. Classification (NCBI taxonomy): domain Bacteria; kingdom Bacillati; phylum Actinomycetota; class Actinomycetes; order Micrococcales; family Micrococcaceae; genus Paenarthrobacter; species Paenarthrobacter sp. NPDC089322. The sequence goes on from NZ_JBFBGW010000024.1 coordinate 16,074, forward strand.
ACGTCGCGGCTATTCTTGAGCCGCTCGACGTCGGGCTGGAACCAGCCCTTGCCAGCCTTCACGCCCGTCTGGTCCGCGAAGCGCAGACGACCCATGTCCTTGACATCGCGTATCGGGTGGTCGACTCTCCGGTGGGGAAACTGCTGTTGGCGGCCACCGAGAATGGCATCATCCGTGTGGCATTTGAACTGGAGAACCACCAAGCCGTGCTCGAGAGGCTGGCAAGCTCCGTGAGCCCAAATATTCTCCACGCTCCTTCACAACTTGAGGCGGCCGCACAGCAACTGAGCGAATACTTCAAAGGTTCCCGGACGAGCTTCCACCTGCCCTTGGATTTCAGCTTGTCCCGGGGTTTCCGCCTCAACGTGCTCCATCATTTGCCGGACATCGCGTACGGCACAACCGAAAGCTATGCAGAGGTTGCCTTGGCTGCCGGCAGCCCGAACGCTGTCCGTGCCGTGGGAACTGCCTGCGCAACCAACCCTCTACCGGTCATCGTTCCGTGCCACAGGGTAGTGAGGTCGGACGGATCCTATGGCGGCTACCTCGGCGGTACGGAGGCCAAACGCACTCTCCTCACTCTTGAGGCCGCGGCATGAGTGACGATGCCCTGTTTCCTCTGGAGCTCGTCCAAGCCGAAGCCCTCCGCGCCGGTCCCCGCCTTGTGGCGCCGGGCGCGGTGCACGTGCCCCACTGGCTCAGCCTCGAGCAGCAACGGTGGATCGTCGAGCGTTTTGTCGAGTGGACTCATGGGCCGGTTCCCCTTAGGGCGGCCACGCTGCCCGGTGGACACCAGATGTCTGTGCGGACTGTTTGCCTGGGATGGCATTGGCAACCCTATAGATATACGCGTGAAGCCACAGACGTGAACGGTCTTTCCGTTCTCGACTTCCCTGACTGGATGGTCCGTCTGGGCAGGAAGGCTGTGGCGACTGCCTACTCTTCCGGCGGTGGTGTTGATGATTCACTGGCCGAGCTACCCGCCAGCTACACACCCGACGCTGCGTTGGTGAACTTCTACGAGCATGGAGCCACAATGGGGATGCACCAGGACAAGGACGAGCGGTCCAACGCCCCGGTGGTTTCCCTCAGCATCGGCGACGAATGCATCTTCCGTTTCGGCAATACGCAAACGCGCACCAAGCCGTACTCTGACGTACAACTCCGTTCAGGGGACTTGTTCGTGTTTGGTGGCCCCTCCCGGTTCGCCTATCACGGCATCCCGAAGGTACTTCAGGGAACAGCACCCGAGGGTTGCGGACTTTCCTACGGACGGATCAACATCACCATGAGGGTCACTGGAATGTCGTAGCCAACAGGCAGAATGTCTCCTAAGCAACAACAAATGGCGGCGGCTGCTGTAGCCCGCCGCGGAGGAGCAGGAAATGACCCCGGCAGAGAACGGCACCATTATTGGCGACGACGGCCTGGCCCGGCCGCTGTGGGCTTCTTCGGACCCAATGATGCAGGCGTACTACGACCATGAGTGGGGCATGCCGGTCCGCGACGAACAAGGTATGTATGAGCGGATCAGCCTCGAAGCCTTCCAAGCCGGGCTTTCGTGGGCCACCATCCTGAGGAAGCGCGATGCGTTCCGCAAGGCTTTTGTGGACTTTCATCCCGAGAGCGTGGCCGCCTTTACTGAAGCCGACGTTGAGCGACTCATGCTCGACGCAGGCATCGTACGGAATCGCCTGAAGATCCACGCCGCCATTACCAACGCCAAGGCAACCATCGCTCTGCGCGAGGAAGGCGGCCTTGTAGATTTCGTCTGGTCGTTCCAACCGAAAACCACTCCGGCGCCGCGGACACTCTCGGACATCCCCACAACTTCTCCGGAATCGATCGCGCTATCCAAGGCGCTCCGGAAGAAGGGCTTCGCCTTCGTAGGGCCAACCACGATGTACGCCCTCATGGAAGCTGTGGGAATCATCGATACGCACCTCATCGACAGCCACCGGCGTGGATCCTCCGGTGTGTGGGCCTAGCCAGGGGCAAGTCCAGCCGATCCCGGCATGGCAGATCCAGAACCCGACAAAAAGTGCCTCGTCTGGTCACACCGCTTGTCCACAGAAGTGTGCAAGTTTATCCACAGGTGGGGAAAAACTCTGTGGACATCCATGCTTTTGAACCGCTGATAGCTGCCAGCAAGCGGATCTGAACCGATAGCCGTACTTGAACAGAGTTATGCCCACTGTGTATTTCGCTGTGGATAGTGTTCCCCTCTTCACGGAAAATTCATCCTGGGGGCATTGCAGGCTTTACTAACGCAGCAGCCTTCTTCCACTTGGGCCGGCCAAGGAGCCTCATGCGTTCCAAGCACAGTTACCCACTTAACAACATCCCCCACCCACACGTTATCCACAAATGGGGACAACGTGTGGGTTTCTGGTCGCGAAGCCTTGAGAACTCGGGGATGTGGGTGCCTTAGAGAGACTGAACTACACCAATGTAAGTTATTAACAGTGTGGATAAGGCTGTTGATACGGGGATAACTTTCCCTGGATTAACAGGGTTATCCACATTGACCGGCTTAGAGGCCCAGTTGTCCACTTAACCCCAAGTAAAGGTGACAAGGTTATCCACAGGTGGGGAAAAATCCATGCTGTTCGGGGGATATCTCCCGCTCTAAGCGGCCCGCCGCTGGGCATCCAGTGTTAACTACACGGATGTAAGTTACGCACACTGTGGATAAGGGTTGTGGATAACGCTCGGCCTCGGGGGATAGGGGAGTAGGAAGCATGATGGGTGCACATGAGAAGGTCGACTTCAAAAAGACGATCCGCACATACAAAGCCTCACAGGGAGCCTTTTCGTTGGAAAGCGTCCCCGCGATGCAGTTCCTTATGATCGACGGCCATGGCGACCCCAACACTTCACAGGCCTACAAGGATGCACTAAGCACCATCTACCCGGTGGCGTACGGGCTGAAGTTCTTCAGCAAGAAGGAACTCGGGCGCGACTACGCTGTCATGCCCTTGGAGGCTCTCTGGTGGGCCGAAGACATGGACTCTTTCACGAGTTCCAGGGACAAGTCCCGCTGGGACTGGACGGTCATGAACATGGTTCCTGACTGGATTACGCAGGAACACCTGGCACTGGTAAGCCAAGCCGCCGGGAAGAAGGGCGGAGCTCCTGCACTCGATGCCCTCCGCATGGAGATCCTGGATGAAGGACTCTGCGTCCAGACACTCCACATCGGGCCCTACGACGATGAGGGGCCCTTACTGGAAGAGATGCACCACAAATTTGTTCCACAGAACTCCTTGGTGATGACAGGCAAACACCACGAGATCTATCTAAGCGATGCCCGACGTACAGCACCGGAAAAGCTCAAGACCATCCTGCGGCAGCCGGTAACGCGCCAATAAACGAGCGGCCCATCCCAACTAAGTCGCAATAGAGCGCGTTTAGAGCGCTCTAAACGCGCTTAACTGCGACTCAGTTGGGTTCGGGTGGACGCTAGTTGGGTTGGGGTGGACGCTAGCCAGCACTGATGCGGAACCAGGTGACCACAGCGAGCAGGCCTGCCACGAGGATGAGCCCGCCGGTCTGCAGGAGGGCTTGGTTCTTTCCACGGGGGGCATACGCAATTGCCGCAGCGGCGAGGCCGCCGGTAATCAAGCCACCCAAATGTGCTTGCCAGGCAATGCTGGGTATGAAGAAGCCGATGGCCCCGTTGATGGCGATCAGGACCCAGAGTTGCTTGGTCTCGCCGCCACGGTGGCGCTGAACCACCAGCATGGCCCCGAACAACCCAAAGATCGCGCCGGATGCGCCGACCACGCCAACACGGGCATCCATGGGGGTCAGGAGCAGAAAACCGATTGAGCCGCCGATGGCCGACAACAAATAAACGGCGAGGAAGCGGATGCGCCCCAACAAGGGTTCAAGTGCCTGCCCAAAGATCCACAGGGTGTACATGTTCAAAACAATGTGGAGCAGGAAGCCCTGCGAATGCAGGAAAGCTGCTGTGAGGAAGCGCCACGGTTCCGCAGCGGCGGCCCTGTTGGCGAACGCGAATTCCTGGAAAACCATGTCCCGTGGCAGAAGCCATTGAAGGACGAAAACCACCAGGCAAAGCCCGATGATCACGTACGTCACCAAAGGCCGGCCCACGGCCAAGGCACCGCCGTACGGGGACTTGTAGGCCGGCGTCGTACGCTTTTGTTCATTGACGCAGTCAATGCATTGGAACCCGACGGCGGCCGCCCGCTGGCATTCGGGGCACGCAGGGCGCCCACAGCGCTGGCACCGCACGTAAGAGGGCCTGTCCGGGTGCCGGGGGCACACCGGGATGTCAGCAGACGGCTCAGCCGACGGGATTCCGTAACTCATGAATGCAGGTTAGAGCTGTTCGATGTCGATGCTGTTGATGACGACGTCCTCAACAGGGCGGTCGCCCATTCCGGTGCGTACGGCCTCGATGGAGTCCACTACCTTGCGGGATTCTTCGTCGGTGACCTCACCGAAGATGCTGTGCTTGCCGAACAGCCAGTCGGTGTTGACCGTGGTGATGAAGAACTGTGACCCGTTGGTGCCCTTGCCCATCTGGATGCCGGCGTTCGCCATGGCCAGCTTGTACGGAGCGTTGAAGGTCAGCTCCGGGTGGATTTCGTCGTCGAACTTGTAGCCCGGTCCGCCAACGCCGCGGCCCAGGGGATCGCCGCCCTGGATCATGAAGTCCTTGATGATGCGGTGGAAGATGGTGCCGTTGTACAGCGGAGTGCCGGTCTTGTCTTCGCCGGTCTCCGGGTGCGTCCAGGACTTTTCTCCCGTGGCCAAACCAATGAAGTTGGCGACCGTCTTGGGGGCGTGGTTGCCGAAGAGGTCAACCTTAATGTCGCCGAGGCTCGTGTGAATGGTTGCTTTTGCGGTTGCGATGGTCATGGGCCCATTCTTTCATGCAGGGTCAACGCCAACAGGGCTGGAAAGCCGGTTCCGCGCTCGGTGAAATCCGGGAAGAATCGTGAAGATGAATAGCCCGCGTTCCACAAGCCACGTAGGCTAGCAACAAACGAGCATGTGTATCGGGAGGTAGTTGTGAAGAAATCAGACCGTATTGCCCGCGACCTTGAACACTCCGTAGTGGTCGGTGTGGATAACGCCCGCGACTGGGCTGCACCCCGTGTGGAAGCAGCCGTCAACTGGGCAGTTCCGCGCATTCAGCACGGCATTGACACCGCTTCCCCCAAGATCCAAGAGGGGCTGAAGACGGCTGCCCACAACCTCGCAGACGGCGTGGCAGTTGTTACGCCGCGGATCCAGGATGGCCTGGCGCATCTGGCGCCCAGGATCCACGACGCCGTAGAGGACGCAACGCCCAAGATCCAGGACGCGCTCAACAAGGCCACTCCCGCACTGGGACACGCCCGGGACAAAGTGGTGGTGGAATACCTGCCCAAGTTGTCCGAACAATTGGGCCAGGCTTCCGTTGCCGTTCACCATGTCCTCGAGAATGCGCCCGCCCAGGTGGACGCCGTAGCCCAGAAGCTGGTGGATTCTGGCGTTGTCCACAGCGTTCAGGAGCAGGCTCAGGCCACAGGCAAGCACATCAAGGCCGTAGCGGATGAGGCCGGCAAGGCTGTCTCCCAGGAACTGTCCAAGCAGCATAAGCCCAAGAAGCGTGGCCTGCTGATCGTCACAGTTATCGCCGCTGCGGTTGCTGCAGGCGTAGCTGCCTGGAAGGCCTCCAAGCCGGTGGAGGATCCGTGGAAGACTCCTTCCCCTGTCACCCCGACGCCCTCGCCGGTTCCGGCCACGTCCGACACAGCAGCTTCGGCAACCGCTGCCGCAACGACGTCCACCGCCGCATCCGAAACCAAGGCTTCGGACCTCACCCCCGAGGAAGCCGCGGCGGAAGTGGAGCAGGCAACCAAGGACGCTTTTGCAAACGTCGACAAGGACGCCTCGGCAGAAGCCGAGCAGGCTACCAAGGATGCCTTTGCGAACGTCGACAAGGACGACGACAAGGGCTTGGGTTCGAAGGGCTCCAGCCTCTAATCGATAGACAGCAACTAAGCGGCCAGCGTTAAGTCGGCCGCTGATGATCTGAAGGGACCCCTGGCAACGCCAGGGGTCCCTTCAGTGTTTGTCACCCCGTAACCCGATGCTCAGCCGGGCGCACACAGGCGAGTGTTAGATTTGAAGTGATGTCAGCTGATAGACCCCTTGCGGGTGCCCTCAAGGACGCTCCGGAACCCCCGGAGGTCTCGATCGTCATCCCGGCGTATAACGAGGAAAGCGTCATTCGCCAGTGCCTCATCGCGGCCATTTACCAGTCAGTTCCGGCCAACGAAATCATCGTGGTGGACAACCTCTCCACCGACCGCACCGCGAGGATCGTGCGGCAGATGCAGCAGGAATACCCTGAGAGCCCCATCATCCTGTTGCGCCAGGACACAGTCCAAGGGCTCATTCCCACCCGGAACTTCGGCCTGAACAGCGCGACGTCGGAGATCATCGGACGCATCGACGCCGACTCCGTCCTGGAACCCGACTGGGTTGAGCAGGTCCAGAAAGCCTTCATGGATCCGTACGTGCAGGCGGCTACGGGTCCCGTGGTCTATTACGACATGCCCATGCGTCGGTTCGGACTCAAGGCCGACGACAAAATGCGTCAGCTCATGCTTCGCCTGGCAAAGCACCAGTATCACTTTCTGTTCGGCTCGAACATGGCCCTGCGCCGCAGCGCTTGGGAGACCATCCGGGATGAAGCGTGCCTGGACGAGAAAGACGAGATGCACGAGGACATCGATCTGTCCCTGCACTTGGCTGAACATGACCTCCACGTCCAGTACTGCCCCCAGATGGTGTCCGGCATGTCAGCCCGGCGGCTCGAGGATTCACCGCGGGATTACCGCTACTACGTCACGCGTTTTGACCGCACCTACAAGGCCCACAACGTCAAGAAAATGGCACTCAAAGCACCTATGGTGGTGTTCTTTTCGGTCTATTTCCCGGCCAAGCTGCTGCGCGCCATCCACACGGCCAACTCGGCCCAGGGAGTCCGCCGCGGCGGCCAGTAGCGGTTGAATTTACGACGGCGGCAGTTCAGTCAGTGCCCCATTCGGCTTCGCGCCGCTCTGCTTCGGCCTTGCCGCGCCGTTGGCCACTGACAACCACCGCAAGCCCAACAAGGATCAGCGCCAACCCTGCGTAGGTCCCCGCCGGAAGTGTCTCGTTCAGAAAAACAGCGGCCAGGATCGCGGCGCCGGGTATCTCCAGCAGGATGATCATCGAAACAAGCAACGGGCTCATCGTGGCAAGCAAGTGGTTGAAGGCCGTATGACCCACCAACTGCGCACAAACGGTGATGGCAATAATCCCAAGCCAGCCTCCGGCGTCGAACCCTGTCAGAGGCTGGCCGCCCAACAAAGCCAGCACCGCCACGATAGCCGCGCATATCCCGTAACAAAGCGTGGTGTAGGTCCCGGTTCCCATCGACTGGCGGGCTTTGCCGCCGGCCAGCGTATAAAGCCCGGCCAGGGCGCCGCCGGCAAGTGCAAGGACATCGCCCAGCAGCGCCTCCGGTGACGATCCCATGTCGAAGCCGGTGATGGCCACGACACCGCCGAACGCGATCCCCAGGCCGACTAGGACCGGCCAGCGGTGCCGGGTGCCGCGGAAAAGCTGGAAGACAGCGATCCATGCCGATTGCAGGCACACCAGCGCCGTGGCGGCGGCCACCGACGTCAGCTGCAGTGCGGTGATGAAACAGGCGAAGTGAAATGCGAGTGCAACGGCGGCGACCGCGGACCAAGAGAGTTCCCGGCGCGTGATCTTTCGGAACTGCCTGGGTTCCCGGATCGCCACGGGGGCAGCCATGACCAGGGCGGCAATCGCGTTCCGCCAAAAGGCGATCGCCAACGCCGTCACTGAGGTAGCGCCGAGTGTGCCGGCGATCAGCGGGCCGGAGGAAGCGACGCCGAGGACCCCGAGGGCGGAGATGAGGAAGTTCACGGATCAACCTTAGTTTGGTGAGGCATCTATCCTGCCCCTATCTGCCACGCGGACAGTGTGATTGTCTTGACACAAGGTTCCAGTCAGCCGGAGACGGCATACCCAAGGGGATACCCGATTGAACAAGGCACCGGTCGGCTTTGGCACCAAACGGAAGTGGCCTCTCCTGCTGCTCGCCGCGGCCGGAGTGCTGGCCGCTGCTCTGGTGGTGACCGGGTGGTTCGTCTCAAGAGGCGGAAACGGTGATCCCGATCCGGGGAAGGGCGGCGTTTCACAGATCTTTCCCACTCCGCAGCACGCTCGCGCAGGATCCGGCGGCCCCGTACCGTTGAATGGCCTTGTCTACATAGTGGCTTCACCCGGAACTGACCAGGCATCAATCGCCGACGCCCAGGACCTCGTGGCAAGTGCCGGAGGCAGGACCGAGATGGTGGCTGCCTTGGACAACCCCGCAGCGGGGTCGGCGGCCCTCTATCTGGGAACCGCAGGCGATTCAACGGTTGACACAGTGCTGAAGGACATCGGCAAGGACCACGCCGAACAGAACCTGGAAGCACTCGGACGCGCTGAAGGCTACGCGATCGCGACGGGACAGTCATCAGGGATCCCGATGGCGGTACTCGCCGGACGCGACGCTGACGGTCTCTTCCACGCCGTCCAGACACTCCGCCAACTGCTCAAGGACGGTGCAGTTGCGGCCGTGAGTGTCAGCGATTGGCCACTGATGGAGACTCGTGGCGTGATCGAGGGCTTCTACGGCACGCCTTGGTCCCATCAAGCGCGCCTGGATGTCATCGAGTTCGCCGGGCGTCAGAAGATGAACACGTACATCTACTCGCCCAAGGACGATCCGTTGCTGAGGGACAAGTGGCGGGAGCTTTACAGCGACCAGGAGCTCGCCGAACTTCAGGAGCTGATCGACACCGCGGCAGCCAACCACGTCCGCTTCAGCTACGCCCTGTCGCCTGGCATCGACATCTGCTACTCGCGGGAGGCGGACCTCGAGGATGCGTTGGCCAAACTTGAATCCCTGTATTCGCTGGGCGTGCGATCCTTCGTGATTCCGCTCGATGACATAGCCACCAAGGTCCAGTGTGCCGACGATGTTCGGGAGTTCGGATCGGGTCAGGCGAATCTGGCCAAAGCACAGGCTTCGTTCCTCAACGATGTGAATGACCGCTTCATTTCCACGAAGGAAGGAATCCAACCCCTCGAAACAGTACCCACGTTCTACAACGGCTCCGCGAGCAATCCTTACAAGCGGGAACTCGGAGAGGCGTTGAACCCTGAAATCGTGGTGCAGTGGACCGGCGAAGAAGTAGTATCCCACCGGATCACGCAGGACTCCGCAGCAACTGCAAGTCGCACGTACGGAAAACCCGGCTCGGAACGGGACATCGTCATCTGGGACAACTATCCGGTCAACGATTTCTCCCAGGACCATTTGTTCATGGCGCCTGTCATCGGGAGGGACGCCGGCCTCCACCAAGCCGTACGGGGTATTGTTACCAATCCCATGATCGAGCCCTACCTCTCCCTGCCCGCGATCTTCAACTATGCGGATCTCGCATGGAACGGCCCGGCCTACGATCCCGGGAAATCCATGGACGCCGCCCTGCAGCAGATTGCGGGGCCGGATCCGGAGGTCCTGGCAGCAGTCAAGGCCTTCGTGGACCTCAACCAAGACTGGCAGGACGACCCCCTCACACCGTCCGCTCCCGCCTTGCGGAACGACATCAACCGTTTCTGGGCAGATTACGACGCCGGCAAGTCACCTTCGGGTGGCTTGAAGGCCCGCGCTGAGCTGCTACAGCGGCTGCCGGAACTCCTACCCCGGGTGGCGGTCCCGGGCTTCGCGGCAGACGCGACTCACTGGTCCACGGCGGCGGCGGAATATGGGCGGGGCGTGGAAGAGGCCTTAGTCATGCTCGAGGCTGCCAAGCGAGGTGACACGGCGGTCGTTGCCGAGGCACGCCGGAATGTCCAGAGTTCTCTGACGGCCGCCAGCGCGAAGACGCAACCCACGCTCGAACTCGGGGTTGTGACACCCGTACTGGGGGACTCTGAACTGAAGACGTTCTTGGAACAGGCTCTCCAGAAGACCCCACCCAACTAGGTCGCATTTGTGCGCGTTATGAGCTCTCTAAACGGGCACAAATGCGACTCAGATGGGTTGCGGAAAGCAAAAAGTCCCGGTCATTACTGACCGGGACTTTCCTTATGGTGGAGGCACGGGGACTCGAACCCCGAACCCCCTGCTTGCAAAGCAGGTGCGCTACCAATTGCGCCATGCCCCCATAAGAAGCAACCCGTCAATCATACCCCATGTCAGAACCGGTTTTTACCAGTTCCGGACCGGGCTCCTTCGCTAGTCAACCTTGTCGGTGGACTTGCTCCAGACATCCTTCCGGGCTTCGGATTCCTGGGCCTTTTTGTAGACCAGGACACCTGCGACCGCAGCTGCTACTACTACCAGCAACTTCTTCACAAGCACCTCATTCCGTTCAGTTTCACCTGAACCTGCTAGGTTCCGTGGGCGTACCAGGACTTGAACCTGGGACCTCTTCGTTATCAGCGAAGCGCTCTAACCGCCTGAGCTATACGCCCCGATGCCTCATCGGGCCGAGATATGACTGTACAGCACATCCCGGCCCGATCTCAAATCGAGGCTCTTACACGGTCGATCCGAACCATTTTCCGGCGTAAATCCGCGGTTTTTTGCTAGTCGTCCGTGAGGGTGACGCCGATGCCGCCAACCAACGTTGCCGAAATGTTATACAGCACGGCAGAGAGCATGGAGAGCGCAGTCAGCAGGACCACATTCACCACGGCAATGATGGTGGCGAAAGAAGCCACCTGACCCAGCGAAGCGAACTTCTTCAGTTCAAATCCACCGCCTTCGGACCCCGCCAGGGTTCCGAGCAGGCTATCGACCTGGTTGAAGATGCCTGTGAGATCAAGCACAGTCCACAGCACAATGGCGGCGACCACCGTAACGATGCCCAGCGCAACGGACAGCAGGAACGCCATCTTCAGCACCGACCATGGGTCAACCTTGCTGACCAGGAGACGGGCGCGGCGCACTTTCGCTTTGGGGGCCGGCTTGACCAAGCCCGGGCCGCCCTGCGCCGGACGCTGACCGGGTGCGCCCGCGGGACGCTGTCCCGGTTGTGCGGGCCGCTGACCGGGAGCACCGGCAGGGCGTTGTCCGGTCGAAGCGGGCCGCTGGCCGGGAGCGCCTGCCGGGCGGCCGGGTGATCCGGCACCTGCTGCGCCCGCTCCGGGCCGCTGCTGTGGCCGCGCCGGCGTTCCTGCCTGCGCGGTGCCCGAGGGCTGCCGGAGCCCGCCTGTGCTCGGCTTGGGATATGAGTCCGAATTACTCACTCGTTACCTCCGGTGTTGTCTTCGTTCAGCTCCGCGCCCGTGTCTGAATCCGGGTCTGCGTCGTTTTCCGTTTCTGACGTGACGGTCGCTTCAGCAGCGCCGTCTTCTGCAGCCAACGTTACGTCATCGTTCAGCCCGTCCTCGGGCTCTTCGCCTTCCAAACCGCGTTCACTGTTGCGTGCAACCTCGATAATGCGGTCGTTCTTGTCCGGCTTGGCGAAGATCACGCCCATGGTGTCACGGCCCTTCGCAGGGACGCCACTGACGGCGGAGCGGACAACCTTGCCGCCCTCCATGACCACCAGTACTTCGTCCTCTTCCTGCACGATCAAGGCGCCCACAAGGTCACCCCGGTCTTCGGCAAGCTTGGCGACCTTGATGCCCAAACCACCACGGCCTTGCAGGCGGTACTCGTCCACGGCGGTGCGCTTGGCGTAGCCGCCCTCGGTCACCACGAAAACGAAGGAACCGTCCTGAACAACGTCCGCAGCCAACAATTCGTCATCTTCACGGAACTTCATACCTGTTACGCCGGACGTAGCACGTCCCATGGGGCGCAATGCGTCGTCAGTTGCCGTGAAGCGGATGGACTGTCCCTTGCGGGAAACCAGCAGCAAGTCATCTGTTTCGCTGACAAGCTGCGCAGAGACGAGCTCGTCCTCGTCACGAAGGTTGATGGCGATGACGCCGGCAGACCGGTTGGTGTCATAGTCCTCGAGTCTCGTCTTCTTGACCAGGCCGTTCTTCGTGGCAAGAACCAGATAGGGTGCCTGCTGGTAGTCACGAAGGTCCAGCACCTGGGCAATATGCTCGTCCGGCTGGAAGGCAAGGAGGTTGGCCACATGCTGGCCCTTGGCATCGCGGCCGGCTTCAGCCAGTTCATAGGCCTTGGCACGGTAAACGCGGCCAAGGTTGGTGAAGAACAACAGCCAGTGATGGGTAGTGGTCACGAAGAAGTGCTCCACGACATCGTCACCGCGAAGCTGGGCTCCCTTGATGCCCTTGCCACCGCGCTGCTGTGAGCGGTAGTTGTCGCTGCGCGTCCGCTTGACGTAACCGCCCCGCGTGATTGTGACCACCATTTCCTCTTCGGGAATCAGGTCTTCCACGGACATGTCGCCGTCGAAGCCCATGAGGATGTGCGTGCGGCGGTCGTCGCCGTGCTTCGCTACGATTTCCGCGAGCTCTTCGCTGATGATCTGGCGCTGGCGTTCCTCCGAGGCGAGGATCGCGTTGTACTCGTCGATCATCGCTTCGAGTTCGGCGTGGCGGTCCTGGATCTTCTGGCGTTCCAGTGCAGCGAGCCGGCGCAGCTGCATGTCCAAAATGGCCCGGGCCTGGAGCTCGTCGATCTCCAGGAGTTCCATCAATCCCTCACGGGCGGCTTCCGTCGTGTTCGAGGCACGGATGAGGGCGATAACCTCGTCCAGCATGTCCAGCGCCTTGAGGAGCGCGCGCAGGATGTGCGCTTCTTCCTCGGCCTTGCGCAAGCGGTAACGCGTCCGGCGGGCAATGACGTCCATCTGGTGGCTCACCCAGTGCCGGATGAAGGCGTCGAGGCTCAAGGTGCGGGGAACACCGTCCACAATGGCGAGCATGTTAGCCGAGAAGTTGTCCTGCAGCTGCGTGTGCTTGTACAGGTTGTTCAAGACCACCTTTGCCACGGCATCGCGCTTAAGGACGATCACCAGTCGCTGTCCGGTACGGCCGGAAGTTTCATCGCGCAGGTCCGCGATGCCTTGGATCTTGCCGTCCTTCACGAGTTCGGCGATCTTGATGGCGAGGTTGTCCGGGTTGGCCTGGTACGGCAGCTCGGTGACAACCAGGCACGTGCGGCCCTGGAGTTCCTCAACGTTGACCACTGCGCGCATAGTGATGGAACCGCGGCCCGTGCGGTACGCATCCTCGATGCCCTTATGGCCGAGGATGGTGGCCCCGGTCGGGAAGTCCGGTCCCTTGATCCGCTGAAGGAGCGCCTCAAGCAGCTCCTCCCGCGAAGCCGTGGGGTTCTCGAGTGCCCACTGCACGCCGTCGGCAACTTCGCGCAGGTTGTGGGGCGGGATATTGGTGGCCATGCCCACTGCGATGCCCGAAGAACCGTTGACAAGCAAGTTGGGGAAGCGCGCCGGCAGGATGGTCGGTTCCTGGTTCTTGCCGTCGTAGTTGTCCTGGAAATCGACCGTTTCCTCGTCGATGTCCCGGACCATCTCCATGGCCAACTGGGCCATCTTGGTTTCCGTGTAACGCGGAGCGGCGGCACCGTCGTTACCGGGCGAGCCGAAGTTGCCTTGGCCCAGAGCGAGCGGGTAGCGCATGGTCCAGTCCTGGATCAGACGGACCAAGGCATCGTAGATGGCCATGTCGCCATGCGGGTGGTAGGTACCCATGACGTCGCCCACGACGCGTGCGCACTTGTTGAAAGAGCGGTCGGGCCGGTATCCGCCGTCGAACATGGCGTAGAGAACGCGCCGGTGTACCGGCTTCAAGCCGTCACGTACATCCGGGAGTGCACGGCCGACGATGACGGCCATCGCGTAGTCGAGGTAGGACCGCTGCATCTCGGTCTGCAAGTCCACCTGCTCGACGCGGTCGGTCAGCAGATCGCCCTCAAGCACAACGTCTTCGGCGTCGGTAGGTTCCGCCGGGACTTCGGGAGTTTCGTCACTCATAATCTAAGTTTTCCGTTTCAGGTATATGTCGGTTCTGGAATACTTCGGTGCTCTTTTGAAGCCCCTAGATATCGAGGAACCTGACGTCCTTGGCGTTCTGCTGGATGAAGTTTCGGCGTGATTCAACGTCCTCGCCCATCAAGACCGAGAAGGTCTGATCGGCAGCGAGAGCGTCGTCCATGGTGACCTGCAACAGCGTGCGCCGGTCCGGGTCCATGGTGGTGTCCCACAACTCGGTGTAGTCCATCTCGCCAAGGCCCTTATAGCGCTGGATGCCGTTGTCCTTGGGGAGCCGCTTGTTCAGGGCTGCACCCTTGCGGATGGTTTCGTCGCGTTCGCGGTCGCTGAAGACGTAATCGTGAGCGGCGTTGGACCACTTGATTCGGTACAGCGGGGGCTGCGCCAGGTACACGTATCCGTTTTCGATCAACGGCCGCATGTAGCGGAACAGCAGCGTCATCAACAGCGTGGTGATGTGCTGGCCGTCAACATCGGCATCCGCCATGAGGACGATCTTGTGGTAGCGCAGCTTGGCGATATCGAAGTCTTCACCGATGCCGGTACCGAATGCCGTGATCATCGACTGGACTTCGGCGTTGCCCAGAGCCTTGTCCAGGCGGGCCCGCTCCACGTTGAGGATCTTGCCTCGCAGCGGCAGGATCGCCTGCGTCTCGGGATTGCGGCCACGCTTGGCCGAACCACCTGCGGAGTCACCCTCCACAAGGTAGACCTCGCAGCGCGAGGGATCCTTGGACGAGCAATCGGACAGCTTGCCGGGCATTCCGAAGGATTCCAGCGGGCTCTTGCGTCGTGCATTATCGCGGGCCTTCCGCGCAGCCATCCGGGCCTGTGCTGCCTGAATGGCCTTGCGGATGACGTCGCGGGCCGGGCCGGGATTGCGTTCGAGCCAGTCGCCGAGCTGGTCTGTGACCACTCGCTGTACAAAGCCCTTGACCTCGGAGTTACCCAACTTGGTCTTGGTCTGGCCCTCGAACTGCGGTTCTGAAAGCTTGACCGAGATGACGGCGGTCAGACCTTCACGGATGTCATCACCCGTGAGGTTGTCTTCCTTCTCCTTGATGATGCTCTTCTCCCGCGCGTAGCGGTTGATGAGCGAGGTCATCGCAGCGCGGAAGCCTTCTTCGTGCGTACCGCCCTCATGGGTGTTGATGGTGTTTGCGTACGTGTGGACACTTTCGGAATAGGCGGTGGTCCACTGCATGGCGACCTCGACGGCGATGTGCCGCTCCGTGTCTTCGGTTTCGAAAGCGATGACGTCCTCGTGGACGATCTCCACCTTCTTGCTGGAGTTCAAATGCTTCACGTAGTCCAGGAGGCCGTCCGGGTATTCGTACACAACGGTGCGGTGCTCCGCGGCGACTTCACCTTCGGTCGCTATGGCATCCAGGTCCAGGTCGTCGTCGCCGTCGCGGGCAACGGGACGCTCGTCCGTCAAGGTGATCTTGAGGCCCTTGTTGAGAAAGGCCATTTGCTGGAAGCGGGCACGGAGCGTTTCGAAATCGAACTCGGTGGTTTCGAAGATGGTGCCGTCCGGGTAGAACGTCTGCGACGTGCCGGTTTCGTCGGTGGCTTCGCCCTTGACCAGTTCGCCCTGCGGCTTGCCGCCGTCGGCGAATGACATCCGCCAAACGTGGCCCTGCCGCCGGACCTCGGTGTCCACCCGACGGGACAGTGCGTTAACCACGGAAATACCTACGCCGTGAAGGCCGCCGGAGACGGCATAGCCGCCGCCCCCGAACTTGCCGCCGGCGTGCAGGATGGTCATGACCACTTCAACAGTAGGTTTGCCCTCGGAGGGGTGGATATCCACGGGGATACCGCGGCCGTCATCCACCACGCGAACACCGCCATCAGCGCGAAGCGTGACCTCGATGTGGCTGCAGTAACCAGCCAATGCCTCATCGACAGAGTTATCCACCACTTCATAAACCAGGTGATGCAGGCCGCGGGGTCCGGTGGAACCGATGTACATACCGGGACGTTTCCGGACAGCTTCAAGGCCTTCAAGGACAGTGATGTCACTGGCGCCGTATTCCCTTGGCGTCGCCGAAGGCGTGTCGGGCTGGGGAACAGTCTCCTCTTCGGGCTCTACTGCCAAGGTCTCTGCATTGTCGTTAGCCACAGGCGCTTTCGACTCCTCTGTACTCGATGACGGTCGTATCCGAATCCGACCGCAGCGAACTACGGCCGGAAATGGGCACGTGACTGATTGCGCCGTCTACTCGGCGAGGGGTCCCCGGAAGGCACGACAGTGTATCCGGGACACCTACGACGTTTCACCGGCGCTCAGTGATCTACCGCAATTCTATCGTGGAAACGCGGCAATCCTTGCCAACACGGGGACAGCGGGGAGCTGAATGTGCCCGTAGGAGGCCGCTGGTCCCATCTGAAACGGCCCTGCGGTGGTCCCGATGGGGGCCTATACGGCTCGGGGGCGTTGAATCGCCCTGCACGCCGTTCAGCCGTATGTGTCCCTCGGGCCACGACCGTTGACGCTGCGTCCGCCTTTTCGCCAATTCGGCGCGGAAGGACCGAGCACCTGAATACTGGTAACGACGCCCTCGCCGAGTTCGTTCCGGAACTTCTCCAGCAGGCTCGTGCTCAGCAACCGCAACTGGGTCGCCCACGCGGTCGAGTCGCAGCGAACCTGCAAGGTGGTGTCGGTGAAGCTCTCCGGCGTGCAGTGTGCAGAGATTTCCGGACCCACCAGGGCATCCCATTCAGCCATGACGGATCCAACGGCAACAGGGGATGTCCAGCCTCGTTCTGCCACGAGCCGCCCAACCACTTTGCCCAAGCCCAGGGGGTCGCGGCCGCTTCCGTGGAATTGGCTGAAGCCCTTTGTGTCCCGCAGGCCGTTCCGCTTGGGGGCGGACCCTGGCCGCGGTGCCCGTTGCCGCACTTCGCCGCGCGCTGCCGCGGCCTCGCGCATACGGTTCAAGGCAGCTTGTGCGGCGTCGATCTCGTCCGGCTCGCGGCCGGGCTGAAGTTCGCTGCGGTTATCCTTCGCCATCGATGCCTCCCGGAACAACGTTGACGCGCCGTCCGGCCAGCTCCTCTGGAATATCGGCATCGACGGCGGCTGTCACCAGCACCTGTTCGGCACCGGCCACTATCGCAGCCAGTCTACGCCGCCGCTGGACATCAAGTTCGGCGAAAACGTCGTCCAGGATGAGGATCGGTGCAGTACCACCGGTGCGGGCGTCATCCAACATGACGTAGTACGAGGCCAGCCGGAGGGATAAACACATGGACCACGTTTCACCGTGGGACGCGTAGCCTTTTGCCGGTGCCTGGCCCAGCACCAATTCCAACTCGTCACGGTGCGGCCCCACCAGCGAAATGCCCCGCTCCAGTTCCTTCTTTCGCGAGGCTGCAAACGCCTGGACATACCGTTCGGTGAGTTGCTCCACGGACAGCAGCCGCAGGTCCTCGTTCGACGCCGGAGGTTCAGTCGTGCGGTCGGCCGGACCGCCGTCGTCGTCAAGTACGCCCTGGATAGTGGAGCGGTAAACCGCGCCGGCGTCCTTGGAACCGTCCGTAAGCTGGGCATAGGCACTGTTCAAGTGCGGGCGGAGTCGCTCCACGAGTTCCAGGCGTGCGTGCAGGAGTTCGGCGCCGGCCTTGGCCATGTGCTGGTCCCACACATCCAGCGTGGCTTCATGTCCTGCGGTAAATTTGCCGGTCCGCGCGGATTTCAGCAGGGCGTTCCGCTGTTTCAGGACGCGGTCGTAGTCGCTTCGAGTGGCGGCATGCCGGGGAACCAGGCTCACCAGGAGTTCGTCCAGGAAGCGTCGGCGGTTGGAGGGATCGCCCTTAACGAGTGCCAGATCCTCGGGGGCGAACAGGACTGTTTGGCATATGCCCAGGATGTCGCGGGCCCGCACGGGGTTGCCACGGTTGATGCGGCCCCGGTTGGCCCGGCCGGCGTTGATTTCCAGTTCGATGATGCTGGACTGCTCACCCCGGACCAACCGCGCCCGGATCAGCGCGCGCTCCGTTCCGAACCGGAGCAAGGGCGCGTCCGTGCTGACGCGGTGGGAACTCAGAGTGGCCAGATAGCCGATGGCTTCCATGAGGTTTGTCTTGCCGATTCCGTTGGAACCAACCAGGACAGTCACACCGGGGCCAAGTTTCAGGTCGACCTGGGCGTAGCTGCGGAAATCCGTCAGGGAAAGATGTTCGAGGTACACGCCGTCAGCGAGGCTTCCGAAACTTAGTTGGCTGGACGCGTGGCATGCCCGCCGAACTGGTGCCGCAGTGCGGAAACCATCCTCATGGCCGGCGAGTTGTCCTCGCGTGAAGCGAAGCGCGCAAAGAGCGCAGCAGTGATGGCGGGGGCGGGCACTGCGTTGGCGATTGCTTCTTCAACAGTCCAACGGCCCTCGCCGGAGTCTTCAACGTAATCGTCGATCGATGCCAGGCCAGGATCTTCGTCAAGTGCCTTGACCATGAGGTCCAGGAGCCAGGAACGGACAACGGTCCCTTTCTGCCATGCACGGAAAGTGCCGGGAAGGTCCTTCACGATGTCTTTGGCTGCCAGCAGTTCGTAGCCTTCGGCGTAGGCCTGCATCAGGCCGTATTCGATGCCGTTGTGCACCATCTTGGCGTAGTGGCCGGCTCCAACTCCGCCAACATGGACGAAGCTGTCAGCCCGCTCGCCTTCGGGACGCAGTGCATCGAAGACGGGCATGGCACGGTGGATGTCCTCTTCCGAACCACCAGCCATCAGTCCGTAGCCGTTTTGTAGTCCCCAGACGCCGCCCGATACGCCGCAATCGGCAAAGCTGATGCCCTTTGCGGTGAGTGCAGCAGCGTGCTTCTGGTCCTCGGTGAATCGTGAGTTGCCGCCGTCGATCACCAAGTCTCCCGCGCTCAGCTTGTCGCCGAGTTCCGTGACCACTGCATCGGTGATCGCACCGGAGGGAACCATGACCCAGACGAGGCGCGGAGCCGGGAGTGCCGCGATGAGTTCATCCACCGAGGCGACGTCGGAAACATCAGGATTGCGGTCGAATCCTGTGACCTCGATGCCACCCTTCCGCATGCGTTCGCGCATGTTGAAGCCCATTTTTCCGAGACCGATCAGTCCGATGTGCACGCTGTGAACTCTTTTCTGCGAAGGGTAACGGGGTTGGAAGCCGAACTGACTCGCATTTCCAGGTTGTCCTGGGTTTCCAGGACAACCACTTGCCAGCTAGTTGGGAAGGCGGACGGGCATCACGAGGTAGCGGTAGTCGTCCTGGTCTTCACCATCGGCTTCAGCCTGGGCCGTGATCATGGCCGGCTTGGGAGCACTGGTGAAGGAGAAGCGAACAAACTTTGTTTCGATGACGCTCAAACCCTCAACGAGATAATGCGGGTTGAAGGCAACGGTGATGTCATCGCCGGAGAGTTGGGCTTCGAGTTCTTCGGAGGCTTGCGCATCCTCGCCGGTGCCGGCGTCCAAGTTCAGCAGGCCTTGTGTGAAGGCAAGGCGGACGGGGGTGTTTCGTTCAGCTACGAGCGACACACGACGGACTGCTTCAACGAGTTCCTGGGTTTGGACTGTTGCGTGGATGGGCGTGGAATCCGGGAAGAGCGAACGGATCTTGGGGTAATCACCATCCACCAGCAAGGACGTTGTAGTGCGCCCGCCGCTTTCGAAGCCGATGAGGCGGCTGTCGTCATCCGCCAAGGCGAGGTTGATGTCGCCGCTGCCACCGAGGGTCTTGGCTACCTCGTTGAGGGTTTTCGACTTCACCAATGCACTGGTCGAAATGCCCGGAGTGACTGGCTTCCAGGGGACTTCGCGCATGGCAAGGCGGTACCGGTCCGTTGCGAGGAGGGTGATCATGTCATCCTCGATCTCCATGCGGACGCCGGTGAGGATCGGCAAGGTGTCATCCTTGCTCGCAGCGATGATCACCTGCGACACAGCCTGCGCGAAAGAGTCTCCGGGCAACGTTCCGCTGATGGCCGGTAGCGCCGGCAAGGCAGGGTATTCGGACTCAGGCATGGTTGCCAGATGGAAACTGCTTCGGCGGCAGGTAAGGGTCACTTTGCTGCCATCGGTCTCTACTTCTACGGGAGCCGAAGGCAGGCTTCGGCAAATATCAGCCAGGAGACGCCCGGAAACAAGGATGGTGCCTTCTGTGGCGATGTCTGCCGGGATTTCGAGGCGGGCCGAAGTCTCATAGTCAAAGCTGGAGAGGCTTACGGTTCCTGCCTCGGCTTTGAGGAGGAGACCGGATAGCACAGGCACGGGCGGCCGCGGAGACAACGACCGCGCGGTCCATGTAACGGCTTCTGCCAGGACGTCGCGGTCGACTCTGAACTTCACGGAAGGGTGCCGCCTTTCATTGCTGCTGCCAAGTTGTAGCTGCGGATTTCCTGCTGGGCATCCGCCAAATCGTCGCGATCCGGATCGGAACCTGCATGGTTCGCACTCAGCGAACTACAAACAGACCCAGGGATGGGAGCGCTGCTGACAGCTTAGCCGGAAGATCTGCGATTAACCCATCCCCGGGGGCAGCGACCTCCCGTATGTGGACAGCCGGCAGGCTGGCCCAGGCTTGGCCGGAGGCCGGCCGGGTGTGCGGGAGAACGAGATTGTTATTTGAGGGATTTCAATTTTTTGGGATTCGTAGTGTTAATAAGTGCTGTGGAAACTGTGGATAAGTGACTCTGACCGCGCGGTTCCGCGGTTAAGCCCTGTTCAAGGAGTGTGCGTTAACTGGGTTTTAAACAGGGTGTGGATGGGGACAACTCCAGGACCCGTTTTTAACGATCCACAGACGCCTTAAGGGTTTTAAGCCCATTAAGCGCGCTTGTCCCCTTAAGAATCCACAGGGTTATCCACACGCTCCTGTTAATAAGGTAAGGAGTGCGGCGCGCGATGTGGATTCAGGAGTCCCGTTGCTGCTGCTTGATGCGGTTGGTCAGTTCCGTGACCTGGTTGTAGATCACACGGCGTTCAGCCATCAGCTCGCGGATCTTCCGGTCTGCGTGGATGACGGTGGTGTGGTCGCGGCCGCCCAGCTCCTGGCCGATCTTCGGAAGGGACATGTCCGTCAGCTCGCGGCAGAGGTACATGGCGATCTGGCGGGCAGTCACCAGGGTGCGCGTGCGGGACTTGCTGCAGAGCTCTTCCATGCTGAGCTTGAAGTAGTCGGCAGTCTGGTCCAGGATCTGCTTGGCCGTGATCTCCTGGGCGCCGTCGTCCGTAATGAGGTCCTTGAGGACCATCTCCGCGAGGGCTACATCCACTGGCTGGCGATTGAGGCTCGCAAAGGCAGTAACGCGGATCAGGGCGCCCTCCAGCTCACGGATGTTGCTCGAAATCTTGGAAGCGATGTACTCCAGGGCGTCGTCCGGCGCGGAAAGTCCCTCGCTGATGCCCTTCTTGCGAAGGATCGCGATGCGGGTTTCCAATTCCGGCGGCTGGATGTCCGTCAGCAGGCCCCACTCGAAGCGGGAAGTCATGCGGTCCTCAAAGCCGGCGAGCATCTTGGGAGGCTGGTCCGAGGTGATGACTACCTGCTTGTTGGCATTGTGGAGGGCGTTGAACGTGTGGAAGAACTCCTCCTGCGTCCGGTCCTTGCCGGCCAGGAATTGGATGTCATCGATCAGCAGCACATCGACGTTGCGGTACGTGGTCTTGAAGCTGGTGCCCTCGTCGTCGCGGATGGAGTTGATGAAGTCGTTGGTGAACTCTTCCGAGTTGACGTAGCGGACTCGGATTCCGCTGTAGAGCCTGCGGGCGTAGTGGCCGATCGCGTGCAGCAGGTGGGTCTTGCCGAGTCCGGAGTCGCCGTAGATGAACAGCGGGTTGTAGGCCTTGGCGGGAGCTTCGGCCACAGCAACAGCCGCCGCGTGAGCAAAACGGTTGGAAGAGCCGATCACGAAGGTGTCGAAGATGTATTTCGGGTTGAGCCGGCCGAACTCATGCGAGGTGCTGGGCGGAGTGGGCTGCGGCTTCGGTTCAGCGGCCAGGTCCGGAAGGGCGGAAAGCTCGACGGCGGGTTCCGGCTCCTCGTGCAGGGGCACCAGATCAGTGTCGACATCGATCGCGCAGCGGATGTCATCCGAGAAAACGCTGCGGAGGGCGTCGTCCAAGGCATCCTTTACCTGCGTCTGGAGGACTTCACGGGTGAGCTCGTTCGGGACGGCCACCAGGAGGGTTGACCCGATGAGCCCTTGGGCTTGGGCAAGGATGACGAAGCCGCGCTGACGGGGGGTGACCCGGTCGTCCTGTTCCAAGAGGCTCAGCACCCGGCGCCAGGAACTTCCGACAGTATTGGCGTGGTTGGCTTCGTCTACTGTCATCAATCAGGTTCCTAAATACTTGCTTGCCGGCATTGCTGGCAGCCGAAGTGTCTCCGACTGGGCGTTGCTCCGGTGTTATTCCACAGGGTTATGCACAGCGGGTGGACAATGGGCTACTGAGCCACTCTAGGGGATGATTTCCCCAGAAGATAGCTGGGAAGTTGCTTGTGGATAATTACACGGTTGTTGTTCTGGATCCGGGGTTGTGAGCCACTTCATCCACAGGCTGAAAGCCTTGGTTGGGCACAGTTGTGGATAGCTTCCTGGAGGGCTTCCGGTTTGACTGAGGGCTGCTTTTTGCCCTAACGTTGTGAAGTCCTTTGTGTCCGCTTTTGCGATCAGTTGCACCTCCGCACGTTCATCGTGCGGGCAGCAGCGGCGGCAGGCACATACAAAACTTAGCGTCGGCCAGTTCTTCCCCTTTTGATCGGGTGGGCGCACCTTTGATCCACTGGAGTAACTAACGTGAGCAAGCGGACTTTTCAGCCGAATAACCGCCGTCGGGCCAAGAAGCACGGCTTCCGCCTTCGTATGCGCACCCGTGCCGGCCGCGCCATCCTGGCTGCCCGTCGCGGCAAGGGCCGCGTCGAGCTGTCGGCCTAAATAACTGACTTGTCGGTCAGAGTCCTATTGCAGGTTCGCCGGTGCTAGCCACCTCCAACCGTCTCCGGACGTCTACCGACTTTTCAACAACTGTACGTTCCGGCGTCCGCAATGGACGCCGGAACTTAGTGTTATATACGGCCCCTATCGGGGCCGGGGAGCCGAGTCGAATCGGCTTCATTGTCTCCAAAGCCGTCGGGAACGCCGTGACCAGGAACCTCGTTAAGAGGAGACTGAGAGAAGCAGGTGCACTGTCCTTGCGAACGCATGGGACAGGCCTGGCGGTTGTGGTGCGGGCATTGCCTGCAGCTGCATCGGCCAGCTGGGAGCAACTGCTGTCCGACTACAACGCCGCATTGGCAGTGACGACGAAGCGACTGGGTGGCCCAGCTCCACTCGCTGCTTCGCCGAACCACAACGGCACCACAACGGAAGGGACACCGCGTGCGTGACATAAGCACCGACGTCGTTCCTTCCTCCGGCGTACCCGCAGGCGACCTTCCGGTCGGTAGTCTGCCGGCAGCCGTGGGCAAATTCGTGTGGGACCTGCCGCGCAACGTCCTCATTATTTTGTTAAAGGCCTACCGGAAAGTCGTTTCGCCCTTGTACGGCCAGGTATGCCGTTTCTTTCCGTCCTGCTCGGCCTACGCCTTGGAAGCGGTGACGGTGCATGGCGCCGTGAAGGGTAGCTGGCTCGCAGCCAAGAGGCTCGCCAGATGCCATCCTTGGAATGCCGGTGGAGTGGACCATGTCCCCGCCGGCCATCGTCATTGGCCCGAGGGCCGGACGCCCACAATTGTTGTACTGAACAATCCGGACAAGTTCCTGGCTGCTCAGGCTGATGAAGAAGGCCGCCCGGCGGCCTGACGAATAGGGATATCGTATGGACTTCTTTGAAACGATCATGTTTCCGTTCCAGTGGTTGGTGTCAATCATCATGGTTGGCTTCCACGAGGGACTGAGCTTCATTGGCATGCCCGCTGCCAGCGGCTGGACCTGGACCCTGTCCATCATCGGCCTGGTGCTGGTGATCCGTGCCGCCCTGATCCCTGTCTTCGTCAAGCAGATCAAGGCCCAGCGAGGCATGCAGTTGCTGCAGCCCGACCTGAAGAAGCTGCAGACCAAGTACAAGGGCAAGACCGATCAGCTCTCCCGGCAGGCCATGGCGCAGGAGCAAATGGCCCTGTACAAGAAGCACGGTACCAACCCGTTCTCCGCCTGTTTGCCGATGCTCATCCAGATGCCGTTCTTCTTCGCACTGTTCCAGGTGCTTTCCGGTATCACCACGAAGGCAAAGGCTGGCGAAGGCATCGGGGCCATGAGCCACGAGCAAGTGGTGCAGTTCGACGAGTCGAGCATCTTCGGCGCACCCCTCTCGGCCTCCCTGCTCCACGGTGACCCGAACGGCGGCAACAGTGCCGTGGCTGTCTGGGTGCTCAGCATCATCATGATCCTGGCCATGACTGCGTCGCAGTTCATCACGCAGAAGCAGATCATGGCTAAGAACATGTCCGAGGAAGCCCTCGCAAGCCCGTTCATGCGCCAGCAGAAGATGATGCTCTACATCCTGCCGCTCGTGTTCGGTATCGGTGGCATCAACTTCCCGATCGGTGTCCTCATCTACTGGACCACCACCAACCTCTGGACCATGGGCCAGCAGTTCTTCGTTATCCGCCGCATGCCCACCCCGGGTTCCCCCGCCGCAAAGGCTCTGGAGGAGCGCCGTGCCGCCAAGGGCCTGCCGCCGCTGCTCGGGGGTAAGAAGAACGCAGAGGCTGAGGCAGAAGCTGCCGCTGCGGCAGCTGCCGCCGAAGTCAGGGCCCAGCGCGTCCAGCCACAACGTAAGAACAGGAAGAAGAAGTAATGTCTGCAGAGAGCACCGAGGAAGTAACCGCCGCCGTGGCTGAAGACCAGGACGACGCTCAGGAAGAGACGCTGTCCAAGACGGCGAGCCGCCTGGAAGAGGAAGGCGACATTGCCGCCGATTACCTCGAGGAACTTCTTGATATCGCGGACATCGACGGCGACATCGACATCGAGGTCCGTAACGGCCGCACCTACATTTCCATCGGCGCCGATGAAGAGTCAGATGCGCTGAACAGCCTTGTGGGCCGCGACGGTGAAGTCCTTGAAGCCCTGCAGGAACTTGCCCGCCTATCCGTTCTTTCCGCCACGGAGAACCGGTCACGCTTGGTTCTGGACATCAATGGTTACCGCAAGGAACGTGCCGGGGTTCTTCAAAAGATTGCCGAAGACGCCGTGGCCAAGGTCAAGGAGACAGGCGGAACCATCGCACTTGAGCCGATGAGCGCTTACGAGCGCAAGATCGTCCACGACGCCGTCGCTGACCTTGGGTTCGTGTCCGAGTCGGAGGGCGAAGGGTCCGGCCGCCACATCGTCGTTTCAGCTGACTAACGGCCAATGGTTGAGATTACCGACGCTGAACTGCGGGCGGCCGAGAAGATCTTTGGCGACCGGCTGGACCTGGCAAAGCGCTACGTCGAACACCTTGCGACTTCCGGCATAGAGCGGGGGCTCATCGGACCCCGCGAAGTTCCCCGCTTGTGGGGCCGGCATGTCCTGAACTGTGCTGTCATTGAGTCCGCGATAGCCAAAGACAGCCATGTTGCCGATGTTGGTTCCGGAGCAGGCCTGCCTGGTCTCTGCCTGGCAATTGCCCGGCCGGACCTGGAACTGACCCTCATCGAGCCGCTCGAGCGCAGGGTCATTTGGCTTCAGGAAGTCGTGGATGATCTGGGCCTGGACAATGTCACTGTTATGCGCACCCGTGCAGAGCTGGCGGTTGGCATGGTGGACGCAGATGTGGTGACGGCACGTGCGGTTTCGGCGTTGTCCAACCTGGCCAGCCTGACGATCCCGTTGCTCAACGGCAAAGGTGAAGTTGTTGCCATCAAGGGACGCAGCGCCGCCGAGGAAATCGAGAAGGCCAAGAAGGTGATCCGCAAACTCGGTGGCGTGGAAACGTCAGTTGTGGTCTGTGGACAGGAGCTGTTGGAGGAACCCACCACCGTGGTGAGGATCATCGTCAACAACCCCGGAAAGAAGGACTAGACTCCGCTTGGTTTCCCGCGTGTCGGCGAGTGAGCAGTTAGGCTAGAGAACGGCAGCATGCGCCGAATGAGAGTGAGAGTGTGACCAGTGGGCAGTAGTGAAACCTCCACGCAGCGGATCCCCCCGTTTATGTCTTTGGGATCCGCGCGGGCAATGGCCACACCCTCACCTAACCTTCAATCGGCAATTGTGCGCCCAAATGTGGTTGAAAACGCCGTTTCACGTGAAACGCTGTCGGACGGCGTGATGGATTCCATCGATGATTCGAGTCCCATCGCGCGGCAGTTGGCCAACGAGACCCGCAGGCGTGAGCGGCTGCTCGGACGAGAACTGCCCAAACCGGAGCGGACGCGTATCTTCACCGTGTCCAACCAAAAGGGCGGTGTCGGTAAGACCACTACCACCGTCAATATTGCGGCGGCATTGGCCTCAGCAGGGCTCAACGTCCTGGTTATCGACATCGACCCACAGGGCAACGCTTCCACAGCCCTTGGTATTGAGCACCACGCGGACGTCGATAGCATTTACGACGTCCTGATCAACGACCTCCCGTTGAAGGAGGTCGTTGCTCCGTGCCCCGACATTCCCAACCTGATCTGCGCACCGGCCACCATCCACTTGGCGGGAGCGGAAATTGAATTGGTCTCACTTGTCGCCCGCGAACAGCGTTTGCGCCGCGCTATTGACGTCTACGCCAAGGAACGTGAAAAGAACGGTGAAGGCCGTCTGGACTTCATTTTCATCGACTGCCCGCCAAGTTTGGGTCTCCTGACCGTTAACGCATTCTGCGCGGCCAGCGAAGTCCTGATTCCGATCCAGTGCGAGTACTACGCCCTTGAAGGACTCAGCCAACTCCTCAAGAACATCGAGATGATCCAGAAGCACCTCAATGCTGAACTGGTGGTGTCGACGATCCTCCTGACCATGTATGACGGCCGAACCAACCTTGCAGCACAGGTTGCCTCTGAAGTCCGGCAGCACTTCCCGCAGCAAGTCTTGAGTGCTGTGGTACCTCGCTCCGTGCGTATCTCCGAGGCTCCGAGCTACCAACAGACCGTCATGACATACGACCCTTCGTCGAGTGGCGCGCTGTCCTACATGGAAGCCGCCGCCGAAATCGCTGAACGCTAGAATTCGTGAAACACTGCAACAGCTTGGGCCAGTCCGTGCTCGGCAATCCATCGGAGGGATGAACTAATGAGCGAAAAGCGAAGGGGCCTGGGCAGAGGTCTTGGGGCTCTCATTCCCAGTTCCGCTGCAGCGGGAGCTCAGGGAAACGGTGCTGCGCCGTCCCGTCCCGTGGATCTGTTCTTCCCGGAGGCCCGTAAGACCGCAGAGCCGGTAGTTGCTCCTGACGAGGATTCTGCTGCTGTTGATTCAGCCGTAGCTTCCGAGGCCGCTACGACGGAGTCAGGTAAGACAACTGCTCCGCGTTCCTCTGTAGCCAAGGCACCGGCCAAGTCGAGCACATCCAAGGCGGCCGCGGCTAAGCCGGCCACCAAGCGAACCGCCCCGACCGCTAAGAGTGCTGCCGAAACTGATAAGACCTCGACGGCGGCTCCGGCACCTTCCGTGTCTGCCGAGCCCACGACGCCTGCTGCGTCCGAGGTGGAGCTGGTTGAGGTGCCCGGTGCCAGGTTCGCCGAGATTCCGGTCACTGACATTCATCCCAACCGTAAACAGCCGCGATCGGTCTTCGATGAAGACGACATGGCTGAGCTTGTGCACTCCGTCAAGGAAATCGGCGTCCTCCAGCCAATTGTGGTGCGTACTTCAACCGAAAAGGGTGGAGAACCGTACGAGCTGGTTATGGGTGAGCGTCGGTGGCGTGCCGTACAGGCAGCTGGTCTCGACACCATCCCTGCAATTGTCCGCGACACCACTGACGATGACCTCCTTCGCGATGCGTTGCTGGAGAACCTGCACCGCAGCCAGCTGAACCCTTTGGAAGAGGCAGCCGCCTATCAGCAGCTCCTTGAGGATTTCGGGACCACACACGAGCAATTGGCGGATCGTATCGGCCGGTCACGACCGCAGGTCTCCAATACACTTCGTTTGCTGAAGCTGCCGCCGTTGGTTCAACGCCGCGTTGCTGCGAACGTGCTCTCAGCCGGCCATGCGCGTGCTCTTCTCTCCCTTCCCGATGCTGCAGCGATGGAACGACTTGCGCAGAAGATCGTTGCCGAGGGAATGTCCGTACGCGCCACCGAGGAGGCGGTGGCCTTGTACCAAGAGCCCGCCACTCCTACCAAGAACGCTATTCCGAAGCCGAACGCCCGGCACGAGCGACTAGACTACCTGGCCTCCTCCCTCTCGGATCGTTTGGACACCAACGTGAAAATCACCCTGGGTGCACGTAAGGGACGGGTCAGTATCGAATTCGCCAGTGTCGAGGATCTGAACCGGATTATGGATGTCTTGAGCCCGAGCGCTGAAGGATAGTTCTAAACTCAACTAATGGGGTCTGCTTCTTGGAAGCAGGCCCTATTTGTTTGAGATTGGTAGTGGATGCTTATGTCATCTGGCGTGCGGATTTCTGCGGTGGTCTCTGCATTTTTCGGTCCTAGCGATCGTTTGGCGCGTCCCTCGGGAGACTGTTTCACGTGAAACACCTAGGTCTTCGCTGCTGGGCACCACATTGCGTGGGGCGGGGTGGGACTGTTCGCTAGTATCACTTGAACCGCCGTGCCATGTGCGCAATGTCTTTTTGAGTCTCTGCCGGGGGGCGTGCCTCCTTGCCTTGAACTTGGTACTGGATGGGCATGGGCCGCGCCTGCAGCAAGAAGCTGCGGCTGGAGATTGCTTGCGGAAACTAATTCCATGAAGGAACGGCCGAGTGCTGCCTTCCTGTGACCGTTTGGCGCGGTGAGTTCGGTGCCCTGTTTTATGGCGACCGGGACAATTTTCTCTTTGATTAGTACATGTTTCTTCACTAACCGCGAGGCGAGACAGAACTCCTCAATCGGCCCACGCTGCGTGTCTAGAGACTTTGGGACCTAAGAGTCATCACAATTCCATAGGCGCCCGTTCCGTCCCTGTTTCGCGGCTGATCATGGCTGCGAGTTTCACGTGAAACATGGCGCCCGGAGAGCATTGGGCGGTTTGTTGGCTGCGCTTGGGTTGGTCACGAACCTAAGCGGAGATTTCCGGACACTATGGAGCCGACTCTGACTGTGTGGGGGCCGACGTACAGCATCGGGAGGGGCAGCAGGCCATGGATACTGCTTAGACGAATTCGTGGGGTTCACAGGCCGGTATCAGGGCTGACAAACGGGCCAATTTGGTGTCAGCGATTGGGATCGCGGGCAGTCCGAATGAACCTATCTGACATCAGGGAATCCACATGCAGCACGAGGCGTCCCGCCATGGACCGTTGGGGATGATGTTTAAAATGCTCTGTGCTCGCCTTGCGCGTCACCTGGAAGCGTGATCTAGGCTAGGTTGCGATCGATACCGCATACTGGCATTTCACGTGAAACACCGTAGATCACCAGACGGTTAAGGCGAACTGGTGGCGGAACCAGCGGAAGTAGCCCATGTTTCACGTGAAACGGCGCCGCGATCGGCTCGGTGGACTATTCGCAACCGAGCTCAATGTCCTCGGAGTCGCTGATTGGTTTCGCTGACTAGAGACGCTGAAGTCCGGTCCTGCAGAGAAGACTCGTCTGCGGCCCACCGATCCCCTCTTAGCTCGCGATGCATTGGAAAGAAGGGGCAGACAGCACAGTGTCAGGCGGCAGCCAGCCATCCCTGGGGTGCGGGTGGCCCAGGTTCTGCGTGCTGATGCTACGACGCAGCCGTCTCTGGCTTTGACGGTTAGGCTGCTTGAAACTTTGGCAAGGTGCATGCGGCCGTACAACGAGTAGGGGCCGCTGTTGCGACGGAAAGCGAGTTCTGTCGGCCCGTTAGTTGAAAGGCAAAAGTTTCCCGCATCAGAACTGTCCGCACCAGGATTGTCCTCAGGTGGCACAGGAACGCAAGGCTAGTAGCCTTGAGCTGGCTCGGGCGTACCTTGTTGGCTCGCACTTGCCTTGTGACAGTAGTTGCCGATGACATGTCCTCGTGATGCTTCCCAGCAGCTGAAATGCCTTGTTCGGCGAGATGCGATTCCTTCTTGGCTCGTTCTCATCATGATGTGTTGCCTTGGGAGTGATTCAGTTCAGCGCTGGATGGCTCTGCATGTCAGTGAACGAAACCAGGGTCTTTCCAGAAGGGAAACGTTGCCTGCTCCCCTGCTCACGTGGTGTGAAAGGTACGGCTACTGTTCCGCCTGGGCGGTGTGTCTATGCCGCTAGCCGGAGGTTGCCTCGGCAGGGCATGCCCTTGCCGTCCCGGAAAGTTGGACCACGAGCGCCGGCGGGCGCTCTTCAAGGGACCAGTCGTCAAAGAACCTGTCATGTGGTGTGGGCTCATCCGAATCATAGGTTATGGATCATAGATCGTGGTCCCTGGACTTCCCTCTTCATGCCGCCATTTCGGCTGAGTTCTCGCTAGCCCTGCAACAGAGACACTGGTGTTGTCATTGTTGTTCTGCAAGGTCCTTCGTCGACATTTGCGGTGTCGCGGTGCGCACTTCTGCGACGCTATGTGGCCAGATTGGTTCTACAGCCGACGTTTCCTGAATCTGAAAGTGGCAATCCCAGGCCGTGCGTGGCAAAGTCAGGGCTGGACCGGGGTGTTGAAAATCCACCTAGTATTGCAGCTGAGCGTTTCCCACGGCCTGCTTGTTCGCATGAGCCATGGACCGAACGTCTCCGTACTGGACTCCTCCGATGCCGACGATTCCTACTCCTTCGCGGGTCTCCTAGTAGGCCCACGGGTCTTCGGCACAGGGGCGTGCGGGACCATTGAGTACGTCCACGGGAGAACCGGCATGGCGTTGCCGTCCGTCGCAGTGGAGCGCGCATATTGAAGAGCTCTAGCGGACTTTTGTGTGCTCGTCGTGCCTCCCCACCCGGACGCCGCAGGCACTCTCGGTACGATCCACCCTCGGGATAATCCGGGTAGTTGTTAAGATTGCGACGTGTCGTGAAGGGTAACCGGAAGCTGGCCAACGTTTGGTGACGGCTGTCGGCTGGCTTAGGTATGAGTTCAGGAAGCTGCCCGCGACGCGGACCGGCAGCTCTTCGTAGGTACATCATATGGGTGGCTGGTCGGATAGATCTGATGTTGTACTTCTCCTGGCGGCGGCGTTCTTGGGCGGCACCCTGTGATTGCGGCAGACCCTCCCCCTTACTCACTCACGTAACGCAGTGCTTTGAAGTGAGCGCTTTCAGCCCGCATGATCGGGATAGCCGAGCCTCGTGCGTTTCACGTGAAACGAACAGTCCAGCCTCTGAATCCCATGCCCCAAACACGCCTGTGGAGTTCCTCACGTGGCAGTGGATAAGCCTGTGGATAACTATGGGGATAAACAGTGTGGATTGCCGCTAGATGTCTACAACACGATGCCTCGTTGGGAAGGACAACATGGGGTACCTCACCCCTCGCCCCTTGCGTTGCTTGTTGTCGTTTCACGTGAAACAGGACGGCGACGTGAATAACCATGCAATAGCCACAATTTCCCAGCAATATGCGCTGATTTTCATGGCTCGAAGGGTCTTTTGGCCGGTCATAAATCTAGGCGGAAGATTTGCGACTTGATGAGGGCACCCGTCCTAGAGGTTTGCCCGACAAAAGGACGAACCCATCTCGAGCGCCTGACTGAGGGTCGGCACTTTTGAGCGGGTGGAAAGGCCTGTGGATAACTTTGTGTATAAGCTTGGTGTGCTTGACTGGTCGGATTCTTCTGTGGTCTCTTGACGAGGCAGTATCAGCCCTCCCTGGACCCAGGCAACGGCCAGGGCTTCGCACCTGGACGCACGAGAAAACGAGGGTCAACGTGGGTTGTTATGGCGAGAAGCGCCCAAGGGAGCATTCCTCGTTACCCTGAGCGCAGGGAGACCGTGTGCCGAGTCTGCTACTGCTCCAAGGACGTCGGGCTGAGGTCCTTCCACGCCAGGTCTCTGTTGTTGTTTCATCTGATGTCTGCGGCAGTCTTGGCTCTTTCGTTGCGGTGCCGGTGCATGCCTGCTTGGGAGTGCAGCCGGGCTTACAAGCCTTCTAGTGGACGCAGCCGGGTGCCACGGCTGCATGGATACGTCACGTCCGCTATCCACGGCCGCCGAGGCTTCCCGGGGTGGAGCGAAACCTGCCATACCGCCCATAACAGTGGGCCCAATCTTCAACCCTCCCGTAACGCCACGAGCATCTTCTACAGCCCACCGGCCCTACAGGACGGGCGTCAATGCTGGGTAGAAGGCCTCGATTCTGACAGCGGCAATGAATAGGTTTTGTGCCTTACCGTTCACTCCGACCCCGCCATGTTTCACGTGAAACATGGCGATGCAAGGCATATGTCGACAGACTTTCTCCATCCCGACAAAATTCCGCGTATCTGATCGCGGAGGATGATCTCGGCGACAACCAGGGTACGTACTTGGAGGCTAAGCCGCCCGCAGCGCGGGGTAGCCCGGCCGACCAAGGACCAAGCCCTGTCGTGGATCGAGTACAGTACGTCCTGCTTCATCCCCAGTCCAGTGAACAGTCCTCGGAATTGAACATGGCAGATCCGGATAAACATATATCCGATTCCAAGCACTCGCACGCTTGCGTTGACATCCATGTTTGGGCCCCGCTTTGGCTGTAGCCTGGCTGGTAGTTATCCGAACCGCGTAGCTGGAAGGCCCAAGGAACCAGCAACTGTCCCGCCAGCGTTGATACGTTCGGGAGCGATCCATCCTGCTAGACAGTCACTCCCGGATCAGCTCCCGACTTCTATTCGAGTCGATTCAGGGTGGAACTGGACAGCGCTTACTAGCGATGCGGCTGTTGCCCCATGTCCGCTTTGACCCCAACCATGGATAGACAACGCCGTCGTCAGTGGACGAACTCTCACGTGTCTTCTAGCGGACGGTCGGCTCCCCGAAACATTCCCACGGATCGGTCCCGGGAGAGTCGGCTACCACGATCCCGTCGGTGCCATATCCCGCTAACTTGGTGGCGTGGCAGGGGGCGTTGGCGTCTCCGGCCGTTTCACGTGAAACATCGTTGTCCATCTCCTGCAGCTCCTTTAGGCCCAAGTTGCTCTTCACTGCCCGGGTGCGTGTTGATGATGTGTGGGTTTTCGTTGATCATGAATAGCTCCCCCCGCGTTCAGCTCGAGTGGGAGGGTTCAACCTGACTTCCTCAGATTTGTCTGTGGTCTAACAGTCGTCCACCAACCTTGGATAAGGGTTTGGGTGGCACGGCTACCTACCGTCATGCATAGCCGCGAAGGCTCCTGGAAGCGGCTGTTGTGGCCCAGATGCCTGTTCTGTGGGATCTCAACGCTCCAGGTTCGCATCCAACGCCAGCAAGCCTCAAGTCGGCAAGGGCAAATAGCCAAGTTTCGGGCAGCACTCGAAGGAAGTCAGGCTCGGTAGGCAGCTCCTTAGATCACTCCGGTACGACTCTGATCATCCATAAGCCCGGAAGCTGTTGTTGGTGAATGGCAGACGAGCGCTGACGGCGTGAGCTGGGCGTTGGATAGGTCTGCTGAGTCATGCGTAGGCCTCGCGCAACCCTACGAGGCCATATTGATCGGGCAATGACGGCGGATTCCTTTGGGGCGCGGAGGGGGAACCGAGGACGATAGACCCTCACCGCGTTGAGTGGGCGGATGAGAGGAGCGATTAAGCCCAAGATGAGTTGCGGCCTGTATAGGATCAAAGGCGACGGCAGACGTTTTGGCT
Organism: Paenarthrobacter sp. NPDC089322; assembly: GCF_040684895.1. Lineage (NCBI taxonomy): Bacteria > Bacillati > Actinomycetota > Actinomycetes > Micrococcales > Micrococcaceae > Paenarthrobacter > Paenarthrobacter sp. NPDC089322. The sequence continues at coordinate 49,864 of NZ_JBFBGW010000024.1, forward strand.
GAGTGCAGATGGGCGGAACCCCAATATTGCGCAGTCGTCATGGTCGCCTCGTCCAGGAACAAGCACACCCGCGGTATAGGGCCGGCTCCAAACTAGCGTCGTCCCGCCAGGAGTCGTACCGTCTGGAAAAGCCCTTGAATGAGCGCTTTTGAGCTTCGTGAGGAGGCCGGATAACCTCGGGTAAGCCTTAACCGTGCTCCGAGCGAGAAGTTATCGGTTGTGAGATTGTTCGCGGTTTCAGAAGGCTGAAGCTTTGAGATTTACAGCGAAAATTTGTGTTGGGCGGGGCGTGGCGGCGACGGTCCTTGAAGGAAGCTACATCGCACCCTGTCCCCAATAGTTTGAAACTGAAGAGTCGTTGGTTCTCGCCACTATGTTTCACGTGAAACGTGGTGGGCTCGTCGTCCTCACTTGCGCCTGACACGGGTATGTTCCTCATGGCCCACCGGAACAAAGCGGGCGCTGTTTCACGTGAAACAAGGCGATCGGAGTCCGGACTGCTCCATTATCGCTGGCGGCCACAAAAATGGGCGATAACAACCGAAAGCTGTGGCCGAGAGCCAGCACCATAGGGTCCGCAGGAAACAGGTCTATGCGAAGCAACGATAGGAGTTAAGTCAGCCACAAACGGCCGACACATCGCAAGACTGCAGGAGCGCCGCGTGCACATAGGAGCGGCGTACATAGGCGAGAGAACAGGACTCAATGGTCGGAGCAGCGATTCGGCACAGCCGGCGTCCCAAAAAGGCATTCGGCACAGCAGAAACCGCCGCCCCAACAAGACGTGCAGACTCCCCGCCAAGCCGGTGCGGATGCAACGCTGTCAAAGCAAGCTTGCCGGGGGTAGCTGTTTCCTGAAGGAGCGGTGGCCTTTCGGATGCTCCCGGGAGGCAGCCGCCAGATCGGGGACCAGGAGTCTGCGACCCAAACCGAACTTCGCAAAGCGGGCAAGCCAGGCGCGACAATACAGAGCGAAGCTCGAGGAGCTCACGGCAACTCCAACAAGCCCGACCCACTCGCGTACAGGCATGAGGACCAGCGACTTCCGCCCACGTCAGTAAGGGAACTATCACGCGAAGCATTTCAGCTCAAACCAGACCGTCCTCATCAATCAATGACGAAAAGACAAACTGCCGGAGTCTAATTTCCAGAAGTGCATGAAAAAGCCGACGGTCACCGCCCCTCGAGGAGCGGCCACCGCCGGCGTTTTCCGATCGCGTTGAAGCCTAGGACAGGACGTCCGCAAATTCCTTCTCAAAGAACTGCTTGGGCTTGGCGCCGATGACAGTGCTCTTAACTTCTCCCCCGCTGAACAGGTACACGGCCGGGATGGAGGTGATTCCATACTCCGCCGCGATTGCGGGGTTGTCGTCGACGTTCAACTTCACGACGTCAACCTTCTCGCCATACTCGACCGAGATCTCGTCGAGGATCGGGCCGAGCTTACGGCAAGGGCCGCACCACTCTGCCCAGAAGTCCACGATGACCGGCTTCTCGGAAGCCAGGACATCAATGCTGAAGCTTGCGTCAGTTACGTCTTTGGCGTTGCTCATAACTTTTCCCTTCGTATGGTTGCTTGGATGCAGCTTAGGCGTGCAGGTTTGCGAGGTAGTGCTCGACATCGAGGGCGGCCACACAACCGGAACCCGAAGCCGTGATGGCCTGGCGGTACGTAGGATCGATGACGTCACCCGCGGCAAACACACCCTTGATGCTGGTACGTGAGCTGCGGCCTTCAACGGCGATGGTTCCCTCAGGCGTGAGGTCGACCTTGCCCTTGATGAGGTCCGTTCGCGGATCGTTTCCGATTGCCACGAAAACGCCGGTGACTGCGAGCTCCGACTCGGTCTCGTCCACCACATTCTTGAGCTTGAGGCCAGTAACCTTGTCACCGCCGAGAACGTCTTCCACGGCAGTGTTCCAGAGGAAGTTGATCTTCTCGTGTGCCTGGGCGCGGTCTCCCATGATCTTGGAAGCCTTGAGCGTGTCGCGGCGGTGTACCACGGTGACTGACTTTGCAAACTTCGTCAGGAACAGCGCTTCTTCCATGGCAGAGTCACCGCCACCGATGACGGCAATGTCCTGATCCTTGAAGAAGAAACCGTCACAGGTTGCGCACCAGCTGACGCCGTGTCCTGACAGGCGCTTTTCGTTCTCAAGACCCAGCTCGCGATATGCGGAACCCGTGGACAGGATGATGGCCTTCGCCTGGAAGGTCTCCCCCGTGCCGATCGTGACCGTCTTGATGTCGCCGTCGAGATCCAACTCGGTGACATCCTCGAAGAGGATCTCCGTACCGAAACGTGCGGCCTGCTTCTCGAAGTTCTCCATGAGATCAGGACCCATGATGCCTTCAGGGAAGCCCGGGTAGTTCTCTACGTCGGTAGTGTTCATCAGTTCGCCACCGGCGGTAACGGAACCGGCAATGAGCAGAGGCTTCATGTTGGCGCGGGCGGTGTAGACGGCGGCGGTGTAGCCGGCGGGGCCTGAACCTACGATGATGACGTCACGCACCTGCGATGCGCTGTTTTCTGCAATGCTCACGTGGCGTGAACCTCTTCCTTAGTCGATGCTGCGGCTTTCGGGGCAGCCACCTGACTCAACCCCTGCAATGCTCCAAATATTCCGTTGGTTTTCAGGAACCCTCAATCGAGGACCCCTAAAAGCCACCATCATTCAGGGTACCGTCTGAGGGCACGGCCACTCGAAGCGGGGACATTGGATGACCCGTTGCCCCATCAGTCACACGCGGGCAGGAGAACGCAAACTGAGTAGCAGTAGAGCACGTTCTGAGGGCTCAAAACGTGCTCTACTGCTACTCAGTTGGGACGGTGAGGGCGGAACCGGGTTATTGGACGGTGACTTCGGCCAAACGGAGGCCGTAACCGAAGCGGGTCTTAGGAGCGGCAAGCTTGGGGAGGGTCTTGATGACCACGATCACGTACTCGGCCTGAGTGGGCGCCGCTAGCGGCATAGTCAGTTCCGGCGACGTGAAGCTGTTGGTGCCCACGAGCTTCGCACCATCCATGGCAGGGCGATCGTTGGTGTAGACGCTGATGCTGCCACCCGAGCCACCCAGCTGGTTCAGGACCACGGATTTGATCTCCGCCGGCTCCTTAAGCTTTACAACCAACGGCATCTCGTCAATGAGCCCACCGCCCCAGTCGGCCGAGGCGAACTCCATGTCGGACCAGTAGCTTGCTGCATTGCCGTCGAAGGACTTGACGAGGTCTTTGTCGTAGGTGGCCGCGAAATCGAACGTACCAAGGCGCGTGATCTCGTCGATTGCCGGCGGAGCGGCGGGAGCAGCAGTCTCGCTTGGAGTGGGCTCTGCGGACTCCGAACCGGTGGACTGCGGCGCAGTGCTGCTTTGTGTTGCCGCAGGCGCGCCGCTGGGCAGCAGGCTGCCCAGGTTGGTGACGGCCAAGACGAGTCCCACGATCAGCACGGCAGCGAGGAGTCCGCCCACGAGCCAACGCAGGGAACGGGGTTCACGCTCCGGGGCGTCGTCCTCGTAGTCCTCTTCCACGTCATAGTCATTGGCAGAGGCCGACGCCGGGAAGCTGCTTGCCGCCCGATCGTAGCTTGCGTTGGAGGCACCTGATGCAGAGGCAGCACCACCTGCAGCGGCGCCGCCCGCGAAGCCGTAATCCTCTTCGGACCACAGGGAGACCTTGGGTTCAGCAGCCGGCTCACGGCCCGGCGCGGGTTGGGATGGCGCAGGTTGTGATGGCGCGGGTTGCGACGGTGCTGCTTGCGCGGAAACCGCCTGGGTAGGCGGCGGCGCGGCAGGCGAGGCACCAGCCGGTTGCGCGGAAACCGCCTGGGTGGGCGGCTGCGATGGCGCGGGAGGAGCGGCGGCTGAAGGTTGTGATGAAACGGCTTGCGTAGGCGGCTGCTCTGGGCGTCCCGCTGGAGCGCCCGTTCCCACAGCACCCGCCGAAGCCCCGGCACCTGAGGCAGCGGCACCCGAAGCGCCGCCACCCAAAGTCACGCCGGCGTCAGCACCGGCGTCGTGATTCTTGGAGCCGGCGTTCTTCAGCGCGGCGGCGGCAGCGACCCCGGCTGCCCCGGCGCCGGCGGCTGCAGCAGCGAGTTTGCCCGCCAGCCCGCTCTTCCCCGACGACGGGTTGGACGCAGGCTTGGGGGGAACATTGCTTGCAGGGGCAGCCTCGCGGGCCTCGGCCTCGGACTCCGACTGGATTGGGTAGCCGTTTTCGTCGTACTGGATGTACTCGGCTTCGTGTTCGTCGTCTTCGTAGAGGCCGTCGTATGTTTCGGGCTCGTACGTTCTGGCCTGGCCGAAGATTTCCGTGCCGAGGGCCTCAGTGAAGAACGGTTCCACATACGGCGGATGCGTAGCGACCACCAGGTCCAGCAAATCCGGGGCGGTGCTGTGGTTGGTGATCAGGTAGGTGGTGTTGTCGCTGACACCGAGGTCCAGGATCTGGACATGGCCCGGCCGCTCCCCCGTGGCAACCTCGCGGGCACTTTGCGCTACCTGCTCGGCGTTTCCGGGACCGGCTACGAGGATGCTGACGGGACGGTTGAGGACCTGGTCCACACCGTCGAGCACCAGATCTTGGTCATGCGAGGTCAATACGGTGGCCGTGACCTTGTAGCGGCCGCCAAGCACTGATCCGACGTCGATCGGGTGGGACACGTGTTCCTCCTAGGCTGTCCGGGAGCTGCGGGTCCTGCATGCAGCCCGCCCGCTGAGCCGGTTGGACCGCTTTTGCAACTACCTATATTCGTTTCTAGCCTAGCCGATTGCCGCCCTGCGCCCATGTTGACGGCACCGGTTACTCTTTGTCCTTCTCTTCAGCCGGGAAGTAGGGATTGCGTCCGGCTTGGCCTTGGTAGGTGCGTCGGCCCGGCAAAGGAACCTGTGGCCGGAAGCGCCCGCCCCTTGCTGTGCCCGGCACGTCTTCGTCCGGGAGGTACGTAGTGGGGGCGTCTTCCCCGGGTGCTGAATGTTCGACGGCGGGTTCGGGCTCGAGTGCGGGACCGGCCCTGAAGGAGGCGGCGTCGAATTCGCCCGAGATGCGCGGAATCAGACCGGTGTCGTCCGAGACCGTGGCGCGTGCCGCCGTCGTGGGTTCTGCCGCGGCGCCGGCTCCAGCGGGCGCCGGTACGCCACGGCCGAAGCGGCCCATCAGCGGTCGCATCAAGTCGCGCAGCTCCGTTACGCGGAAAACCCGCAACAAGAGTAAATAGGCAACCAGCATGACAGGCCCGACGACGACCACGGTCACCAAGGCGGCTGGCCGGCTGCTCCAGGCGAAACCGTCGGCCCGGTAGCTGCCCAGAAGCCACAGCGCGAGGGCACCCGCAATGGCCGAACCGAGCCCGGCGTAGCCCATGCGGATGTACGAGTTCGCAATGCGGGGTCCGTCCAGGTGCCCCAGCAGTTTCCGCAGGAACACCACGCTGATCACCACGGACAGGATGTTGCCCAAGGTATAGAGGACTGCGATCGCGTAGATGATCTGGCCCACGGGAAGGAACTGGATGATAAATGCACCCACCACGTACACCACGGCCAGGAGCAACTGTACGTAAAGGGGTGTGCGCGCGTCCTCGTTGGCGTAGAACACGCGGGACATCATGAAGTTGGCGCTCATGAATGGGGTACTCAGCGCGAGGATGGTCAGCGTCTGGGCGAGCATGACACCGTCCTGCGGCTTACCGCCGGAGAAGAACATGCCTAAAGGACCTGCCAAAGCGAACAACGCCAGCGCGCCGAAAACGGTAGCAACAGCCATGGTGCGCAGGCCGTGAGAGAGGGCATCGCGGAGCTCGGCCTTGTTTCCGTCCTGCGAAGCGCGGGTCATCCGGTTAAAGAGGACGGTGGCCAGCGAGAGCGCAATGATCGAGTGCGGCAGCAAGTACAGCTGGCTTGCGACTTCCAGGACGGCGTTGCCGGGAAGGGTGGAAGCGGCGGTGGTTTGCCCTTCGTTGTCCAGGCGGAGGCGTTCGGCACCGGGAATGGTGGCAATCTTCATGACGTACAGGAACGCCAACTGCCCGACGGCGGCAGTCAGCAACGTCCACACGCTCAGCTTTGCTGCCTGGCCCAGGCCGACGCCCCGCCACCCGAAGCGCGGACGGAGGCCTAGTCGCAGCTTCAGGACCGGAATGAGCAGGATGGCCGTCTGGGCGACGACGCCGATGGTGGAAAAACCTGCCACAAGGAACGTCTGCGTGGGTCCCCAGTTGTCCAGCGTGTGCGGGTTGGTAATGTTTGCGCCGAGGATCCAGATGAACATTCCCAGGCCGGCGATGGCCACAAGGTTGTTAAGGATGGGGGCCCACATTGCCGGACCGAATGCCCCGTGCGCATTCAAGACCTGTGTCAGCAGGGCATAGAGGCCGTAGAAGAAGATCTGTGGGAGGCACCAGAAAGCAAAGGTGACGGCCAAGGCTTTTTGTTGTTCCGAATAGCCCTGCGTGGTGAGGTCGATGACCAGCGGAGCGGCCAGGGTGACGAGTGCTGTCAGTGCCAGGAGCACCAGCACGGCCAAGGTCAGAAGGCGGCTGATGTAGTCCGCTCCCCTGTCCGGAGCGTTGCTGGCCTTGATGATCTGGGGTACCAGGACAGCGTTGAAGACACCACCGGCAACCAGCAGGAAGATCAGGTTGGGCAGGTTGTTGGCATTAATAAACGTGTCGTTGACCGTCGACCCCAGGCCAAGGGCGGCTCCCAGCATCCAGGTCTTAGCGAAGCCAAGGAACCGGGAAACCAGCGTCCCGGCGGCCATGATGGCGCTCGAACGGGCTTCTCCGGACTGAACGGATTGAGTTGCTTTGGCTTCAGACATCGCCTTTATCGTCCCATGCACCCCGGCTCAGAGGTGTTCGGGCAACACTTCCCGCGCCAAATCGGCGATGCGGCGTTCATTGGGGAACGACAACTTCCGGGCGAGTTCCTGGATGGGAACCCAGGCAGCGTCCACGGCTTCTTGGTCGGGATCGTTCTCGATGGTCAGCTCGCCGCCTGTTGCCTGCAGCAGGAAATGATGGACGGTTTTGTGGACACGGTGGCCGCTGACGGTGAACCAGTAGTCGATGCTGCCCAGCGGCGCGAGGATGCTTCCTTCAATGCCGGTTTCCTCAGCGATTTCGCGGACGGCAGCTTCCTCGTTGTTTTCGCGGCCCTCCGGATGCCCCTTGGGAAGGCACCACTCAAGCCGGCCACCCCTATTAAGGCGGGCAATAATCGCGACCCGGAGCTCGCCGTCGGACGTGTCTACTACGACGCCACCCGCCGACACTTCCTCCACAGTGGGAAGCGAGGCCTGAACCGGGTGCTGCGGGACAGGCGCGACGTGGGCGCCGATTGCCGACGGCAACGGTGCGTTTGTCCTCCTGCCAGGAGCGCTCGGGATCGGATTGGCCATGAAGTCCACTCTAACGACTCTTGCCCTCGAGTGATGACCGGGACATGGCCGCAAGATGGACTGCAGGAGACGGCGGTTCCGGCGCGCGCAGTTTTTGGAGCGTTCCGTGACCCAACGCCGCCCAAAAATCTGCCAAGCTTAAGGGACTATGGCGCACGTATTGGACAGCTCTTCAGTTAACTTCACCATCGATCCGGTGGTGCTCGACCTCGGGCAGCGCTTTGTCGATGCCGGCTTCGAGTTGTCCCTGGTTGGCGGACCCGTGCGCGACCTTTTCCTAGGCCGGACCTCCCCGGACCTCGATTTCACCACCGATGCCACGCCGGACCAGACCATCTCCGTGATCAAGAAGTGGGCGGATAACTTTTGGGAGATCGGCCGCACGTTCGGCACGATCGGGATGCGTAAAGACGGCTTCCAGATTGAGATCACCACGTATCGTGCAGAGGCCTACGATCCCGATTCCCGCAAACCGGTGGTGGCATTCGGCAGTTCCCTGACGGATGACCTCCTGCGCCGGGACTTCACTATCAACGCCATGGCACTGAAGTTGCCGAGCCTGGAACTCGTGGACCCATTCGGCGGCGTCCGCGACCTCCACGCATCCGAGCTCGCCACGCCCGGCGCGCCGGAAGCCTCGTTCTCCGACGACCCCCTGCGCATGATGCGGGCCGCCCGTTTCGCTTCACAGCTGGGCGTCTCAGTCCACGACGACGTCCGGCTCGCCATGTCTCAGATGGCTGACCGCATCAAGATCATCTCCGCGGAGCGGGTCCGCGATGAGTTGATCAAGCTTATTAACGGAGCCCACCCGCGTGTGGGCATCGACCTGCTGGTTGATACGGGACTCGCAGAGTTCGTCCTCCCCGAAGTTTCCGCCCTCCGCCTCGAAGCCGATGAACACCACCGTCACAAGGACGTGTACCAGCACTCGCTGCAGGTCCTGGAACAGGCGGCAGCGTTGGAAACCGGCGCTGACGGCCCGGTGCCCGGCCCCGACTTTGTGCTGCGGTTCGCGGCATTGATGCACGACGTCGGCAAGCCGGCTACGCGCCGCTTCGAACCGGGCGGCGCGGTGAGCTTCAGGCACCACGACGTTGTCGGGGCCAAGCTCACGGCGAAGCGCATGAAGGCGCTGCGTTTCGACAACGACAGCATCAAGGCCGTTGCCCGGCTGGTGGAGCTGCACATGAGGTTCTACGGGTACGGCGAGGCCGGTTGGACGGATTCCGCTGTCCGTCGGTACGTTACCGACGCCGGTCCGCTGCTGGAACGACTTCACAGGCTCACACGATCCGACGTCACCACGCGTAACCAGCGCAAGGCCGACCGCTTGTCCTTCGCCTACGATGACCTTGAGCAGCGCATTGCCGCGCTGCTGGAACAGGAATCGTTGGCAGCAATCCGGCCGGACCTCGACGGAGCACAGATCATGGCGCTCCTCGGACTCAAGCCGGGACCCGTCGTCGGACGTGCTTACAAGTTCCTCCTCGAGGAGCGCATGGAACACGGGCCGTTGGCCCCCGAGGAAGCCGAGTCGAAACTCTTGGCATGGTGGGAAACGCAACCCGAGTCCGCCGTCGTCGATCCTTCCACCGAAACAGAGGAGCCCTAATTGACCGCCGCGATCGCACCGCGTCCGCAACTCTGGATCCTTCGCCATGGCGAAACGGAATGGTCCAAGAGCGGCCAGTACACCGGCCTCACGGATCTTCCACTGACTGTTGAAGGTGAACAGCAGGCCGTGGAGGCCCGCAAAGTCCTGGAGGGCATCGACTTCGACCTCGTCTTGACCTCCCCATTGCGCCGCGCCCGCCGCACCGCTGAACTGGCCGGCTTCCCGGATGCCGTCCATGAGCCCTTGGCCGTTGAATGGAACTACGGTGACTACGAGGGCATCAGTTCGGACTTGATCCGCAAGGACAACCCCGATTACCTCATCTGGACGGACGGCGTGCCCAACGGGGAAACCCTGGATGAAGTGGCCGCGCGGGCGGACAAGATCATCGGACGCGTCCTGGAGTCCGGCATGGACAACGTCCTGGTGGTGGCGCACGGGCATTTCTCCCGTATTCTCACAGCGCGGTGGCTGGAAATGGACGCCCGTGAGGGGCGGCACTTCATTCTTGGAACCGCCAAAGTCTGCACGCTTGGATGGGACAAGAGGACGCCTGCGATTGTCCGTTGGGGTCTTTAAAACACGAATTTCGAAAAAGTTTTGGCGAATTAGCGAATTCTGCTGGCCAAACTCCAAGTCCATGCTGTAGCTTGTATCTTGTTCCCAGAGCGACCCGCCGGGAACCAGGCGCGCATTACCCGGTTAATCAGTCGGGGTAGATGCCACAACAGAAAAGGAGGTTGGGAAAAATGATTACTTTGACTAGCGGATGGAATGTGACCGTCGCTGCTGCCCCGGCCTCTGATGTTGTTCGACGCCATTTTTCGAATCATATTTCGAACCACTGACCACTCCTGATCTACCGGGCCGGGCTTGTTGCCGGCGGTTTTTCACAGCCACTGTTCCCAGTGGCGCTGAGTAGTCAGCTGTAGAGGCAGACCCAGGCAGTTCGTCACGGGTGCGCAGTTTCCCCAAAGTTCGGAACCAGCTTCTTGTTGGGGACGGCTGCAGGAAGCACACCCTTTCTGCATGGTCATTCGAGGCAATCCGTTTTGGTCCGCCTTATCCCTTTGTAAACCCTGGGTAATTGTGCCCTTTTGGTCGTGTTTTCTTTTGAATTCACAGGGCCTTATTTGTTGTGCCCAAATTAACTTGAACCACTCGGAAGGAGGTGACTATCTTGCGCAAACGCCCTGAAGAAATGCGCTTCTATAAGAGCAGCGATGCTCCCAAGGACCGCACGCTGTTCAACGGCCAGCTGCTCGACCAGCGCCGCGAAGACGTCTTCGTAGTCCTGCACCAGATGGGACTCATCCGCTGACGCACTCCACACGCTTCAAAGGAGTTTCCCGTGCCGCACATCAAGGCCGAACCCCAGGGAGCCCACGCTGCCACGCGTGGGCTCCCCCCTTTTTAACTTGTGAGGCTAGGTGCGCTACCTGACGGTAAGCTCGATTCATGCAGGAGACGAAGCCGCGCCGCCAGCGAAAACGTGCCCGCTTTGTGGTTCCGAGCCGGAGCGACTCCCTGCTTCGGAACTTCACTGAGCTGCTGGGCGGTCCCCTGGGCCGGCATTCGTCGCCGGGAAGGATCTCTTCCGCACCCTTCACCGTTGAGCGCGTACTGGTCATCCTGACCGTTATCGCCGCCCTGCTCGCCATCCTCGCCAAGGACTACTGCCGAACAAACGGCTGGCAGACGCCCACGCAGTTCTACGCCACGTGCTACTCGGATTTCCCTGAGCTCTTCCGCAACCGGGGCCTCGGCGACGGGGTCTTTCCCTTCTTCACCCCGGACAGCTTGTTCGAGTACCCGGTCCTCATGGGGCTCATTGCCGGCGTCACTGCCTTGATGGTCCCCGGCCAAGGCGTCAGCAACGAACGCATCCTTGGCTACTTCGACGTCAATGCCACCCTGATCGTGGCGGTGTGGATCGTGACGGTCCTCCTGACAGCCCGGATGGACAAACGACGTCCCTGGGACGCTGCGATGGTGGCTCTCGCTCCGGGAATCATCCTGGCGGGCTTCATCAATTGGGACATGTGGGCGGTTGGACTGCTGTCCCTGGCGATGTACTTTTTCTCGCGGGACAAATTGGTCCTGGCCGGGGTCTGCATAGGGCTTGGCACCGCGACCAAGCTCTATCCAGTCCTCATCCTGGGGGCCGTCCTGGTTCTGGCGCTCCGCAGTGGCCGACTCAGGGTGTTCTTCGTGACGGCTGGCGCGGCCGCGGCATCCTGGTTGGCAGTGAACCTCCCGATTGCCGCCATGAACCCTTCCGGTTGGCGCTATTTCTTCGAATTCACGCAGGACAGGCCCGCCGGGTACAGCTCACCCTGGTTCGCCTATAACCTCATCTCCGAGCGGCTTCAGTGGACGCAACTCACGGCGGCCACCATTAACTCGCTAGCCCTGAATCTCTTCATCCTGGCCTGCGCCCTGATCGCAGTGCTCGGCCTGACAGCCGCGCGGCGGCCGCGCTTGGCTCAGCTTGCCTTCCTGATCGTTGGCGCCTTCATCCTGACCAACAAGGTCTACTCGCCGCAGTTCGTGATCTGGCTTATTCCCTTGCTGGCACTTGCCCGCCCCCGATGGAGGGACTTCCTGCTGTGGCAGGCTGCCGAAGGCCTCCATTGGGCCGCGATCTGGATGTACCTCGGGCAAGCGACCAGCGGAGGGGCTGCCCAGCACAACATCGACATGTCCGCGTACGTGGTTGCCGTCCTCGTGCACATGGTTGCCACTGCTTACTTGATGGGCCGGGTGGTCATCGATATATGGGATCCGTCCCAGGACCCCTTGCGCTCCCTGGGCGAGGATGATCCCCATGGCGGGCCTTTCAAGGATGCCAAAGACTGGCTAAGGGTCAATCTGTTCCATCCGTCCACATCCGTCATGCCGTGGCGTTCCCGGCCCGAACACGCCGCACCCGAAGCACCCCATGCAGAGGAGGTTGGCCGCCATGGCTGATGTCGCCGTCGTCGGATCCGGTCCAAATGGTCTTGCCGCCGCGGTGGTGATGGCCCGGGCGGGGCTGGACGTCCACCTGTACGAGGCGGCCGACACGATCGGCGGCGGATCGCGAACCAAGGAGTTGATCGAGCCCGGGTACCTGCACGACGTATGCTCCGCAGTGCATCCTATGGCCTTGGTGTCGCCCTTTTTCCGGGCATTTGAACTCTCCCGCCGCATTGACCTGCGCGTTCCGGAAGTGCAGCATGGCGTCCCCTTGGATGTGGGCGGTGCCGCCGTCGCATACCAATCGCTGGTGCGGACGGTCATGGAGCTCGGAGTAGACGGTCCAGCATACCGCCGGCTGGTCGAGCCGTTGTTGGCACGCGTCAACGGCGTAGTGGACTTCACCTCCAACAAGCTGCTGCGTGTGCCCAAGGATCCGCTGGCAGCCCTTAAGTTCGGACTAGCAACCCTGGATCAAGGGACTCCACTATGGGAGCGCCGATTCAAGGAGACTGCAGCTCCCGCGCTGTTGACCGGTGCCATGTCCCATGCGTTGGGATCCCAGCCGTCGTTGAGTTCGACCGGCGCCGGGCTCATGCTCATTGTGTTGGCCCATGACGAAGGATGGGCGGTGCCGGTTGGCGGGTCGCAGGCGATCGCGAATGCCATGGCCGACGACCTCATGGCACACGGAGGAACCATCCACACCGGCCAACGCGTCGATTCACTGGACCAGGTCCGGCCCGCGAAAGCCATCCTGTTGGACGTTGCTCCGCCGACGCTGCTGCGCTTGGGAGGCAGCGAGGTTCCGGACCGGTATCGACGGTCCTTGGAAGCATTCCGGTTCGGGAATGCAGCGTGCAAGGTGGACTACATCCTGTCCGAACCCGTTCCGTGGCTCGCGTCCGAACTGAGGAAGGCGGGAACCGTGCACGTGGGCGGCTCCCGTATGGCCATGGCGGAATCCGAGAATCTTGTGGATATGGGCAGGCACCCGGACGAGCCCTACGTATTGGTGTCGCAGCCGTCCGTAGTGGACTCCACCCGCGCCCCCGCCGGGCGGCACATCCTCTGGACGTATTGCCACGTCCCTGCAGGATCCGATGTGGACATGGCAGAAGCAGTGACTGCGCGAATCGAGCGTTACGCACCTGGCTTCCGGGACGTTGTGGTCAGGTCCAAAACCACGACGGCGGCGGAACTGGCCGTCTATAACGAAAACTACGTGGGTGGCGACTTTAGCGCAGGGATCATGGACATGCGAGGCTTGCTGAGGCGACCCGTAGTGTCGCCGGCGCCGTGGCGGACGCCGATGAAGGGCATATATCTGTGTTCATCCTCGACGCCGCCAGGCCCCGGGGTCACTGGAATGCCCGGGTACCACGCAGCGAAGCATGCCTTGAAGGACATATTCCACATGGAGGTACCCGGGCTGGGCTTTGCCGCGGACCGGGACTAGTTTGCGGCTGTGAAACGGGCGCGGCGGTGGGCCGGGGTTTCAATCTCGTCCAGCATGGCCACGGCGTAGTCCTGCGAGGAGATGCTGGTGCCCGCAGGGGTGTCCTTCGCCAGCTTGTATTCCCCCGTACGCTCGCCGGGCTGAATCACGGGAGCCGGTGCAAGGACTGTCCAGTCCAGGGTCTCTGTCTGCTTCACGGCTTCCAGGGCCTTGGCAGCGGTGGTTGCCTCGGCCCTGTATGCCTCGGGGAAGTCGGGAGAATCGAGGAGCCGGACGCCGTCGATCTCAAGAGTTCCAGCGCCGCCCACAATCATGAGGCGGGTGCCTTCGGCGTTGCTGTAGGCAGAGGCCATGGCATCGAGCCATTCTGCATGGTCACCGCCGGTGCGGCTGGGACCCGTAGCCAGCACGACGACGTCGTGGTCCTTGGCAATCGCGGCGAACGCCCGAGTGTCCGCCAGATCGGCGGTCTTGGCGGTTGCGCCGGCGACCTCTGACCCCGTGCGGGAGATGGCGGTGACCTCGTGGCCGCGTGTGATGGACTCGTTGACGATCTGGCTGCCGACCATGCCCGTTGCGCCGTAAACTGCGATTTTCATTGCTCTCCTTGGGGTTGGCCTTGCAATGACCCAACGGTATCTATTTGATACTGATAGCTTCAAAGGAACCTAGTTACCTGATGGATACCAAAGAACTCCCCGCCAACGTCCTCGATCCCAACTGCCCGTCCCGCGTGATCTTCCAAAGAATCGGGGACAAGTGGGCGTCGCTGGTTATTCAGGTGCTCGGCGAGGGACCCGTGCGATTCTCCGAACTGCGCAAGATGGTGAGCGTGGTGACGCCCAAGGTCCTCACACAGACGCTGCGTGCTTTGGAGCGCGACGGATTGGTTACCCGGACCGTCCATGCCCAGGTTCCCCCGCGCGTGGACTACGAACTGACGGCTTTGGGGATGTCCCTGTTGGAACCGTTGTCGATGCTGCGTGAATGGGCGGAGAGCCATGTCCCGTCGATTCTCGAAGCCCGCGACGCCTACGACGACGCGCAGGACGAGTTGCTGCTCGGCTCCCCCAACTAGGTCGCAGTAAAGCGCGTTTTGAGGGCTCAAAACGCTGTGAGGATTGTGCTGGCTGGTCTGGGATTGGCTGGCAGAGTAGGTGCAGGCCGTTCCACCCCGCGGTCGTGACTCACAAAACGC
>NZ_JBFBGW010000025.1:0-43000 GCF_040684895.1 Paenarthrobacter sp. NPDC089322
GCTCGGCGATATCGGGAAAATGCGAGGGACCATTCAAGTCCATGAACACAACGGGCCACACCTACCCCTTCGGACTTCCACTCAACTAAAAGACCCGGCCAACCACCCCTCGCAAAAGCGTTGCCGTCAGGCAGCCACGCGGAGGTTTTCTATGAGTCAACGCGATCTCTTGAGTGACGCAGTGCCCCGGCGTATCCTGCACGCCAATACTCGCGCTTGTAGTGCAGGAGAACCATAATGAATCTCTTGAGTCAGATCTTCGCAGGTGGAACAGCACTGGCACTGATCAGTGTGGGCGTCCTGGAGATCTTCTTCCATGGGGATCAACGGTTACACAGGATCTTCCTGATCAAACCCGACAACGTCCGCGCCGTCCGTATGTGGGCCATGAACGTCGGGGCATACAACATCACCTTTGGGGTGGGCATCGCCGTGGGCTTGTTCATGGTTAACTCCGGCAATGCCACGAGCGGGTCAGCCATCGTGATCTTCTGCTGCTCCGCGCATGTCTTCCTGGGCTTCTGGCTGTGGGTCACGGAAAAGCGCCTGTGGGTCAGTGCAATCGGCCAGGCGCTTTTCCCGGGCATCGCAGTGGTGCTGTACCTGCTGTATCGGTGAGGCACGGGTGCAGCCACACGGCTTGAGGGCCCCGAACCCTGCTTCCGTAGCTAGCTTCGGGGCCCTCGACGTTAGTCCTTCCTGTCCCGCCGCCGCTTGGCCGGGAACCACGGTACGGGCGGCAGAAAGAACCAAAAAAGAAAGATTCCGGCCAACATGAACAAGCCCAACAGCGTAGGTTGGGGTACGAGCCCGCTGGTCGCCCAGCGCAGGAGCCACTGGACGGACCACAAGCCACTGGTGAAGGCCAGATACACGCATACCCGGCCCGTAAACGTGCGCGGTGTCATGCGCGGGGAACTTTCAGTCACTACCCGTTCCTACCCCCACTATCCGCAAGTATTGATCCAAGGAATTCCAAGGACGGCCAGCCATTGAGGCTGAACGTCTGGATGTGTTTCTGGACTTGCATTCGATGGGAATTTTCCGAATCGATCGAGCGGGATTGCCTCGACCTGCTCAGCGGACACTCACCAGAAGTACGGCAAATCCCGCCGTTCGGAGGCTTAGAACCCGCCCCCACCCGTGTCGCCGGCCATGTTGGCGAACCGCGAGTAGTGGCCTTGGAACGCCACCACGATGTCCTTGGTGGGACCGTTACGGTGCTTGGCCACCAGGATGTCGGCCTCACCTGCGCGCGGGGATTCCTTGTCGTAGACGTCCTCACGGTGCAGCAGGATGACCATGTCCGCGTCCTGCTCGATGGAACCGGACTCACGGAGGTCGGACACCATGGGGCGCTTGTCCTGGCGTTGTTCGGATCCACGGTTCAGCTGCGACAGCGCGATGACCGGAACCTGGAGTTCCTTGGCGAGCAGCTTGAGTGCACGCGAGAACTCGGAAACTTCCTGCTGGCGTGACTCCACCTTCTTGCCGGAGCTCATGAGCTGGAGGTAGTCGAGGATTACGAGCTTGAGGTCGTGCTGCTGCTTGAGGCGGCGGCACTTGGCACGGATTTCCATGAGGGACATGTTGGGGCTGTCGTCGATAAACAGCGGGGCATCGTTCATGCGGCCCATGGTGGTGGCGATCTTGGACCACTGCTCGTCCTTGATGGTGCCCTTACGGAGATCCTGAAGTCCGATGGTGGCTTCGGCGGAGAGCAGACGCATAGCGATCTCATTCCGTCCCATTTCCAGGGAGAACATGACCGTAGCGAGATTGTTCTTGATCGCAGCGGAACGCGCGAAGTCCAAGGCGAAGGTCGACTTACCAACAGCCGGACGGGCAGCAATAACGATCATCTGGCCCGGGTGGAGGCCGTGGGTCAGTTCGTCAAGTTCGTAGAAACCGGTGGGGACACCGACCATGCCCTCGCCGCGATGCCCGGACGCTTCGATCTCATCAACGGTGGATTCCATGACGTCCTTCAACGCCACGTAGTCCTCGGCAGTGCGCTTTTCGGCGACGGCGTAGACCTCTGCCTGCGCCTGGTTGACGAGGTCTTCCACTTCGCCGTCCTGGCCATAGCCCATCTGGACGATCTTGGTTCCGGCATTGACCAAGCGGCGCAGCACAGCGCGCTCAGCCACGATCTCCGCGTAGTAGCCGGCGTTGGCGGCCGTGGGTACCGTCTGGATGAGCTCATGCAGGTAGGCCGGCCCGCCGATCCTGTTGATTTCGCCGCGCTTGGTCAGCTCATCGGAGACCGTGACGGCATCAGCGGGTTCGCCACGGCCGTAGAGGTCGATGATCGATTCGTAGATGGTTTCGTGCGCGGGACGGTAGAAGTCATGGCCGCGGACGATCTCCACGACGTCGGCAATTGCATCCTTGGACAGCATCATGCCACCGAGGACCGACTGCTCCGCGGGAATGTCCTGGGGAGGTTTGCGGCTCGAGTCCGAAGCGCGTGTGCCCTCGATTGAGTCCAAGTGCGTAACTGACAAAGCCGTCCTCCATATATGTACCACTGCAGCGAGTTGCGTCCTCAGCGGTGGGTCAAGCGCAGGTGAACCTGGGAAAGATTGCCCGAGCCTCCGGACCAGCCGAGTGCTCCTGTTGTATCCGTGAGGACCGACATTTTTCGGCTTTCCCCAATTTCCACAACTTATCCACAGCTATGTCCCCAGACGCGTTTGTGGGCGTCTGCTGGGTGAGCACGGAGAAGGCGAAATCAATCGTGAAACAGGTTCCCGAGCCACGTTAGCGGTGGTCTGCGCCGTCGCAAAGCCCGCTGTTCGCCACACGTGTGGATAACCTGTGGAATAGGCCCCACTCGTTGTGCACAGTCTGTGCGTTACCTTGTGGATAGAGAAATTCTTTTTGTAGCAACTAGCCTCTGACCTGCGGAAACGTTCAACACAGGCTGTGGGTAAAAGAAAGTTTTAGTGGAAAATGATCCACAGCCTCGAATACTCCAAGCGCCCCTTACCCCTCCGGAAGCATGCTAAACATGCCGAAATTGTGATGCATCTAACAGGGGCGCCCTCAATTTGACACTGACCTCTCAGAAGCCTATGCCCGCTTTGGAATGTGCTGTGGATAACCAACAATTGGCATAAGCTCTAAGCATGGGGATGAACCTTGGTGACGTGCTGACGATTGTCCTTCCGCTCATCGTCCTCATAGCTCTGCTCTGGGCTCTTTCGGCGGCCTTCAAGCCTCGCGATACAGGCCTCTCGGACGCCGAGCGTTACCAGCGCGAACTCGCCGCCCGGTCCGCCGCCCACCAAGCCTCACAAGTCCAAGCCGCACTTGCTGCCCGGGCAAAAATCGAAGCTTCCACCCACCCCAGCCAGAACCGAGCCCAGCAGACGGAGCACAACCGGACCACGCAGCCGGCATCGGGCACGCCACGCGCAGGAAGCCAAGCCCAGCAGCCGGCCGTCCTTCCGAACGGCCAACTCAACCCGCAACTCGCCTTCGAGTTACAAAACCTGGTCCGCAGCGGGCAAAAGATCCAGGCCATCAAAGTCCTGCGACAAGCCACGCACTCAGATTTGCACACCGCCAAGAACTACATAGATCGGCTCTGACAACGCCATGGATTCCCTTCTCGTCCCGCTTTTGATCCTCATCGCGGTCATTCTGGGCGTATTGCTCCTTATTCGCTCCTTCACCAAGCGCTCGGCGGAGACCAAAGCCGACGCCGCAGCTGCCAACGCCCCGAAAGACCCGGTGCAGCTGGCCAAGGAATCGGCGGCAAAGCTTAACGAGGAGCAGCATCGGCGGCTCTACTCGCTCATTGCCCAGGGGCAGGGCATGGCGGCAATCAAGCTGTACCTTCAGTCAACCGGGGAAGGGCTGCGCGCTTCACGCGACGCCGTGGGGGCCTTGGCAGCGCATCCTCAGCCGTTTACCCCCGAGACGCCCGCCAAAGACCTGCTTGCGGATGACGACGACGAGCCCGAACGCTTCCCCTACCGCTACCGCGCAATCGTCAGCAAGGGGGACGTGACGCGGGAGGTCAGCAGCAACATGCTCAATGACGAGATCTACGGGCGCATCCGCACCTTGGCGAAGAGCGGCGACGTCGAGGGTGCAGCCCGCGCCCTCACGCGGCACTCGGACATCACCATGAAGCAGGCCCGCGAGTTCATCGAACTCTTGGACGACTGAGGCGACGACTGGGGAGACAGGCCCCCTAGAAGTCGAACAGGTCGCCCAGGAAGCCTTCCTTCTTCTTGCGCTTGCGGCCGTATTCGTCGCGACGGTCGTAGTCCTTGCGCTCGTAATCGCGGCGATCGTAGTCGCCTCGTCCACCGCGATCGTCATACCGCGGTTGTTGAGGACGTGATTCGAACGGGTTGTAAATCGGCGGTGGCGCGATAGGCTGCTGCGACGGCGCCGCAGGCCTGGACTGGGCAGCGCCTGAGTCGACGCGGTCAATAATCTTGTCCAACTCTCCGCGGTCCAGCCACACCCCCCTGCATTGCGGGCAGTAGTCGATCTCCACGCCGCTTCGCTCGCTCATGACCAATTCAACAGAATCCACAGGACATTTCATGTTTGCCCTAACGATCGGCCGCGCCGAAAAGTTCGCCCTACCGCCCGGCTGAGATTCCCGCCAGCAACTGCTCAAACGGCAGCGATTCGAGCACAGGAGTCTTCCGCCCCGGCTGGGGGCCGCTCAGCAACTGCACGAGTTCACCAGCCGCCCGGTCCACGCGGGCAGAAAGGGGCGAGCCGCCGTCGTCGTTTCCCCAGTCCTGGGGTCCGGCGAAGACGCCGGTCGCCGTCATGCGGGTCCGCAGGTAGCTGAACAGCGGCCGCAGGGCGTGGTCGAGGACCAACTGGTGGCGGTCGGTGCCGCCGGTAGCGCCGAGCAGGACGGCCTTACCGTCCAGGGACTTGGGATCAAGGACGTCGATGAACGACTTGAAGAGACCGCTGTAGGAGGCGCTGAAGATGGGGGTGACGGCGATGATGCCGTCAGAATCTTCGACGCCGGCAATCACCTCTGCGAGGCCCGGTGCGGCGTAGCCGGTCACGAAGTTGTTGGCGATGTCCACTGCCAGGTCGCGCAGTTCGACGACGTCGATCCTCACCTCATAGCTCACGGCCCGCAGTTGCCGCTCGGCGGAGGCGGCCAGCTGGTCAGCCAGCAGACGGCTCGACGACGGTACGCCGAGTCCGGCGGAAAGGACGGTGATGCGGCGGGTTTCCATGGCATTCTCCTGTTGCTCGTTCATCCAAAGCATACATGCATATGCATCTAAATGAGTGAACAGGGGCGTTGGTCAATGTATTCCCCTGGCATTTAACCGGCTACGGGCGCGGCCTCACGGACTCAGGGCCTTGAGCAGGATCCCTTCACCGCCATCGAAATTCACAGTGTGAAAGCTCGGGCGGCGGGCGATCTCTCGAAACCCCCACTGCTGATGGAGTGAGAGTGAGGCGTTGTTGCGCGCGTTCACTACATACCAAGCGGCGTCCGACAGCTGCCAGATCCAGGCCAGCCTCGCCTCCGTCAGCAATGAGGCCACGCCTTGGCGCCGGCAGCGCGGAAGGACCGTAATTCCGCCAAGGTAATGGCCCGCAGGGGCTGGACCGTCTGAATAGTCCCAGTAATGGGTTTTTCCCCAGCCCACCACGCCGGAACTTTCGTTTGCGACCGAGCCCCCTTCCGATTCCGCCACCAGGACGAGGTGGAGAGGATCAGAAACTGCGGCAGCAACCGCGATCGCCAGTCGTTCTGCGCCCGAAGGAGAGGCGCGCTCGGAAGCCAACTCCATAGCGACAATGTCAGGGACGTCGGTCTCCCGGGCGGTTCGGATGGCGTAGGGCATTCGGTCAGTCTACTTTCCGGGAGGGCTTGCAATATGAGTTCAAACCCATAATATGGTTTTAGTGATGTGGCGCGGCTCACTGTGCCTCCTGGATTTCGCAGCCTTCAAAGCAGAAGGCCCAACGATCGGATTCCCCCTATGTCAGACATTGCTGTTCTGATCAACACAGCTGTGGCGGTGCTGGCCGCCGTCCTGCTGATCGTCCGCTTCAGAGTCAACCCGGTCATCTCGCTGACCCTCGCCTCCGTCTACCTGGGCCTGGCTGTAGGGCTCGGTGTGGAAGAAACCGTCAAGACCATCACCGGCGGCTTCGGCGAGATCATGGTGGACGTTGGCCTGCTCATCGCCTTCGGCGTCCTCATGGGCTCCATCCTTAACCAAAGCGGCGCAATTCGGCGCCTCGTGGAGCATCTGCTCAAGACCTTCGGACCCAAGCGACTCCCGTACACCATGGGTCTGGCTATCGGCACGCTGCTGCAATCCATCTTTCTGGATGTCCTGCTCGTCATCTCAGCACCGCTGGCCCGCAAGCTGGCGCCAAAGATCGGCAAGCTCGGAGCGGCTCGCATGGCCACAGCCATGGCCATCGCGTTGGAATGCGGCATCGTCTTCACGGTTCCCGGGGTCGCGTCGCTGGCCCTTGCCGGTCTGCTCAACGTTCCGTTGGGCAAGATGCTGCTCTTCGGGCTGCTGCTGGTCATCCCCACCATCATCATTTCCATCGGCATCATGACCTTCCTCTTCCGCCGCGGCTTCTGGAACGAGGCGAAGGACGAGGACCACACCTTCGTTGCCGAGGAAGACAGCGAAGGAGAGGAGCCCGCCAACAGCGGCCGCGGAGTACAGCACGCAGAAAGCACGACGGCGGGCCAGGACACCCAGCCAATCGGCGGCACAGTGGCAGTGGCAGAACGCGAACGCAAAGACAAGCCGTTGATCGTGCTTTTCGCCCCGCTCCTCACCTCCCTGGTCCTCATCGGCGCCGGCGCGATCCTGGAAATCTTCGAGATGGACATCCCCTGGCTTCAGCTCCTGGGTGAGCCCATCATCGCCCTGCTGATCGGCCTCATCGGCACGTGCTTGGTAACCCGCGCCACGGTCGGGCAGAAGAAGGTTGAAGAAGCCATCACAGTCGGTTTCAAGGAGAGCGGCCAGATCCTGATCCTCACCGGCGTGGGTGGATCCCTCGCCGCAACAGTCAAAGCGGCCGGCCTCGGCGACATCCTGGGCGGTTTCTTCTCCGCGAGCACCGTAGCCCCGTTGTTGGTGGTCTGGGCCATCGCCGCAGTGCTGCACATCGCCGTCGGGTCCGTCACTCTGTCAGCCATTACGGCAGCCGGCCTTTTGGCGCCCATCGCACCGGCGATCGGTTTGGATCCCGTACTGCTGGCCCTCGCGGCAGGGGCAGGTTCGCTCTTCATGGTTCACGTCACCAGCAACACGTTCTGGCTCCTGCAGTCGCTCTTGGGTCAGAGTGTTAGGGGTGCACTGAAATCGGTCACGGTGGGCGTCTCCGTAGCCTCCGTGGTCGCGATCCTCCTGATCTTGCCCATGAGCCTGCTCTTCTAGATACCCACGCCGACCGCTCCACCCGAACGCACTGAAAGAAGACCATGACGAACGAATCAATCGCCCCGCTGAAAGGCGTCCGGGTACTCGAACTCGGTAACTACATCGCCGCACCCACGGCTGGCAGGCTCCTCGCCGATTTCGGCGCCGAAGTCATCAAGGTCGAGCGCCCCGGCACCGGCGACGAACTGCGGAACTGGCGCCTGCACAAGGGCACCACGTCCATGCTTTACCGGACGTTGAACCGCAATAAGAAGTCGGTGGTCCTGGATATGCGGACGGAGGCAGGGAAGCAGGCCGTACTGGCGCTGGTGGCGAAGTCGGACATCCTCCTGGAAAACTTCCGACCCGGAACCTTGGAGAAGTGGGGCCTCGGGCCGGAGGTACTGAATGAGGCCAACCCGGACCTCATCGTCACGCGCATCTCGGCCTTCGGGCAGACCGGGCCACTGTCCGAGCGGCCCGGTTTTGCCGCCGTCGCCGAGGCCTACAGCGGGTTCCGCAACCTGGTGGGCGACCCGGACCGCGCACCTGTCCGGGTGGGCGTCTCCATCGGAGACTCGATCGCGGGCCTTTACGCCGCCTTCGGCTCCATGATGAGCCTGTACCAGCGTGAAGCACGACGCCGGAACTCGGCTGGCGCTGCGCCGCTCACCGAACGCATCATTGACGTCGCGTTGAATGAGGCGATGTTCTCCATGATGGAATCGCTGATTCCCGATTATCAGGCGTACGGCGTGGACCGCCAGCGTGTCGGTGGCCGTATGGAAGGCATCGCCCCTTCGAACGCCTACGTGTGCAAGGACGGCGCCAGCATTGTGGTGGCAGGTAACGGCGACTCAATCTTCCAGCGGTACATGCAGACCATTGGGCGGCCGGACTTGGCGGAAGACCCGTCCCTTCAGACGAATGCGGGACGTTGGGCTCAGCGCGAGGAACTGGACCAGGCGATCGGCGAGTGGTCGGCGCAGTTGAGTGCCTCAGAAGCCCTGGCCGCGCTGGATGCCGCGGGTGTTCCCGCGGGCCCCATCTACACGGCGGCCGACATCAGCGAGGACACCCAGTACGCGTCACGCAACATGATTCAGAAGTTCGACGTCTCCACGGGCGAGGAAGTCCTCCCCGGAGTGGGCTTCCCGGGCATTGTCCCCGTCATTGGCGAGCAGTCGCTCCCCATCCGGAACCTTGGCCCGGACCTTGGCGAACACACTCAGGAAATTCTCGGCGGGCTCCTCCAATTGGACGCTGCGCAGATCGATGCAGCCTCCGGCCGCGAGCAGGCTCTCCGACCATGAACCGCTTTGAAAGCCCCTTGGCCGTAACCTTGGGCAACGTGATCCTGCGCGATGTGACGCTCAGGGATGGACTGCAGCTGACCGGCAAGCTTTTGCCCACAGAGCAGAAGATCGAAACCGTGCGGGAATTGCTGCGGTTGGGCGTCCCTGCCATTGAGCTCGGTTCCATGGCCCGCGCGGACCTGGTCCCCACCATGGCGAACACCCTGGAGGTGGTCCAGGCGCTCACGCCCGAGGAATTGGAGAAGTGCTGGATCTGGGTGGCCACACCGAGCCACGTTGCCAAGGCCTCCGCTGCGGGCGCCCGCAACTTCCAGTACTGCTTGTCGGCCTCGGATTCCCACAACAAAGCCAACATTGGCCGCTCCACGGACGAGAGCCTCGCTGCCCTACCCCAGGCCGTTGAGTACACCCGGGAAGTGGGCGGCCGGATCCAGCTCTGCATCGCAACGTCCTTCACCTGCCCGTTCGAAGGCTACGTTCCTGAGGAGCGGGTCCTCTCCATCGCCAATGACCCCCGGGCCGAAGGCACCACGGACATCGTCATTTGCGACACCCTGGGACAAGCCGTCCCGGCACAGGTTTCCCGCCTGATAACGCGCGTGCAGGAGGAGTCCCCCGCACGGCGGATTGTCTACCACGGACACGACACCTGGGGCCTGGGCGTCGCCAACACGCTGGCCGCCATCCAGGCCGGAGCAGCCATGGTGGACGGCGCACTCGGGGGCTTGGGCGGTTGCCCTTTCGCACCTGGAGCCAGTGGCAATACGTCCAGCGAGGATATCCTTTTCGCTACGCGACCCGAGTGGCTCACGCCCGGGGTTTTTGGCGAACTGGTGGCCCTCTCAGAGAAGTTGCTCGCAGAGCTGGGCGAACCCAACCGCTCGAAGGCCGCCCAGGGAGCACGTTCGCGTGCGGACGCGTTCGACTGGGTCATCCCTTCCTCCGCGGGAGGCAAGTGAGACAGGGAGCCCCCTGCCTTTGAGTGACGCGGGCTGCAGGGCGGCCGTTCGTCTGGCTTCTAGTTTTGCCTGCCTGCTCCCCCTGCGGCCATCAGCTCCAGTCGCTTGAGGGTCTCCCGGTTCCGCACAGTGATCGCGGAATCCCGCAACGCCTTGGGAACTACCTTCCCAGGACCTCGAATCGCGTCCTCGGCGATGGAGACCCGGCATTGCTTGCCTCCAAGATCCTCAAGCGTGATGAGGACCTTGGCCTCTCCCATGGGCCATCCCCGGGCAAGGAGTTCCAATGACCGGCCCGGGTTCACGGCGGTCACACTGGTGCTGTCGTTGATCAGCAAGGGCCAAGCGCCCACCGAGTGGTGCAGCTTGGCACCGACCTGCGGCCACTGGTCATCGACGGCCCGGATCCGCGAGGCCCCCACTACCCAGCCGGAATAGAGCCAGCCGTCGGCGATCACTTTCCAGACGTCGGCCGCAGATGAGTTGAAGAGCTGGGTCACGGTAGACATGTGGTTCCTTTCTTCGCGCCCTCGACGGGAATCGCTGGAGATAAGCTAAGCATGCTTACGATCCCGTTGCCATAGGCAGATGCGACTTACAGAATCGGCGGCTTGCTTGCCTTGCCGTCAAGCCACAGGGTGTCCGACTCGTCGCTATGCGTCCCAGCCGTTCCGACGTGCTTGCTACCTATTGTTGGCCCGTTCTTTATGACGTGCACCAGCGCCATGCCGTGTCCGCGGCCAAGGTCGTAGTCGGTCTTGAGCCATTCAAGAATCGTCCCGGCCTTGACTGAGGGGTCGTTGAAGCCCTTGCTTTCGGCGATTTCGACGAGCTGCCGCGGCGTGAGGCCGGTCTTGTCCTCAATGGCGTCAAGATATGCCTGGAATGACATGCGGTGCCCTTTCATTTCGTTTTGTGCGTGCGCGTGACTTTACGGGATAGGGGTGACAACGAACAGCCTTGCAGACGTCGCAGACCTACACTGTTCGCATGGTGTGCCGGACTTGGCGTTCTCTGGCGGTGTCCCTGATTGTGGCCGCAACCGTCCCGCTCGTTGCGGGCTGCGACGCTTCGGACTCGCGGCCTGCTGCGACCCCTGCCGTGAGCTCTGATCCGGAACCCATCGCCATGGAGGTCAACCAGTCCAGGGATCAGTACGGGAAACAGGCAATCCTCCTCCAGCTGACGAACACCACGGACGCTCCACTTCGGGTGAGCGGCGCACGGTTGGAATCCGGGATGTTCGAAGGGGACATTGTCTGGACACCTGCCGATGGAGCCTTGGAGCTCCCGCCGCGTCAGCCTAAGAGCGTGCCCACTGAACTACCAACCGCGAAATGCGGCCATACCACCGAAGCGCCTCTTCGGGCCACTATTCTCTACGGAGAGCAGGCCACCGAGGCCAGGGAGGCTTCCGTGGAAGCCGGCGACCCCTACAACGTCCTGCAGCGGAACGCCGACGAACTCTGCCTCGCAGCGGAAGCTGCCGCCGTTGCCTCCATAGTCTTGGACCCCGGACTTGAGGTCGCCCCGGATGGCAGCACCGCCGTCGTACGTCTTCTCATTACCCCGATGGCTGGCTCCATAGGGCCGCAAAGCCTCACGATCGAGTCCATAGACGGGACCACATTGCTGGCCGAGCTGCCCACTGACCCGTGGCCGCGGAACGTCACCATCTCAGCCGGAAGTGACGCGCGGATCCTACCTATGACGATCCGCCCCGCGCGCTGCGACCCGCATGCTGTGGCGGAGGATAAGGTGGGGACGTTGCTGCCCCTGCGGGTCGTTGTTGGCGACCGGAAGGGGCGGCTCGGCATTGCGGCTTCCAATGAACTGCGGGCGCGCATCTACGACTTTGTGACCGCAGCGTGCGTGGGGGAACGAAACTAGCAGCGGCTATCCGATGCTCGGCAAGGCGCGGGGCGCACTTTCAACTTTGACCTTGATGCCGGCCTCGACGTTCTTCACTTCACCATCCATTTGGTATGGCAGCGGCTTGAGGGTGGTGAACTCGTAGCTGCTCACACTGGGCTGGTCCCCCAGACCTTGGGTGGTCGCCCGGAGGGCATTCAGAGCCACCCGCCATCTGGGCATGTGGGGCAGGAAGATGACCTCGAACTTCCCGTCCCTGGGTGTTTCCTCCGCTTCGCTGAGGGTGGCGTACTTTGCCATCTCCGGGATGTTGGCGAAAACCAGGCTGTCCACTTTCTGGCGCTTTCCGTTGTCCAGGCGAATCTCAAACGGCTCAAACTCGGAGAAGGTCTTAATCACCGAGACCATCTCCTTCAAAGCTCCCTTGCTGCCCTTTTCCAGTTCCGTCGCGACAACTGGTGTCAGGCCGAACCCAATGTAGGAATGCGCATATTCCAGCGGTTCATTCTCCTTTTGGCCGGTGTGGATCCGCAGCAGGTCGATGTTCCGCACATGGCCTTCGGCAATGGCTTCTTCGAGCGGCTTGGTGCCCACTGTGCGGCGGTGGTCGTTGGCGTTCCCAGCCGCCATAACAGCCGCCACAGCCTGGGGGTTTTCGGCCTGCATCACACCGTTCACGACCTCGTTGTATCCGCCGTCGCCGCTGACGGACACAACCAGTACATTGCCGCGTGTAGCAGCGGCTTCCCGGGCGAGGTCCACCGCGTGGCCTGCATGCTGCGTTGGTTCAAGGATGATCTCCGGCGAATAGGGCAGCATGTCCTTCAGCTTGCCGTGCAACTGCTCCGCCAACTCCGGCGCATCCCCGGTGCTATTGGGATTGAAGATGATGACAATCGACTCGAAAGTCCGTGCGGAATCCATGCGTTTCCTCCTGTGTACGCCCGTGTGTTCAGTACCCCTCATAACTGGACGTCAATCAGCGGATTTTCTCCGCTGCCAGTTGGGCAGCCACCCTTGCAATCATGCCGTATGGAATGGGCTTTGCGAGGGGAAACTTCAGCGTGCCCTTACCCGCCAAATACGGTGCCAATTCCTGAGCCAACGCTTCATCCCTCCGTGGCACGGGGTAGACGGAAATATGGCTCTTCCAAGCCGCGAAATACACAACATAGTGTCCCGCGATCGTGACCGTCGGGATGTCGTAACTGATCATCTCCCCGGCCCCGGGCACGGCCTCGTGGATGGTGCGCCGGATCTCATGCAGGATCTCTTGGACCCCAGCGGGCTGGGCTGCGATGTAGGCATCTACTGCGGGGGAATGCTCGTTCATCGTTGATCCTTTTCCTGCGGATGCTTGAGCCTAGCAAGCGCGTCAGCGACCAACAACGCCGGGGCTTACGCCTCGCCGGGAAACCTTCCACCAATCAATCTCGTCATGTGCTCCGCAGTCGCCAGCAAAGGCTCCACCCATTCCTCGCAGGTCTCCAACGGCATCCGCAAGGTAGGCCCGCTGATGGTCACCGCCCCCACCAAGGCAGCGGTCGAGTCGAAGACGGGTGCGGACAGCCCGGAGGCTCCGTCTTCCCGCTCTCCCACTGTGATCGCGAATCCGTCGGCCCGGGTCCTTTTCACCGCTCCCTCCAACTCCTCGGAACTGGTGATCGTGTAGTCCGTGATCGGCTCCAAAGGGTCCTGCAGCACGGCTTCCATGAGTTCTGGAGACCAGGCGAGCAAAACCCTCCCGGCCGAACCTGCGTGCAGCGGGACGATCTTGCCAAGGTGCATTTCACGACGCAACGCATGGCGCGTTTCTGCCATTGCAACGCACACACGGTAATGCTGCTCGGCCTTGAAGAAGCACGCTGTCTCCCCTGTGGTGTCGCGCAACGTCTTGAGCAGCGGACTCAGGATGTCCACGACTTCCATGCCACGCGTAGCCGGCGCCGCCCAATAAGCCAGCCGCATGCCGATCCTGTAGGCGTCGCCTTCCCGGTCAAGGAACCCCTGGGATGTCAGATTGGTGACCAGCCGCTGAACCGTGGACGTGGGCATACCAGTGTGTTCACGAATGTCGCTCAGTTGCAGAACCGGCTTCGAAAGGGAAAAGGCATCAAGGATGGACGTGATCTTGCCCAGCACCAGCAAGGGGTTGCCGCTGGCCTTCGCGGAAGCATCGGATGCTGACATAGGTCTCACGCTAAACGCTGCAAGGAGGTGGCGCCAATCCCGCCCCAAGTAGGTCGCAATAGCGCGCGTTTTGAGCTGTCAAAACGCGCTTAAATGCGACCTACTTGGGTCAGCGGAGGACGGAGCCCTGGATCACCCGATGCAGGCTATCACCGGTACTGGTCGGCGCTGTCCGTGTCTGCGAGACTACGCTCATGGCAGAGAACAAAACCCAACCCACAGACGTCTCTGTGGAGGAATTCCTGGGCGCCGTGGAACATCCCACCCGGCGCGCGGACGGCTTCGAGCTGCTCGACATGATGCGGAGCATCACCGGTCAGGAACCCGTGATGTGGGGCCCGACAATCGTCGGCTTCGGCAGCTATCACTACAAGTACGCGAGCGGCCGCGAAGGTGACGCCGCCGCCGTCGGATTTTCACCGCGCAAGGCGAACCTCGTCCTGTACGGCGTGACGGAAGGCCCTGAGGCGGACCGGCTGCTGCCCGAGCTCGGCAAATACAAGACCAGCACAGCGTGCCTCTACGTCAACAAGCTGGACGACGTGGACCGGGACGTCCTGGCCGAGATGATCCGCACCGGCTACCAGCACACCATGACGGAGATCCACACGCCCTGACATCCGCCGTACCCGCCTCGAGATGGCACTTAATGACAGTACGGAGCCCGCGCATTGTCATTAAGTGTCATCCCGGCGGGGGGTAGGGCACACAAAAAGACCCCCATCACCGGAAACCGGCAACGGGGGTCCTTCGGATGCAGTCAGAGACTACTTACCGGCAACGACCTCGAGGTCGATGACAGCGGAAACATCCTCGTGCAGGCGGACGTTGGCCTGGTACGAACCGAGAGACTTGATGTGGTTCGGCAGTTCAACGTTGCGCTTGTCGATGGAGCCGAGGCCTGCAGCCTCAACAGCAGCAGCAACATCAGCAGGCTTGACGGTACCGAAGAGACGACCGGACTCGCCGGCCTTCACCTCGAGCTTGACCTTCTTGGAGGACAGAGCCTGGGCCTGTGCCTGTGCAGCTTCAACAGAAGCGTGGGCACGAGCAGCGCGGGCAGCCTTGATGGACTCAACCTGCTTCTCGCCACCCTTGGTCCAGGCCAGAGCGAAGCCGCGGGGCAGGAGGTAGTTACGTGCGTAACCGTCCTTGACCTCGACAACGTCGCCAGCAGCACCGAGACCGGTTACTTCGTGGGTCAGAATGAGCTTTGCCATGTTAGTTAATCCCTTCCCTTAGCCGCGGCCAGCGCCGGAGTAAGGCAGCAGAGCAACTTCGCGGGCGTTCTTGATTGCCTGGGCGATCTTGCGCTGTTCCTGAACGGTAACGCCAGTAACGCGACGAGCGCGGATCTTTCCGCGGTCGGAGATGAACTTGCGCAGCAGTGCTACGTCCTTGTAGTCGATGACAGTGATGTCAGCGGCCTTCAAGGGGTTGGACTTTGGTTTGGGCTTACGGAGTTCAGCCTTAGCCATCGTGGAGCTCCTTTTCTATGGAGCCCGTGGATATAGATCCACGGGATGGTGGTGTTTATGTATTTAGAAGGGAGGTTCGGAATCCGGGCCGTTGCCCCAGCCACCAGCGTTGCTGACACCGGGCGTCGCCCAAGGGTCATCCTGCTGTGCGGACTGGTTGCCGCCCCAGTTTCCACCGGAGTTGCCGCCACCCTGGCTTGCACCAGCAGCAGCGCCGCCTCCGAAGCCACCGGCGTTACCGCCGCCGAAGCCACCCTGGCCACCGTTTCCGGCGCCGAACCCGCCGCCGGAGCGCTGGGTACGGTTGACTTTGGCGTTTGCGTAACGCAAGCTCGGGCCGATTTCGTCGACCTCAAGCTCGATAACGGTGCGCTTCTCGCCTTCCTTGGTTTCGTAAGAACGGCTCTTCAAACGGCCGGAAACAATGACGCGCATGCCCTTGGTCAGGGACTCGGCCACGTTTTCAGCCGCTTCACGCCACACCGACGCGCGGAGGAACAGGGTTTCCCCGTCCTTCCACTCGTTGGACTGGCGATCGAAGGTCCGGGGAGTAGAAGCGATGGTGAAGTTCGCTACTGCTGAGCCAGACGGTGTGAACCGCAGCTCGGGGTCATTGGTGAGATTACCGATGACCGTAATAGTGGTTTCGCCTGCCATCTACTGCCTCCTTGTTCGTTCCTGCGGTGTAAAGAGCTGGAAGGGGCTGATTACTCAGCAACGACCTTCTGGTCTTCGGGGCGGATGATCTTGGTGCGCATGATCGTCTCGTTCAGAGACAGCTGGCGATCAAGTTCCTTGGCGGTAGCCGGCTCAGCGGTGAAGTTCACCACTGCGTAGATACCTTCGGACTTCTTCTTGATGTCGTATGCCAGGCGGCGACGGCCCCAGATGTCAACCTTCTCGATGGTTCCACCATCGGTGGTGATGACATTCAGGAACTTCTGAAGCGACGGCTCTACGGTACGCTCTTCGACCTCGGGGTCGATGATTACCATCAATTCGTAAGGACGCATATGTGAACCCACCTCCTTTGGGCTAAGCGGTTACGGTATTTCCGTAACAGGAGGTTCATTTGCGATGCTGTGCATCGCTCCCCCGCCGAAGATTCGGAAGGAGGGCGCAGCACAGACTTCAATATCTTAGTGCATCTCCTGCATCCAACGCTATTCGGCGGGCCCAGCACCCGGAACCGGGGAATCCTCGTATGTGGAAAACCCCATCCGGCAGCAGTGAATACTGGAAGCATGACCGTCCTGAAATCCACCATCCTCTTCGTGTTGGCCGCCGTTGCTGAGATCGGCGGGGCGTGGCTGATCTGGCAAGCCGTGCGCGAAGGAAAGGCCTGGTGGTGGGCTGGGCTCGGCGTGGTGGCACTGGGCATTTACGGCTTCTTCGCCGCTTTCCAGCCCGATGCTCACTTTGGCCGGGTCCTTGCGGCCTACGGCGGGGTCTTCATCGTCGGCTCCCTCGCGTGGGGGATGCTGGTGGACGGCTTCCGCCCCGACCGCTGGGACGTCATCGGGACGGCGATCTGCATCGTGGGCGTAGGCGTCATCATGTTCGCGCCGAGACCGGGATCTTAGCCACACCCGGCGCGTGGCTTAACGACGAAGCCCCTGGAAGATCAAGGACCTTCCAGGGGCTATCTGTGCGCGGAGGGGGACTTGAACCCCCACCCCCTTTCGAGGACTAGCACCTCAAGCTAGCGCGTCTGCCATTCCGCCACCCGCGCAGGGTGATTCGGAGAAGCACTTCGTTTTTCTCCGTAACAGCGACAAAGACAGTAACACGGAGGAGGCCAATCCGCAGATTCCGAGGGTCGTATGACACGGGGGCCCGGCGACTTAAACGCAGACGGGACAGCCGCCGTCGAACGCTGACGGCAGCTGCCCCGCAGCTTAAGGACGCTTACGACGCCGGGCCGGAACCTACTTCTGCGGGCTCGGCTTCGGTGGTGGTTGCCCCGCCGGACGGCCGGCCCTTGCGGTAGCGCCACACACCGATGGCCACGACCACCACAGCAAGGCCGAGTGACAAGAAGAGCGATTCGCGGGTGGATTCCAGGATCACCATGCCGATAATCAGCGCGACGATGCTGGCCATCGCGATCCACGTCAGGTACGGGAAGAACCACATTTTCAGCGAGAGGTCGTTGGCGGCGGCACCCATGCGCTTGCGCAGGACGAGCTGCGATGCAGCGATCACGAGCCATACGAACAAGGCAATGGCACCGGAAGTGTTCACCAGGAAGAGGAAGACGGTGTCCGGGGCGATGTAGTTCAGGCCGACGGTGATGAATCCGACAACAGTGGACGCCAGGACAGCAGCCGCCGGGACGCCGCGCTTGGAGATTTTCGTCCACGACTTGGGGGCGTCGCCGCGCTGCGAGAGGGAGAACAGCATGCGGCTGGCCGTGTAAAGACCGGAGTTGAGGCAGGACAGCACGGACGTAAGCACAACGATGTCCATGATGGTGCCGGCACCGGGGATGCCGTAAAGCTCAATGACAGCAACGTACGGACTCTTTGCCACGGAAGCACTGTTCCACGGCAGCAGGGTGACCACGATGGCGATGGAACCGATATAGAAGATCAGGATGCGCCACACCGTGGACTTCACGGCCTTCTTCACGGCGTCCACAGGGTTGGCCGATTCACCGGCAGCAATCGTGGCGATTTCGGCCCCGAAGAAGGAGAACACCACAACGAGAATGCCTGCGAGAACTGCGCCGGGACCGTTGGGCATGAAGCCGCCCTGATCCAGCAGGTTGGCCACGCCCGGAGCGGAAACGCCGGGAATGAGGCCGAGGATGGCGGCGACACCAGCGAGCAGGAAGATCACAATGGCGGCGACCTTGATGGACGCGAACCAGAACTCGAATTCACCGTAGGACTTCACCGAGCCCAGGTTGGTCAGTGTCAGCAGGACCATGAGAACAAGGGCCCAAACCCACTGGTCAACGCCGGGAACCCAGCGGTGCATAATCGCCGCACCGGCTGTAGCTTCAATACCAAGAACAATGATCCAGAACCACGCATACAACCAGCCAATACTGAACCCCGCCCAGCGGCCCAGAGCCTTGTCTGCGTATGTGGAAAACGAGCCGGTTTCCGGGTTGGCAGCAGCCATTTCGCCGAGCATGCGCATGACGAGGATGACTACCAGGCCAGCCGCCAGGTAGGCGACAAGGATGCCGGGACCAGCCTGTTGGATGGCTGCGCCGGAGCCGACAAACAAGCCTGCCCCGATCACGCCGGCAATGGCGATCATGGAGAGGTGTCTTGGCTTGAGGGACTTCGAAAGCTGTTGGTCAGCGTGCATGGATCGGCGCCGTCCTTAGTGTCTTTGGGAGGGCCCGCGTGGATGTGTAGCGGGCCACATGGCTTACCCACCCTAGCCAGCCAAAATCAGCCGAATCCTGTGCGCATGAACATTTTGACGCTGACCAAAACAGGGCATTGCACAAAAAGTACTCAATCAGGCATCAAAAGTTGCTCATCAAGAAAATATGAAACGCCGCTGTAACGACTCCTTGACGCTTTTCACCCGAGCCGCAGGGTGCCCTACATCACAGCCCGGTGCGGAAGAAGCGCTCCGCGACCACGCCCAACGAGTGCGGATCCTGGACACCGCACAACTCGCGCGCGGAGTGCATGGAGAGCAGCGGGATCCCAACGTCCACTGTCCGGATACCGAGCCGTGTGGCCGTCAGCGGACCGATCGTCGAGCCGCAGGGGATGTCGTTGTTGGACACGAACTCCTGGTAGGGAATGTCCGATTCTTTGCACAATCTGGCCCAGAACGCAGCACCCGTGGCATCCGTGGCGTAGCGCTGATTGGCGTTGATCTTTAGCAGCGGCCCACCATTGAGCAAGGGACGGTTGGCGGGATCGTGCCGCTCGGCATAGTTCGGGTGGACAGCGTGCCCCGCGTCCGCCGAAACACAGAACGACGCGGACAAAGCCTGCCTGCGCTGGCTCACCGACGCGCCAAGACCGTCGGAAATACGCGTCAGGATGTCTTCGAGGATGGGCCCACAAGCGCCGGAACGGGAATTTGAACCGATCTCCTCGTGATCGAAAGCCGCGAGCACAGCGATCGGACCATCTGCCGGAACAGTTTCAGCGTGGGCGATCAACGCCACCAACCCCGCATGCGTGGACGAAAGGTTGTCCAGACGACCGGAGGCGAAGAACTCACTGCTGGCCCCGAAAACCGCAGGTGCCTGCGTGTCTGCAATAACGACGTCGTACCCGCCGATTTCCGCAGCCTCAACCGTGGCGCCCTCAACCCGGGAAGCGAGCAGACCCAGCAGATCTTCCCCGGCGGGATCGCCCAGGCCGAAGATCGGGTTCATGTGCTGCTGCTTGCCGAGCGTCAGGCCCTCATTGACTGCCCGGTCCAGGTGGATGGCCAGCTGCGGGAAGCGAAGCAGCGGGCCGGTGGCGGTGAGGTGCTGGGTGCCGTCGCGCATGACCAAGCGCCCGGCAAGCTGCAGCTCCCGGTCCAGCCACGAGTTGAGCAGCGGGCCACCGTAAACCTCGACGCCGGCCTGGAGCCATCCGAATTTACCGGTAGTCGGCTTGGGCTTGAGTTTGAACGACGGCGAGTCGGTGTGGGCGCCAAGAATGTTGAAACCCGTGGTGGGGCCGGCGCCTTCCGGAGTCACCCACGCGATCAGGGCGCCGTCGCGGATCACGTAATGTTTGCCCGCTCCACCATCCCACGGCTGCAGCTCATCCAACTCCGTGAAACCCGCGGCGTCCAGCCGCCGCCCCGCCTCATGCACGGCGTGAAAGCTCGACGGCGAGGCAGCCACATACGCGCCAAGGTCCTGTATATGGTCAAGTGCTGCGGAGGCATTCGAAGGCATGCCCCCGAGTCTAGCCGCGCACTCTTGCCTGGCCCGCCTACACGGTGACGTTCAGCGCCGCCGTGTAGCCATCCGAAACCGACCCTGACATGGTGGCAAGTTGATATATGCCGCCATCGTCACGGAACACCGTGTCCGTGGTCAGTGACGTTCGCGGGAAGTTTCGGGCACTGGCCTCGTAACCCGCTGAGGCATAGACCTCCTTGCATGCGGCCTCCGTCAGTGCGATCTGTGAGACGGCAAGCACCTGTCCGGCCGCGGTCGTGTCGCTCATCGACTCAAATACCTCAAAGTGAATATGAGGCCAACGGCCGCTGTAGGCTCCCGGGTAGATAGTGGTGAAGGTCAGTTGGCCGTTGGCGTCGGCTTCCTGGACCCCCGGAGGTAGTTCTCGTTCTCCAGTCCATCGTCGTACAGCGAGTACTTGCCTTCACGGTCGCAATGCCAGGCGTAAACGGCGGCTCCGGCCAGGGGTGCACAGCCGTTTGCGTTGTCCAAGAGGGTCAAGGTGACGGTCAACGGAACCCCCTCGGCTTTGGTGCTGGAGGTTCCGAAGCTGGAAGTGATGTCCCTGCGCACCACGCCGGACGCCTCCAGCACATTGGGGCCGTTGGACCCGTCGCCCGGGTAGGGGCCCAGCGTCTCTTCCGGGATTTCGACGCCGCACTCAGCGAAGGCACGCGTCACCGTGCTGGTGGGCGAAGCGGCTGGCGACGCGGCCGCCGTCGTGCTTTCCGTTGCGGCAGCGGTTCCGCCGGAAGTGACGGACGACGGCGATGCGCTGCCCCCTCCCGTACCCGGCGTGCAGGCAGCCAGGGCTGCTGCAGTTCCTCCCGCGAAGAGCACACTGAGCGTGCGGCGTCGGCTCAGGAGCCTCGAGAGGTCGAACTCGAGGCCGCGATCGTGGTTGGGGTGGGGCTGGCTGGAGGTCATGAATCCATGAAACGCGCAGCGCCTATGGCTTGTACATGGGGAAGCTGTGGACGGGCTGTGGATCAGTAATCCGGGTTGCTCGGCACTACCAGCCCGGTCTCATACGCGTACACAACCACCTGCACCCGGTCCCGCAACTGCAGCTTGCTGAGGATCCTGCGGACGTGCGTTTTTACGGTGGCTTCGGACAGGAAGAACTTGTGGGCGATCTCGGCGTTGGACAGGCCCTCGGCGATGGTGGTGAGGATCTCGGTCTCCCGCGGAGTGAGATCGTCCAGCAGGGGATCCCGGTGGGCAGTAGGGGAATGGCCGGGAACATGCGCCCCACGGACATACGTCTCCAGCAGCCTTTGCGTCACGCGGGGAGCCACCACTGCATCTCCGCTGGCCACGAGGCGAACCGCTTGGACCAGTTCAGCGGGGGCGACGTCCTTCAACAGGAATGCCGATGCTCCGGCCTGCAGTCCGGAGAAAGCATATTCATCGAGATC
Source organism: Paenarthrobacter sp. NPDC089322 (assembly GCF_040684895.1). Lineage (NCBI taxonomy): Bacteria > Bacillati > Actinomycetota > Actinomycetes > Micrococcales > Micrococcaceae > Paenarthrobacter > Paenarthrobacter sp. NPDC089322. The sequence goes on from NZ_JBFBGW010000025.1 coordinate 21,513, forward strand.
GAATGTGGTGAGGATGATGACCCGGGCTTCAGAACCCGAGGCCGAGATACGGCGCGTTGCCTCGATCCCGTCCATGGCGGACATGCGGACATCCATGAGGACCACGTCGGGTTCCAGTTCTTCAACCTGTTTGACCGCTTCGAGTCCGTCGGATGCCTCGCCCACCACCGTGAAGTCCTCTTCGCCCTCAAGGATGAGCCGGAACCCCATCCGCAGCAGCGGCTGGTCATCCACGAGCAGTACCTTAATGCCTGACACTATTCCCCCTTTTCACCGTTCCAGCGCAGCTCGGCGTGGACCGCCCAGCCTCCCCGCTTGCCTGGACCGGCAGTAACGATTCCAGCATAGATTCCGGCACGCTCCCGCATTCCGGCGATTCCCTGCCCCGTACCCACGCTGCCCACCGATTCCACGCCACCCTCACGGGTGCCCCGGCCGTCGTCGAGCACGTCTATGGTGACCAAATCGCCGTCGCGGGCCACCTGCACGTCAACGCGACTAAGCGAGCGGCCGTAGCGAAGGACGTTGGTCAGCGATTCCTGGACAATCCGGTAGACAGTGAGCTCCAAAGCGGGATCCGCCGGCAGGGCAGGCCCGGTGTGGGCATAGTGCAGCGGCAGGCCGGCGGTGCGGAACCCGTCCAGCAGCTTGGTCAGGTTATGCCCCGATTCGAGCGGCGTGAGCGGCGCGGGCCGGCCGGAATCGTCGCGCAGCACGCCAAGGACCCGCCGCATATCCGCCAGGGCGGCGCGGCCGGTCCGGGACAGCTCACTCAGGACGTCGCCCGCGCGGTTCGGGTCTTTCTTGACCACAACTGCGGCACCATCGGACAAACTGATCATGACCGTCAGGGAGTGCGCCACGACGTCGTGCATTTCGCGGGCGATCCGGTTGCGTTCGGTGACCTTGCCGAGTTGTGTTGTCCGCGCGGCCCAGGCGGCGATTTCGGCTTCATGCTCCCGGCGCTGACGCACCGAAATACCGATACCCGTGGCCAGGAGGTTGGACAACATGATGGTCACGGCGGTGGCAATGTTGTTGATCAGGTGGAAGTTCTCGGGAACGTCCTGCAGGTTGTCCATCTCGCTGGGACTCGTCCACATGAACAAGTACAGAAGGCTCAAAGGCAGGCTGGCAGCCACGAAGACCACCAAAGCGAGTGCACGACCCCTGAGGGATGCAACCGCGTAGAGAGCGAACCACAGGCCGGCCGAAACGTTGGACCCCCACGGGTTCAGGATGGTCGCCGCCACTTCCAAAAGCGCGACGGCGACAACCACCTGAACCGGGAACAGTCGCCTGAGAGACAGCGCAGTCGCGTTGAGCAGCAGGATTGCGACGACGAGCCACTTGCCGTCGACGATCGAGCCGATACCGGTTGGCAAAGCCAGCAGAACATAGCAGAGCACCACCACGGCATCCATCGCGCGGGGGCGCTCAAAAAAGTAACGCCGGATGCGGCCCCGACGGCGCTGTGCAATCTCGGCGAAAGACGCGTCGGCGGTGGCTGCCGACACGTCTTTCGCCAGTGGAACTTCTGTCATGGAACTGAGCCTGGACTCCCGCCTGACCTACACGTCCCGCTTTTTCAAGAGGAACATCGCCAAGACCACTGGGACAATAACCCACGCGCCGAGTACCAGCGCTGCTTGCCACGCTTCCAGCGTTTCAGGGACATGCTCGACGGCGGTCATCGGGTTGATCGTGCTGGTGGGAAGGTACTTGTTGGCTTCCTTGAAGAAGTCGCCGGGGATGAGCTGGAAAGCGATGGGAGCAACGAAGAACAGACCCACCAGGCTCATGATGCCGCCGGCAGAGTTCCGAACGATGGTTCCCAGCGCCATGCCGATGGCTGCAACGGCCGCTACGTAGATGCTGTTGACCAGCAGGAGCTTGACGGATTGCGAGCTGCCAAGGTCCAGCTTGAGGTCGTAATTGTCCACGATGGGGAGCGATACAAGGCCGCCGATGTACGCCGAGACGGCGGTCAGGATGAAGGCGCTGACAACTACCACGATGAGCTTCGCCAGGAACGGCGAGATCCGCTTGGGAACGGCGGCGAAGGTGGAGCGTGCCATGCCTGTAGTGAATTCGGAGCTCATCAGCAGGACGCCCAGGGACCCGAGGATGAGCTGGGCGAACGAGATACCCGACGTGGGAATGGTGACCGCGAGGTCCCCGCCCTGGGCGGCCATCGCCGCTGCGACTTCGGGATCGGAGGCTGCCTGCTCTGCAAACTGTCCGGTCCCCCACGCGGAAAGGGCTGCGAAGCCGACCATGACCAGGGCCGTGGAGGCCAACAGGATCAGCGTGGAAAGCAGTGTGCGGAACTTGATGAACTCGGAATTCAGTACGCGGTGGAATGCCGGTCCCGGACCAACGGAGTTGCGGCTGGACCTGCGGTCCAAAGTGGTGGTGCTCATGTCTATTTCCCTCCGGCCTGAGCGGGAACCGAGGCCCCGGTGGTGATGTGCGAGTGGTATTCGACCTCGTCCTTGGTCAGCTCCATATAGGCTTCCTCGAGGCTTGCCTGAAGCGGCGTCAGCTCGTAGATCATGACCTGGTTATCCAGGGCAGCCCGGGCGATCCCACGCGGATCCAGTCCGGAAACCTCCAGCAGCTCACGTTCATGGATCTCCACGGAAACACCGGTTCCGGCGAGCAGTTGCATGAGCCGTTCAGGCTGGTCCGTGCGGACGCGGGTACGGGCCTGGCCCTTACCGGTAATGATCTCGGTGATGGGTGCGTCGGCAATGATCTTGCCCCGGCCGATCACGATCAGGTGGTCCGCCGTCAGCGCCATTTCGCTCATGAGGTGGCTGGACAGAAAGACCGTGCGACCCTCTGATGCGAGGTACTTGACCAGGTTGCGGACCCAGACCACGCCCTCCGGATCCAGGCCGTTCACCGGCTCATCAAGGATGATGGTCTGCGGATCGCCCAGCAGCGCTGCGGCAATGCCCAGGCGCTGACCCATTCCGAGCGAGAATCCCTTGACCTTCTTCTTGGCGACATCGCCCAGGCCTGTCATTTCGATGACTTCCCGGACACGGCTCTTGGGGATGCTGTGGGTGGCAGCCATGGCCAGCAGGTGGTTGTACGCCGTGCGGCTCGTGTGGACTGCCTTGGCATCGAGCAGGGCCCCGATTTCACGCAGGGGCGCCAGGTGGCGAGCGAACGGTTCGCCGTTCACCGTTACGGTTCCTGCCGTGGGAGTGTCGAGCCCCATGATCATGCGCATCGTGGTGGACTTGCCGGCACCGTTCGGGCCAAGGAAGCCCGTCACCCGTCCGGCCTCGACAGTGAAACTGACACCGCCTACGGCGGTCTTCTCGCCGTAGACCTTCGTCAGGCCTTTTGCTTCGATCATGGAAGCGTTCCCTCCTCGGGGCACATGTGTGCGGATGAGCTTTGACTGTACGTACAACGCTAGTCAGGGACGGAAGGGAAATCGCCTGTCTCAGGGATGATTCAGGGTTCAGTCAGGGTAGTCCTCCCGGATGACGCGCCGCGAACAGCCACCCATCAGTCCTCCACAGGAAGCGGCGAGTACACCCGCAATTCACGGTTCTTCACGGTGAACTGCGCCTTCCGGACTCCGGGTTTCGGCTCGCCATCCACGGCCAGGACCAAGGGCTGGCCGACCGCCTCAACAGTGACGGTAGTCGCCTCGGTCAGATGCGTAACCCTCGAAGCGGCAACGGTTCCCGTCACCACCGCCCACAGCAGCCGGGCACGGGCAAACGGTTCATCCGCAGTGATCATCCGGACGTCAAAAACGCCATCGTCCAGCACGGGTCGCCGCAAGGGAGCATGGTCGCTGGGATAGTACCGGCCCCGCCCCATGTAGAGGATCCACAGCTTGTGCCTCACGCCGTCCACGGTCAGCGTGGTGGGGGAGTTCGCAGCGAATGTACGCAGCGATGCCAGCAATCCGGCCAACGGCTTTCCGAGCGCAGGCTGCAAACGTTCACGCCTTCGCACCAGATTCGGATACACGCCGACGCTTGCCGTGTTAAGCATGGACAACACCATGGGTTCCGGCATATCCGGCAGGCCCCGCTCCAAGGCAACGTGGCCGAAGTCCACCAGGGCGGCCCTGCCGTTGGTTACGGCGTCAATGGCGTCCTCGATGGAACTCGTGCCGAGGTCCCGCGCGAAGTGGTTGAGTGTCCCGCCCGGGAGGACCAGGAGGGGCAGTGAATGCTCGACGGCGGCAGCCGCCGCAGTGCCCACCGTTCCGTCACCGCCCCACACACCCAGCGCAACGATGCCGGGCCGGGTTGCCACCGCGTTGATCTCGGCCGCGACATCCTCTCCCTCGGCAATTTTGTGTATATACGCTTTGGGGAATACCACTTGGAGAAGCTCGCCGGTCTCCGGTGAGTAGGAGCCTCCCAGGACGTTGACAGCGATACCCAGCCCCTCGCCGTCGGCAATTGCCGGCGCGGCGGCGGGAGTGCGGCGCGGCTTCGGCTCAGGTGGCTTGGCCGGCCACCACGTCCGCGTCAGCAGCGCTGCGCCGGCCCCAAGGGCAGACCCGAACACCACGTCAGAAGGCCAATGCGCTCCCGTATGAACCCGAGAGTAAGCCACCCCGGCCGCGAGAGGCGCGAGGGTCAGTCCAAGGACAGGAGAGACAAACGTGACTCCCGCGGCAAAGGCCACCGCCGACGCAGAATGCCCGGACGGCATGGAGGAACTGATGGGCTGGGGGTGCACAAAGCGGAAGATGGGGAGATGTTCCGGTAGCGGCCTGCTCCGGGGGAGTGCCTTCTTGAAGATCAGGTTGGTCACTCCGGAGGCAACGCCCAAGGCAAGGAGTCCATGCAGCGCGGCGCGGCGGGGCTTTCCAGGGACCGTCGCCATCATGCCCGCGATGCCGAACCAGAGCTTCCCTTTAGTGGCCGCTGCAGAGAGCCGACGGAAGAAGTCGTCGTGGTTCCCCTGCGGCTGGCGCGAAATCGCCCGGACAAGGAACTGGTCCAACCTCGACACGTGTTTGGGGCCCAAGCCCAGGAAGCGTCGCATTGAACCAATGTATCCCTAGTCTTCCGGTCCGTCCCTTACCCCGCCGACAACGCTCCATTGGTCCTCATTCTTGGTGGCTACCATGTAGTAATGATCCGCCTCCTGCTTCCGCGCCAACGGCCGAGTTGGCAGATCATCACGCCGGCTGTGCTCTTGTTGTGCGCGTTCGCAGTCCCCGGCGGCATGATCCTGCTTGGCCAAGGCGAGCCTGCATTCAATCAGGTGGATACGACGTGGCAGGCGTACGCCTTTACCTTGCACTCGCCTTTCGGTGATGCCGTGAACGCCGTCCTCAACTGGGCCGGCTATGTGGGCATCCTGGTTTTCCACTTCATCCTTGTGATTGCCCTGTTCATTTGGCAGCGGCCAAAGGCGGCGCTTTTTTCCAGCGCTTCAGGCCTGACCGCCTTGGCCCTCACCCAATTGGCCAAGGCAGTGGTGGGCAGGGACCGGCCTCATGGCGCGCAGGTGCTCACCGATACAGGTTCATACCCATCGGGGCATGTATCGGCCACCACTGCGTTCCTGGTAATCCTCGTGCTCCTCATCGGCCGAACGTGGATGAAGGTAGTGGCGCTGGTTGGCATTCTGGTGATGATGGTCAGCCGGACCTACCTGCTTGCCCATTGGCTCAGCGATGTGCTGGGTGGGGCATGCTTGGCTGCCGGAACCGTGCTCCTCTTTTGGGCAGCCTTCCGGAATGTATGCATCAAGGAGAATGAAGAGGCTGACGGCCTTACCGTTTGGCAGGCAAAGGCCTTGCGACGCCGGCAAGCAGCAGGGCCACGAGAATAGGCGCACCGATGGCCAACAACGCCAGATGGATTCCGGTGTGATCGCCCAGGTATCCCAGCAGCGGCGGGCCGGCCAGGAACGCGACGTAACCGATGGTCGATACCACGGAGACCCGGGCTGCAGCATGCTTGGGGTCGTCAGCGGCCGCAGACATACCCATCGGGAAAGCCAAGGCCGCGCCAATCCCCCAAAGGGCCGCACCGATGCCGGCCAGGATCACGTTGCCGGCGAAAACGAAAAGCCCCAGTCCCAGCGCCGCGGCGGCCATGCTTGCCCGGAGCACTGCAACTCGGCCGAAGCGATCAATGACTTTGCCGCCCAGGAACCTCATGGCCGTCATCGCAGCCACGAACAGTGCAAAGAGCAGCGCCCCGGTCGCTTCGGAGGCTCCCAGGCCGTCAACTGCCGCCTTCGCGATCCAGTCATTGCCGGCACCCTCGGTGAGGGTCGCGCCCAAAACCACGACGCCGATGAGCAGCGTCCTGCCGTCCCGCCAAGCCGAGGGTCCCTTGCCAACCGGCGCGCCGCCGTCGTGCGTTTCCGAAACCGCGGCCACATGCGGGAGGAAGTACCGCGGTGCCGTGAGGGCAAGCGCCACGGCTACCGCGGCGATCACCAGCAGATGCTCCGGCAGCCCTACACCCAACTGTGAGAGTCCGGCGCCAATCAACGCGCCCACAAAAGCACCGCCGCTGAATGCTGCATGGAACTGCGGCATGATGGTGCGCCGAAGCCGGTGTTCAACGTCGGCGCCTTCGATGTTTTGGGCGACGTCCCAGAGCCCAATACCGATGCCGAAGAAGAAAAGCGCAATGGCCGTTGCCGGTACCGAGCCGGCCATCAGCGAGAACGCAATTGCCGCTCCCGCGGCACCTGCAACAATGCCCGCAACGCGCACAGTGTTGGCCGTTCCGATCCTGCCGACCACCCACCCCGCTGACGGGAGCGCCATCAGGGACCCGACAGCGGTGCACAGAAGAAGGGTACCCATCTGGCCCGACGTAAGGCTCAAGGCCTCGGTCACCGCCGGGATCCGTGCCGCCCAACTGGCGAAAACCAGGCCATTCATGCCAAAGATCAGGAACGTGGCCACCGCAGCGGCATTGACGTTCGAGGTGGTCTGGGTGCTGGTGGTCATGCGATCACAACTTCCACGGAGAGTTTGTCGAGCCGGGCAAGATCTTCAGGGGCAAGGTTCAGGTCTGTCACGATGACGTCCACCGTCTCCATGGCCGCAACCAACGCCACTGCGCTGGCATTCCATTTGCTGCTGGAGGAGGCCACGATGACCCTCGACGCCGATTCCAGGCCGGCGCGCTTTACTGCGGCGTCGTCGAGGTCGTGCGCCAGGAGCCCGTCCTTGAGGTTCAGGGCGCAGGGTGTGACGACGGCGGTGTCGAAACGAAGCGAACGTATGTTGGATTCAGTCATGGGCCCGCGGAAGGATTGCTCACCGGCGATGAGGCGTCCTCCGGGGACGATGAGTTCGGGTCCGCGGCCGGAGGCGCTGTCCGTGATTGCCTCGACTCCGTGGAGGGACATGGGCATCACCGTAAGCTGACGATTACTCAGGCGCCGTGCAATTTCGGTGGCCGTGGATCCGCTGTCCAGCCAGACGTGTTCGCGGTCCCGCAGCAACGAATCCACGGCTTTGGCAATCCTGAGCTTGGCGTCATGTTCTTCCAATTCGCGTTGGCCATAGCCGGGGTTGTCACCACGGGCCAGCAAACTGCGGGCTCCGCCGTGGACGCGTTTGAGGACTCCGTTGCTTGCCAGGATTTCGAGGTCCCTGCGGATGGTGGCTCCCGAAGCACCACACGTTTCCACAAGCTCGTCAACCGAAATTTCTTCCCGCGTGCGCAGCAGTTCGCCAATGAGCCGGTGGCGGTCAGCAGTTCCCATACTTCAACGGTAGCAAGATTTGCTCACTTAATCATGCCGGGTGATCATTTGCTCATCCAACGCTCTCTCACCTATGGCCGCAAATGTGGGAACGCTCCTGCAGTTGGTGCAAGAGGGTTGCCCTCAAGGGGGTCATAGATGAGAGAGGGTGGGGACTACCGGGCGCGCTCCACCCGCTTCTCGTCCCACACGGGTTCCTCCGACTCATACACCTTGCCGTCGGAGCCGAAAACGAGGAAGCGGTCGAAGGACTTTGCGAACCAGCGGTCATGCGTGACCGCCAGAACCGTCCCCTCAAACGCATCGATGGCACGCTCCAATGCCTCGCCGGAGTGCAGGTCCAGGTTGTCGGTGGGCTCATCGAGGAGCAGCAGCGTAGCGCCGGACAGTTGAAGGAGCAGGATCTGGAACCGCGCCTGCTGGCCGCCCGACAATGACTCGTACTTCTGCTCCGACTGGCCGGCCAACCCGTAGGAATCCAAGGCCCCTGCCGCTGCTTCACGTGGAAGGCCGGAACGGTGTTCATCACCCCGGTGCAGGATCTCCAGCAAAGTCCTGCCCAACAGATCAGGGCGGACGTGCGTCTGTGCGAAGAACCCGGGCCGGATGCGGGCACCCAGTTTCACTGTCCCTTCGTGGGGCACCTCGGCGATCACCACATCAGAAACAGGCAAGTGCTCCCTCTCCGGGTCGGTTCCACCGGTGGCGAGAAGGCGCAGGAAGTGGCTCTTGCCCGAGCCGTTGGAACCGAGCACGCCAACACGGTCGCCGAACCAGATCTCCGTGGAGAACGGCTTCATCAGCCCTGTCAGTTCGAGCTTCTCGGCCACCACGGCACGCTTCGCTGTACGGCCTCCTTTGAGCCGCATCCGGACATTTTGCTCGATGGGCAGTGCTTCCGGCGGTCCTGCCTCCAGGAACTTGGCAAGGCGGGTCTGCGCAGCCTGATACCTGTTGGCCATGTCAGAGCGGAACGCGGCCTTGTTCTTATACATGTTGACGAGTTCCTTGAGCTTGACGTGCTCCTCGTCCCAGCGCTTGCGCAACTCCTCGAACCGCGCATTTCGATCGGCCCGGGCCTCGACGTAGGAACCGAAGCCGCCACCGTGAATCCACGCACCGGCACCGTTGATCCCCGGCTCGAGAGTGACGATGCGGCCGGCAGCGTTGTTGAGGAGCTCGCGATCGTGGCTGATGAACAACACGGTCTTCTTGGACTCGTTGAGCTTGCCCTCAAGCCAACGCTTGCCCGGCACGTCAAGATAGTTGTCGGGTTCGTCGAGGAGCAGCAGCTCGTCCGGTCCCGCAAAAAGTGCTTCCAGAACCAGTCGCTTCTGTTCACCACCGGACAGGGTGGAGGCTCGGCGGAATTGGGCTTTATCGAAGGAAATCCCGAGCGCGGCCATACAGACTTCGTCCCACACAGTCTCTACGTCGTAGCCACCGGCATCGCCCCAGTCCACAATGGCCTGGGCGTACCGCATCTGGGTGGGCTCGTCGTCGTGCTCCATCATGGCGAGCTCGGCTTCTTCCACAGCCTTGGCCGCTGCGGCGAGACCTGGTTGGGCTGTAGAGACGAGGAGGTCGCGGACGGTTGATTCGTCCCGGACCTGACCCACGAACTGCCTCATGATGCCCATGTTGCCCGAGCGTCCCACTGCCCCTTCATCGGGTGTGAGGTCACCGGCGATGATCTTGAACAGTGTGGTCTTGCCCGTGCCATTGGGACCGATCAGCGCAGTTTTGGTGCCGTCGGGGACCTTGAAGGTCACGCCGTTGAGCAGTTGGGTGCCGTCGGAGAGGAAGTAGTCGATGCCGGAAACGTCAATATGGGCCACTGCCCAATCTTCCCACGGCCCCGTATAGGCCCGGTATAAAGGCCCGACGGCGGTACGCGTTGCCTTCCGTACGGCCACGCTCTACCGTGAAGGGACGGTCAGCTAAGAGCAGGTGCGGGTATGCGAGCTACTTCCCGGTCATCGCTCCGCTTGTTGTTGTGCTTCCTGGCGGTCGCCGCTCTGGCCGGCTTCGCACGAGCGGACACGCATGCCGAAGCTCCAAGTGCACCCGAAACCGCGTATGAAACCTTGGACCTCTTCCTGCAGGACCAACTTGATTCCCTGGGCCTTCCCGGCGCGGCAATCGTTGTCGTCCAACACGGCGTCCAAGTCCACTCTGCCGCGTTCGGCAAGGCCGACGATTCAGGGCGGCCCATGACGCCCCGCACGCCGGTACTCCTGGCTTCAACGTCCAAGTCCCTCACTGCCATTGCGGTGATGCAGCAGGTTGAGGCCGGCCGGCTGAAGCTTGATGAGCCCGTGCAGACATACCTGCCCTGGTTCACCCTGAGGGACAGCAGGTCCTCGGCCATCACGGTTCGCCATCTCCTCCATCAAGCCAGCGGCATGGCTTCAGCGGACACAGCTTTCGAAGCCTCCGACGCCCAGAGCCCGGGTGCCTTGGAAGAGGGCGTCCGCGCACTTTCGCGTGCCAATCTGGCGAGGACTCCCGGCGAATCCTTCGGTTACGCCAATGCCAACTACAACATCCTTGGCCTCTTGGTACAGACCGTGTCCGGCCGGCCTTTCGGTGACTACATGGAAGAGAACGTTTTTGGGCCCTTGGACATGACCCACAGCCATCCGACGCGGGCTTCTGCGCTCCAGGACAACGTTGCAGCCGGGCATTCGCTGTGGTTCGGCTCGTTGTGGCGCCAGACAGAGGTACCCGCACCCAGCACCGGCATGCCGTCCACCACCATGTACTCCTCGGCCGAGGACCTGGGTCATGAACTGATGGCCTTGCTCAACCGTGGCCAGTACGGTGACACCCGGATCCTGAGGCAGGAAAGCGTCGACGCCATGTTCCGGACCGGAGTCTCCGTGGACGAGTCCAAAGGGTATGCCATGGGTTGGTTCACCCGTCCGCTCCAGGAAGCCGCGGACCCAGCAGATCAGGGAAGTCCGGAGAGGGAATTGCCGCTGCTCCTGGAGCATCAAGGCGAATGGGGCAATTCGCACACGTACCTTGCCATGGTTCCAGCGTCCGAAATCGGGGTCGCCCTTGTCATTAACGCCAATGACACTTCAGCGCCTTCCCGGCTCAAGGCTGTGGACACCAACATTTTGCGGATCCTCCACGGCCAGGCTCCGATGCCCACGGTGGTGCAGGAGGACTGGCTCCAGCGCTATAGCTGGGCGGTTTCGCTTGGCCTGCTGCTGGCGGAGTTGCTGAGTCTGTGGCTTACCCTGTCACTTCTGCTCCGGAAACGGCTGATCCTCCGGAAGCGCACTCCGCCTTCAAAACCGGGACAGCAGCGCTTGCGGCAAGCCCTGGCCCTGGCCGCCGGGGCCCTTGCCCTCGATGGCTTCGCTCTGTGGCTCTGCTTCGTTTACGCCCCCGCACGGTTTGATACTCACCTGGCCGTTATCGTCCGCCAATTCCCCGACGTCGGCGCCACCTTGGTACCGGTCCTCGCCTTGGCGTTGGTCTGGCCTGTCCCGCGGACGGTCTGGCTGCTGGCTACAGGGCTAGCCCGCCGCAGTGAGGAATGACTTCAGCAGCGGCCCGCTGGTAGTCGCACCGAGCCCACCGTCCTCGACGAACACCGCGACTGCCAGGTCCCCGTGGGTCGCGACAATCCATGCGTGCGTCTTGGGCGGATCTTCGTTTCCAAACTCTGCGGTTCCCGTCTTGGCACCCACAGGCGCGCCGGGAACCTCCATGAGGAAGCCGGCGTGGCCGGACGTCACCACTGCCCGCATCATCTCGGACAGCGCGGCGGCTTCTTCCTTGGTAATCGGCTCGGCGGAGGCGGGCGAAGCGGGAGCGGCGCTTGGCGTTGCGGAAGCTGACGACGGCGGTGCGCTGCCGCCTTCCGCGGTGGCGGTACCGGCGTCGGGGTTCTGCGGGTCTGTATCGGCAGCATCCGCGTTCAGGACAAGCTGCGGTGACACCGGCGCGCCGTTCGCCACGGATGCAGCCATGACTGCCGCTGACAGCGGGGAGAACAGGACCTTCCCCTGGCCGATCATGGATGCGGCGTGTTCCGTGCCTTGAGCTTCAGCGGGTACGGAGCCCAGGAAGGCGTCGGCGCCGAGCTTGGGAGCTTCAACCGCCACACCCAACGCCATGGCCGCAGACTCCAGTTGGTCCTGGCTGACGGTGTCCCGCGCATTGATGAAGGCTGTGTTGCAGGAGTGCGCGAAGGCGTCAATCAGCGGCACCGACCCGAGGGAGCTCTCCGGGTATCCTTCGGCATTCTTGAACGTGCGGCCGTCCACAGTAAGGGTGGAGGGGCATTCGACCGTGGAGTCCGGCGTGGCACCATTCCGGAGCATGGCCAGCGAATCGACGATCTTAAAGGTGGAGCCAGGAGCGTACTGGCCGAGCAAGGCTGTGTTGTAGCCGTTGCTGCCAGGTCCCGAGGCCGCGGCCAGGACAGCGCCCGTGGAGGGCTGGAGGGCAACGAGGGCGGAAGCCGGGCCAACCCCGGCCAGCGTTTCCTCGGCAAGCTGCTGGAGCTTCAGGTCGAGAGTGGTCTTAAGGGTTGTGCCGGGCACGGGAAGGGATGAGAACAATACCTCGGTGCCGGGGGTCTGCCCCTCGGCCTTCGGCGCGCTGGCGACCACTTCCACGCCGTCCTTGCCCCGCAGGAGGGAATCGTATTTCTGCTGCAGTCCGCCGGTTCCTGTCGTGTCACCTGCGCGCAAGGCACCGTTGGACTTTTCGATCTGTTCGGCACTTGCTTGGCCTACGCTGCCCAGCAATGCGCGGGCGAACGTCCTGGTGGGAGCCAGCGCCATGGAGTCCAGGATGCTCGCGCCGCCTGGAATCGCCTCAATTTTGGCTTCTGTGATGTCAGCCGTGTAGGCCCGGAGGACGATCCCTTCCACGAATGCCTCGGGTCCGGAGCCGGCTACTTGCTTGGCGTACTCTTCGGCATCCAGGCCCAGCAGGTCAGCCATGGCACGGGCGGACGCGTCAGCCTGTTCAGCGGGAACCTTGGTTTTATCGATGCCTACCCGGAACACCGGCCGGTCCTCCACAATCGGTGCGTCGCCGGCACCGAGGATCTGTCCGCGCTGGGCAGGGACCGTCTTGACGGACAGGGTTTCGCCCTCGGAGAGCTGGGGCGCCAGGAGTGCCGGACTCCACTGAACTGCCCACTTGTCGCCCGATTTCTTCAGCGTGGCCTCGGAACTGTACTCCCACCTGGCCGAGCCGATGTTCCAGCTGTAGTTCAAGGGGAAGGTGGCAGTGTCGCCGTCGAGCTTTACGTCGCCCGAGGCAACCGAAGGATTGGCATCGAGGCCCGCGAACACAGCTTTGAGTTCGTCGTTGGCAGCGGCAGCGTCCTTGCCCTCAACGGTGAGCTGCCCGACGTCGAGCGCCGCCAGGGAGGAGGCGAGCTGCTTGGCGGCTTCCTCCGCACCCGCGCGGCCGTCATCGCAGCCGGTGAGTAAACCGGCCGTCACCACTGTGACCAGGCCAAGGACAAGTTTCTGTAGTCTCCCCATTTGCGCCATTATGCCCGGTTCCCCTGACAGTTTTCTCCCCGTGCCCACAACCCGGACCGACCCAACTGACTCGCTGTTGTGGTTGTTCCAGCGTTCGGAACAGACACTCCTGCGAGTCAGTTGAGTCACGTCGACGGGTCAGCCTATGGTGCGCACGTGAACTTGGCATCACCCCAGACACCGTGCGCGCCGTTAATGGAACCGGACGGGTCCACCACGAGCTCGGCGTACGCGGCGCCGGTCAGGTCCACGGAGACGGACTCGGGCGCGAACCCCGGAGTGTAAGTCCGCGACTGGTACTTGTTCACGCCGTCGGCATTGACCTTGAAGATGATGTTGCCGCCGAAGCCGCTCTCAAGACCCACCTGCGAGGTAAACGAGGTGCATTTCCCGCCGAGGTAGTACGTAATTTTGGACGGCGCATGCACGCCCAACCCCTTGCTGAACACTGGCTGTTGTCCGGTAACGTGATCCGTGTAGTTGATGGCCAGCGGCTTGTCCGGAGACGCAGCAGAATCCTTGTTCGCCACGTTCTTGCCGATCACACCGTAGCCATTGAGTGCCTGGACCCAAGGAGTTTCGGAGGCGTAAACCGTTCCCCGCGGCGCCTCAGGAAGCGGCTGGGACACCACCTTCCAGTCGAAGAACTTGACCCTTGTGTCCGTAGGCAGAGTGACGGACGCAAGCTCCTTGGTCGGATTGAGCCGGACCGTGTTGGAGAAGGCCTGGTACTTGTACTGCGTGTACTCCGGCGACGGCCCGTTGGCGTTATTGCGGCCCTGTTCCGACACCGCCACAACGGCGCCGTTCAGCGCGGACGGCTGCAGCCAGTTGGGGAAGAAGATGGACTGCTTCTCCATGCTTCCATCGGAATATGCCAGCGTCAGCGTAGGACTGGTGCCGTTGCCCACCGCAGCCGATCCAAGAACGGCGAGGTGCGTTCCTTTCCCCTTGACCGCAATGGTCTGGGCTGAGAGTGCCACAGAGTTGGGAACATCCGGTCCGACAGCCGGCCAGGTGTAATCAACCTGCGTGGGCTTCCCCGCATCCACCGTCACGGTGCTACCCGGCCGGACGCCGCCTGACGGAACCGTAGCGACAGCCAGCTGCTCGGCAGCGAAGGTGGCCCCTCCGCCGTCGAAGTTTCCAAGCGCCTTGCCGGCAACAGTGGTCACCGAGACCGTGTTGAAGGCGGCAGCGAGGGATCCGTACGCGACGTAGAGGCTGTTGCCGCCTGTCACCGATTGCTCGCTCGAGTCGGCAGCAGCGTACGACGCCGAGACCCGCACGGTCTGTTGTCCCGCCTCCGCGCTGGAGCCGGGGGAGACGACGAACGTGGCCGTAGCAGTCGCGCCGCCTTCCACTGTTGCGGCTGTTGTTCCGGAGGAACTGAGAACAGTCCAGCCCTCAGGCAGAACGGGAGTCATGACCACGTTGCTCTTCGGCTTGGTCCCGGTGTTGACGAACGCCGCGGTGACCGTGGTTTCCTGGTCTTGGAACACCTGCTGACCAGTGGTCACGCGGACCTCCGCGGCGAGGGCTTCCTGGCTCTTGCCGCCCAGCGGTCCTGCCTGCTGAAGCTGGACGACGGCGGTCCTATTGGAAGCGATGGAGCCTGTCTTTACCCAGATAATGCCGCCGTTGACGTCCTCGAAAAACCAGCCCGCGTCGGCGGCCTCATAGGCAGCTTTGGTGGGGAGCTCAGTGAGCTTGGCGCCACCGATCTTTACTTCCTTTGGTGCGGCGCCAGCGTGCAGCTTGACCTGGTACGGGCGTGTTGCGGCCTTGCCCGTGTAGTCGCCCTTCCGCTCGCCGATGGATACCTTGACGCTGCTGTCGCCCGTACCGGGAGCGTCCACCTCGAAGAGTTGCGTCGAGGACTTGCCATCCTTGTATTCCCGGGTGACTTTGTCATCCTCGTAGAGCGTGAAGCTGTCCTTGCCCTTGGCATAGACGTCAAGTGTGATCATGGAGTCTTCCGGAACCAAGGACGCATTGCGTGCCACGATTCCCTGCGGGATGACCGCTCCTGCCCGGACAAACACAGGCAGCTTGTCCAGCGGGGCGTGGTGGGCGTTGAGGATCTGGCCGCCTTGATAGAGCTTGCCCGTCCAGTAATCCACCCACTGCTCGCCCGCGGGAAGAAATATGCCGTTCCGGACATCTGTTTGTGTGAAGACCGGAGCAACCAGGAAATCCGAGCCGAGCATGAACTGGTTGTTGGCCTCGGAACCGTAGGACCACTGCTGGTCCGGGAATTCCAACGCCATGGAACGCATCATGGACACACCACTTGTAGACGACTCCTGGGCGAGCGTATAGATGAACGGCATGAGTTGCTGGCGCAATTGGAGATATTGCCGGTTGATCGCCGTCGCCTCGTCTCCGTACAGCCACGGACGCTTGTCCGTCGCGGCCCAGCCGGACATCGAGTAGAGCGCAGGCGCAAAAGCCTTCCACTGAAGGTCGCGGACGTAGGACTCCGGCGAGCCACCGAAGATGCCGTCAACGTCGCCCGTGGTGAATGCCAGACCCGAGTTCCCCGCTCCGGTGAGGGCCGGGACCTGCCAGCGGACGGCGTCGAGGTTTCCTGAATGGTCGCCCGTCCACTGCATACCGCAACGCTGGGAGCCGGCCCATCCCTCCACCATGAGCGACGTTCCGCGGGCGTTCGAGTACTGCTCGATGCCGCCGTGCGCAGCCTCGCAGCCGGTGAGTGCTTGGCGGTAGCCCTGACCTACCCACGCGACATCGAGCTTGCGGAGCCTCACGCCGGCTTCGCCAACTTCGTACTCCTGGTTTGTCAGGGAACGCTGCGTCCACAGGCCGACTTTGAGGTCCGTTTCTTCCTCGATGTTGGCCACGGTTTCCGGGAGTTCCTGGTACTCGCAGCCGTAGCCGTCATTGACCAGCATCCAACCGGCGGGCATGTCGTTTTCCACGAACTTCCGGGCGGTCTTGATGGCGTCCGGTGTGCGCTGCTTGGCGCCGTCCGGGTCCCCGTAACCGGAGGAAGAGTAGCCGGGGTTGGAGCGGTTGTAGCAGTCCGCGTCGCCATATTCGAGGGCGTAGACGGGAGGCATCATCGGCTTGCCGGTCAGCGTGGTGTAGGCGTTGAGGGACTGCTTGTAGTCGCCCACGAAGTAGTAGGCGTCGAAGCGCTTTTCCTCGTGGGTTGTGGTTGCCTGCCCGGCGAAGTTGTAGGAGCCGCGCGCGAAGGTGTCGCGCAGGACGCCGTACCCCTTGGAGGACATGTAATAAGGGACGGCGTTGGGATAACCGTCATCGTCCCAGTCGAAATTCCTGGCGATATTGATCAAGGCGCCGGTGTGGACGGATCGGCCGTTCTGCATGCCGCCGCCGATGAATTGCTCGCCGTCCTGCTGCGCGAGGTGCTGCGTGGCTGAGTTGGCACCGAAAGTGATGGGTGCAGATTCTTGCAGGACCAGCGTGCCGTCAGCCCTGAGGACGCGCAGTTGGGTGGTGGCTTTGTTGATCTCCACGCTGATCTTGGCCGTCTTCATGATCAACCAGTCGCCGTCGGTGATGCTCGGAGTAACGCCCGGGAACTTGTCCTTGCCCACCACGATGTTGGCGGTCCGTGCCGGGTCGTCTTGGTCTGTGTTGGCGGGATCGGTGAACGTGCCGCTGGGATCGGCTTCCAAACGGAAGTTGCCGTCATCAAGGAACGTCACGCGGATGGCGCCTTTTTCTGCAGCGAGTTCGACGACGTTTCCGGACTGGGTGAAGCCTGTCACTGATCCGAGGGGTACTCCGGATGCGTCCACAGGGACTTCCGGTGTGACGGGTTTGATGGCGGAGGGATCGCCCGGCGCCGCAGTCGCGGCAGGGGCAAAGGTCAGTGCCGGGATGGTTCCAGCGAGCAGGAGCGAAGCCAGGCCAAGCGATAGTGCTTTCTTGAAGAACCTGGTGCAGCCGGCATGGTTTGGGGCAGCGCCGGACAGGCCCTTGAGGGGTGCGGACATAGGGTGCCAACTTTCGACGAGTGATAGTTTGTGATCTAACCCATAGCGAAACGTGCACTAATCGTCACTGCTTCGAAGCGAAAGGTCAACCGTTTAACCAAACTTGGCACCCAACTGAGTCGCATTTGAGCGCGTTTAGACCCATCAAAACGCGCACTATTGCGACGTACTTGGGTCAGCGCCCGCGGATGATCCTCCGCTTTGTGGCCACGGCAATGGCGGCCGTTCGATTGTCCACGCCCAACTTGGAGTAGATGTGCACCAGATGCGTCTTTACCGTGGCCTCGGAAATGAACAGCTGCTTGGCAATCGCCCGGTTGCCCATGCCCGTTGCCAGGAGTTCCAGCAACTGCACTTCCCGCGCACTCAGCGCCGGCGAAGGATTCCGGATCCTGCCCATCAATTTCGCCGCTACTTCCGGAGCCAAGGCGGTTTGCCCCGCGGCCGCAGACACCACGGCCTGCAGGATCTGTTCGGGCGGAGCGTCCTTCAGCATGTACCCGCTGGCGCCAGCCTCCACGGCGGCGAGGATGTCAGCGTCGGTGTCGTACGTGGTGAGAATGAGCACCGGCGGCGGGGGAGTCCCCGCTTCTCCGGCCTTGATTTTCTGCGTGGCTGTCACACCGTCCATGCCGTCGCCCATTTGCAGGTCCATGAGAACCAGGTCTACCCGCTCCCCGAGCGCCTTGAGCCTGCCCAGCTCGGCCAGCGCCGCATCACCGTTGGCAGCCTCCGCAACGACGCTCACCGCGGGAAAGTCGCCAAGCATTGCGCGGAGGCCCGCCCGGACAACTGGATGATCGTCCACCAGTAGGACCCGAATCCCGGTCACGCCGTAGCTTCCCGTGCGGGCAGCGGCACACGGACCGCCACCACCGTTCCCTGGCCCGGCGCCGACTCAATGTCCAGGCTCCCCTCGAGCGCAACCAGCCGCTCCCGTAGACCGGAAAGCCCGACGCCGGTACCGTCGCCGCGCGCTGTACCGGCCTCCGTCGAGGGTTCAAAACCGACACCGTCGTCGAAAACGTCCATGGTCACCTCCGAGTCGAGGAAGGACAAGGTCACGACGGCGGCACTTGCGTGAGCATGTGCCCAGACGTTCGCGAGGGACGCCTGCGCGGCCCGAAGTAGGGTGGTCTGGTAAGTGTTGGGTAACTCCACCGGCGTACCGACGAGCTCGAATCGGCATCGTAGCGAGGTTCCACGGGCAGCTGCCTCGGTCTCAGTCTTGGCGCACAGTCTGCGGAGCGTGTCCACCACGCCAGACTCCCGAAGATCCGGCGAACGCAGTCCCCGCACGAAGCTGCGGGCCTCGGCAAGGTTGGTCGAGGCGGTGTCCTGGACCGTCCTCAACTGTTCCCTGGCCGTGAAAATGTCTCCGTCGCCCAACGCCTTCTCAGCGGCTCTGCCCATCAGCACGATGCTGGAGAAGCCCTGCGCCAGGGTGTCGTGGATTTCCCGGGCCAGCCGCTCGCGTTCAGCCAGGACCCCGGCATCATGCTGGGTTTGTGCCAGTTCGGTGCGCGTACGGCGGAGGTCGTCAGCCACCAGGCGCTGGTTTTCGGCCTCCACAAACAGGGCACGGTACGCCAGCCCGGTGACCACGGCGAAGCCAGCCCCGAGGATGGGTCCCAAGGCCATCGCAAGCTGCAGCCCGCCGTCGGCCGTTCCCCCGCTGTGGAACCACAAGCCGCCGATCACCAAGACCGTAGTTACTGTGATTGCAGGCAGCGCCAAACGTCGGGGCAGAAGGTGCAACTGCAGGAAGAACAGCGGAAACGCCAACCACGCAAAGTCGCCGCTGACCAGAAGGAGCAGGAGCCATAACAAGGTCACTGCACCCAGCCACCAGCCGGCGAAACGCGTGGGATCGAAGCGGGAGGAGTCGATGGCGTGGCGCTTCTCCAGCACGGTTCCCGCGAGATAAACGAGGGCCAAAACAGTTGAAAGAGTGAGGCCTGCGGCGATGGCAAGCGGGGAAGGCGCCCTGCCAACCCCTGTGACCAAACGGATCACCGCCACCAGCAACAGCACAGCGAAGCCGACATGGAGGCTCACCCGCAGTACGCGGAGGATCGCGACCGCGCCGGAGGGAGTCCCGCGGGACCCTTCAGGGACCACGAGCGGCATTGACTGCATGCTTTCCAGCGTATCCCTGCGATCGCATCGCACCGGCGAAAAGTGCTTCCCCGGGCTTGAATCAACCATTCGGATGATCGGCATCCCAACCACTTGATCAGCCCTTATCCATCCGTTCCCTGATGTTCTGCAACCTCAGCTTCGGAAGAGTTGATTGGGCCGGGACCAAGCCCGCCATCAACAGAAGGACTCCGATGTTTCTCGCCATCCGCGACATCCGCTTCGCCAAGGGCCGCTTCGCGCTCATGGGCGGCGTTGTCGCCCTCATCACCCTGTTGCTCGTCATGCTTTCCGGACTGACGGCCGGGCTCGGCAACCAGTCGACGTCGGCAATCGCCGCCTTGCCTGCACAACAGATTGTCTTCGGGGCACCTGCCGGGGGTGAGCCGAAGGCCTCCTATACAGAGTCTGAAATCTCGGCTAGGCAGCAAGAGAAGTGGCGCGAACAACCGGGAGTCGCCGCCGTGGAACCCTTGGGGATCAGCCAGTCGCGCCTCCAATCGTTGGCCGAAGACGGAACGGCCAGCGGCACCGCGAACGTTGCTGTCTTTGGCGGAGGATTGGCACCTTCCCCTGTTGCTGAAGGGACCGTCGTCGTGGGTGAAAGCCTGGCGAAGGAACTCGACTTAGCCGCCGGCACTAGCATCCGCGTGGGCGGAACTGCCCTGACTGTCTCCGACATTGTGGAGGACCAATGGTACTCCCACACTGGCGTCGTCTGGACGACTCTGGACACCTGGCGGACCATTGCGCACGCCGCACCGGGTACAGCCACGGTCCTCGCGGTCACTTACGACGCCGGTAGTCCGGTCAGCGTCGACGCCGCCAACGCTTCGGCCGGCACTGTGAGCACCGACGTTGCGGACTCGTTCCAAGCTCTTGCCTCATACAAAAGCGAAAACGGATCCCTCATGCTCATGCAGGCATTTCTCTACGGGATCTCGGCCCTGGTGATCGTAGCGTTCTTGACGGTCTGGACAGTCCAGCGCACACGGGACATCGCTGTACTCAAGGCCCTGGGCGGTTCGTCCGGCTACGTTCTCCGGGACGCACTCGCTCAAGCGGCCGTCGTGCTCGTGACCGGCGCGTCTTTGGGTGGCGCCTTGGGGTTCGTCGGCGGAGCCCTCGCAGCGAAGGCCGCACCGTTCCTGGTCACCGCGACCACCACACTGCTGCCCATCGCCGGAATCATTGTCCTTGGTTTGGCCGGCGCGGTCCTCGCCGTTCGTAAGGTCACCCGAGTGGATCCCTTGCTTGCCCTCGGCGGCAACTAAGCAAACCCGACACATCCCCTGAAAGGCATACATCATGAAAACCGGCCTTGAACTCCTCAATGTCACGCTTGAGTACGCGGATGGCGACTCCACGGTGAAAGCGTTGGACGCCGTCAGTCTCTCGGTTTCCAGCGGCGAATTCCTGTCCCTGGTTGGTCCGTCCGGATCAGGAAAGTCGTCGCTCCTGGCAGTGGCAGCCACACTTGTGCGACCAACATCCGGTGCCGTCGTGATCGACGGTTCGGACACCTCCACCCTCAACGAGGCAGAACGCACCGCCCTGCGGCGTGAAAAGGTGGGCATCATCTTCCAGCAACCCAACCTGCTTCCCGCACTGACCGCCGTCGAGCAGTTGCTGATCCATGAGCACTTGCGGGGCAAACCGGTCCGGGAGGTGCGCCGCAAGGCGGAGGAGTTGCTCGACGTCGTGGGCTTGGCGGGCTGTTCGGAAAAGAGGCCGCATCAGTTGTCCGGCGGTCAGCGGCAGCGGGTCAACATTGCCCGTGCACTCATGGGCAGCCCGTCCCTCCTCTTGGTGGATGAGCCGACGGCCTCCTTGGACCATGAGCGCAGTGAGTCGATCGTCAGGCTGCTGCGCCGGATGACGGACGAGTTCGGGACGGCGACCGTCATGGTCACGCACGACACCGAGTTCCTGCCTTTGACCGACGAAGTCGCGACCATGCGGGACGGACGAATCAGCCGCGCGTTGGTGCCGTCCGCCTATCCCAACTAGGTCGCATTTGTGCGACTCTTCTATGGTTGTCAACGTAGCGACGGTTCGAGGCTGTTGGCGTTGAGTGTGCGGTAGATCCGTCGGGCGAGGTAGCGTTTGACGCACC
>NZ_JBFBGW010000026.1:0-41433 GCF_040684895.1 Paenarthrobacter sp. NPDC089322
TCTTCGTCTCTGCAAAGAAGTTGGCCGGTGAGGAAGACATTGCTCATAACTCATCCTTGCATTCCGAATACAGCGCCAGGCATCGTCCCGTTGGAGGATCCTTTTCCGGGCGCTGGGCCTTTGGGGGGCTCCGTGCGCTAAGGATTCAGAGTAAGCTGCCGTACTGCGATAGCAGGGACGTTACGAATCGATGACCTCGACCAAGTTGGTCCCGGATACTTCGAAGCGGTATTCCAACGACTCGACGTCTCTGACAATCACGATGTGGCCATCAAAGGATGCTTCCTCAACTACTTCTCTGAAGTGAACCTGATCCGTTTCCCCGTCAGGCCCAATCAGCCGGATGGAGGTTTCGCACACCAGTAACCAACATGGGCCAGCCACGAAAACGACAATAAGGTCTTCTTCATCAAAGGGGATAACTTGGGGATCCTCATCCTTATGGGAAGGCAGAACGATGATGCTTCGTGCCGCCCATACGTAGGCGATCTCACCGCTGATGCCGACAGATACATCTCGCCAGCCCGGGACCAAGTAGTCCCAACGACGGGATCCGCTCAAACCGATGCTCAGTTGCGTCCGCCTAATGTCAGATGTTGGTGTCTGCTCGAGCGAAAACACCCTGCCGTCCGTCACGAATCTGGAGATCGTTGGTTTCATATTTCGCTCTGTCCTTTAGCCAATCGGCTTACGCCCGCTGCAACGGGCTCAAGTCGTCAATTGAGCAGCGGCGGATTGCCATCTCGCCCAAGAACGGACTGGAGCCCCGTCACCATTTCATGTACTTGATCGGCATCAAGATCAAGTAACAGCTCCATCTTGGGTGATTCAAGGCCCAATCTCTGGGCTCCATTCTCCGAGAAGATCACGCGCAGTCTTCCCTCTTCGACGAGGGCAGACGAAAGGCACCCATAGGCACAAGCGCCGTTGGTCAAGGTTACGCAGTAGGAGTCCATTCCCAGGGCAACATCCTGCTCATCGGGATCCAACGAACGCTGGAATTCCAATTGCCATTCCGGGGCAAGATCCTGATCGGCAAGCACGACCGTTTCGAAGCCCATCTCATCATCACGAAAGTAACGAACGGCCCGAACTGTCAGCATGGACAACACGAAATCACTTTTGCCCTCTCAAGCCAAACCCGTCCTGTAGAGGATCGGCATTAGTGCCTCACCCGGGAGCACGCATAGCGAAGTCACGGACGGCTGTAGTGCCATCCCCATTTGGAAGGCAGGGAGGGGTCAATATCGCTTTCCAGAAGGACCGTCACGTCAGCAAGACCCTCTCGGCTGAGCAAGTATCTGTCGTCAATGTTTCCGGATTCGACACCGTATAGACGGTGGGCTGCGGCCAGCATGTCATGAGCACGAATAGAGCCACGTCTAGTCATCGTCAAGACGTCCTCACTCGTGCTTATCTCAGCGATGTTGTATTGCCGCCAGACACCGTATTCCTCGCCCCAAGCGGAGTGCTCCTCGTCAAGAAACATTTTGCCCAAGTCGGTCGTTGCAAACCACTTTAAGAGACGTTCGCTAGGTACGTCGTGCGGAAGCTTCCGGGCTACGGAAAGTTTTTGTCGACCCCATTTGTACATCCCGATATGTACGAGGCTTCCGTCAAAGATTGCTTGCCGGTGAAGAGTGACGTTACGCGCCCGCGCTAGAGCCTTAAGCCAAGGGTCGTTCTTAAAAGGGTCTCGAATTTGGTTCCAGCGCTGTACATCACCGAGTTGCTCGATCTCTTTCTGAAGAATCTGCTGAATCGAGCTCAGGGAGGGTAGGAACGCGTTGAGGTTGTACCTGAACGCGCGGGGATCGTGGTACTCGGCCTCCATCCGTCGATGCGCAGTAAACGCTTCCATGAGACGGTCCTCTGACTGAGGCAGGGGACACTCGATCTTGTCTTGCACAAGCTGGCAGGAAGGCATTCCGAATGATATCCGGTTTGAAGAACGAACTGGCACCAAGGACTGCCTCTGATCTTGTTGATTACTTAACCTGGCGGTTGTGGTCGCCACCGGAGAGTTCACACGCGGTCGAAAGTACAGGTTCAGGCGACCGTAAGCCGGTCCCTCATCGTGCATCGATGAGGGACTAGCTGGGACCCTGTCGAATCTCGGACCCGGCATGTACCCCGGCATGTACGTAAGACCCGCACGATGAAATGCACGATGATGGCGGGATAACTGCAACTATGTTCCTATGACTGGAATGAAGATCGGTTATGCCCGCGTCTCAACGAGCGATCAGGACCTCACCGCCCAAAGAAATGCGCTCCTTGCCTTGGGAGTAGGAGAGAAGCAGATCTTCGTCGACCACGGACTCACGGGAGCGAACCGGGTGCGCCCAGGGCTCCGCGCAGCGATGGCAGCGTGCAGGGAAGGCGATACGCTCGTAGTGACCAAACTCGACCGCCTGGCGCGTTCCCTTTCCGATGCCAGGGACATAGCCGATGAGCTGACTGCTAAAGGGGTAGTCCTCAGTCTCGGTGGAAGCACCCACGATCCAACTGACCCGGTAGGCCGGCTGCTGTTCAACGTTCTAGGGATGGTGGCCGAGTTTGAGGCGGACCTGATCCGCATGCGCACTCGTGAGGGCATGGCGGTCGCGAAAGCCAAGGGGCGGCTGAAAGGCAAGCAGCCGAAACTCTCCAAGGCGCAGCGGAAGCATCTTCTTACGGTGCACGACGCCGGCGAGCACACGCAGGCTGAGCTGGCGGAACTGTTCGGCGTGTCCCGGACAACGGTGTACCGCGAGCTCCAACGACGCTCCACTCAAAACACCAGCATCTAAGCGGGTAATCTGACAGTCGACGGCAGGGAGGTCAACGTAAGGCTGACGGCATGGATCAGGAAAGCCACAGACGGCAGGTTGGATCTGCACGGGCTCGAATTGCCTGAACTGGAAGCCCACGCTCGACGAGTTGACGAGATTCCCGAAGTCGTGAGAGAAGCAGCAGCGATCCTGACGGTGCGGAGGCCGTGGCAGCTCAGCTCCGGGCAGCAGTTACTGGAGAGAACAAGAAGTCCGCGCGTCGGGCTCTCTTGTCTAATCTTCTGTTCTTATGGCAGGAGTGGCCGCCTCAATTTTTGTGACATTGCTCGTCCGACCCATTGCGGTTAAGACGCAGCTCGTCGAGGCTTCACCAAGGCTTTCCGCCGATAGACCGCTGGTACCCATCGATGTCAGCCTGCGTGACGCCGAGCTGACTGAGAACTTGGCTGAACCTGCGATGGGTTACGGGAAATCCGGCGGCCTTTCCAAGCGACCGAAGATGGTGGGCGCGTCCCTCGAGGTGCTGTTGAAGCCCAACGGATAACCCAAGGCATCGTACATCCTGCCAGAAGAGGCCCGAATAACTCGACTGACAGAATAGGGCGTGTGACCTCCTCCCAGAAGCCCTTCTACACCGAAAAGTCCGAGCAGGAACGACTCTTGCCTGAGATCGCGGTAGATGCTGAGATCGACGACGTCCCGGCTGCGGCAGCCACAGAGCTGCGCGGCAAACGCGGCTTGGTCTATCTCGCTGCCTGCCTCATCCTGATCGGATTGAACCTCCGGACGGTCTTCTCAAGCTTCTCAGCCGTCCTTCCGGAAATAACCTCCGACGCCGGTCTACCGGGCTGGGCGGTAGTGGTGCTCACCACCGTGCCGGTCACTTTGCTGGGAGTGTTTGCGCCGTTGGCGCCCGTGCTGGCGCGAAGATTCGGTGCAGAACGGGTCCTCCTCGGAGCGATGGCAGTTCTCACGGCAGGACTCTTGCTACGGCCAACGGAAATCGCAGGAGGCGGGCACCTCCCGGCGCTCCTTGCGGGCACGGCAGCGTGCGGCGCGGCGATCGCCCTTTGTAACGTGCTCCTTCCGGGCGTCGTGAAGCGCGACTTTCCCCACAGGCTTGGCCTCATGGGCGGCCTCTACACCACCGCCATCTGCGCGTCGGCAGCCCTGGGTGCAGGCTTCACGTATCCGGTTTTTACGGCAACCGGCCACTGGACTTCGGCGCTGTGGTTCTGGGCGGTGCCTGCCGCCGTCGTGCTTTTGCTTTTCCTGCCGCTGGCAATCCGCCAGCCGTCGATCAAGCACCAAGCCGTCCACGGCGGCGTCAACGTATGGCGGTCCGCAGTGGCGTGGCAGGTGACGGCGTTCATGGTGCTGCAGTCGATGATGTCGTTCAGCGTGTTCGCGTGGATGGCACCGATCCTGCGGGACAGGGGGATCGATGGCGGAACCGCCGGGCTGATGGTGTCTGTGTCCATTGTGCTGCAGATGCTGGGCTCGTTGTTTGCTCCGGCGTTGGCCACGCGGTTCAGGGACCAGCGGGCCATTAATACGGTGGTGGCGCTCATGACCGGCGGTGGTTTTGCCCTCAGCATTTTTGGACCGACCGAGCTGATCTGGGTGTGGACGGGGTTGAACGGGCTGGGGCAGGGGTCTTTGACGGCGGTGGCACTCACCATGATCATGGTCCGAACCCGCGATGCCCACACAGCCGCGCACCTGTCCGGGATGATGCAGGGCGTGGGGTACGGAGTGGGCTCGGTGGGGACGCTGCTGGTGGGCCAACTGCACCAGGCCACGGGCGGGTTCGCCGCCGCGGGAATCCTGTTCCTGGTAGTGGGCACACTCGCAGCATTCTTCGGATACCGCGCCGGCCGGGATCGCTTCGTTTAACCCAACTGAGTCGCAGCTGTGCGCGTTATGAGGCCTCAAAACGCGCACTGCTGCGACTTAGTTGGGAGGGGTTAGTGGGTCAGGTCCCTGCCCTTCGTCTCCGGGATGGAGAAGGCGAAAACGATGCCCACCGCCAGCAGGATCACTGCATACACGTTGAAGAGGTAACCCTGGCCGATGCTGCCGAGCCAGGTCTGCAGGTACGGCGCCGTGCCACCGAAAGCCGCAACGCAGATGGAGTATGGAACGCCAACACCCACGGTGCGGATGTGCGTCGGGAACAGTTCAGCGTAAACGGCCGGGACGATTGCTGCGCTGCCGGCGATGAAGAAGAGCATTACGGACATGGATACGGCCAGCTGCCACGGCGAATCCTTGAGCAGCCACGTCATGGGGAAGTGCAGCAGGGCGGCCCCTGCGGAGGACATGATGATGACGGGCTTACGGCCGATGCGGTCGGACAGCTTGCCCCAGAACGGCAGGGCGGCAATGAACACAACGTTGGCAATAACACCGGCCCACAGCGCGGCCCCGCGATCCATCTTCAAAGCTGTTGCGGCATAGCTAGGAGCTACGACGCCCCAGATGTAGTAGACCACCGTGAGGCCAACCGTGAGGCCGATGACCTGCAGCGCCTGCTTGCGGTACTTGATGATCTGTGGCCACATTGGCAAGCGCTTTTCCGTGGGCGTCTCCGCCTCGAACGCTTCGGTTTCCTTCATCTTGGCCCGCATCACCAAGGCGTACACGCCCAGTGCGCCACCAATCAGGAACGGAATTCGCCAACCCCAGGCGCTCATGTCCTCCTTGCTCAGGACTGCCGTCAGGATCGCGCCAAGCAAGGTGCCCGCCAGGATGCCGGCGGTGCCGGACGTGTAGATGAGGGTCGCCCAGAAGCCGCGCTTTTCCTTGGGGGCCATCTCGGACAGGTACGTCTGCGACGACGGCAACTCACCACCGTGGGCAAGGCCCTGAATGAGCCTGGCCACCAAAAGCATCACGGACGCGAAAGCACCGACAGCTTGGAAGGTGGGTGCGATGCCGATCAGCAGGCTACCGATGGCACCAAGGGCAACCGCCACCGTCATGGAGGTCTTGCGGCCGATCCGGTCTCCGATCCAACCGAACACGAAACCGCCAAACGGCCGGGCAACGAACCCGACGGCGAAGATCGCCAAGGTGGACAGCACAGCTGACGTGGGGTCTGCTTGGCTGAACAGCGCACTCGCGATGAAGGGCGAGAACGTTGCGTAGATGGCCCAGTCGTACCATTCAACGGCGTTGCCGATGCCCGTGCCCACGAGCGTGCGCATATGGGACTTATGGACATTGACGTCAGCAGACGTTCCTACGGTGGTGGTCATGTGATTCTCCAGGCTGGACGGGTGGGGTTAGTTGCCGGCGAGGGCGGCGATGCGGGAAACGGCAAGTTCGGCGTACAGCGCCGCGCCGTCGGTGAGGATGCCGTCGTCGAAAGTTGCGTATGGCGAGTGGTTGAACGGCGACGTCGCGTGGTCGGCACCGGGGGTGACGGCACTTAGCCCCACGAAGGTTCCGGGAACTTCGGCAAGGACGCGGGAGAAGTCTTCGGAACCGCCCAAGGGGGTTGCCATGCGGGTGAGCCGCGAGTCGCCGAACATTCCGGCGATCACCTTCTCTGCGGTGTTCGTCTCGTCCTCATCGTTGATGGTGAGGGGGTATTCCTGCTGGTAGTCCACATCCACCTCCAGCCCATGCGCTGCGGCGATGCCCTGGAGCAGCTTGGGTACTACCTCCATCATCTTCTGCCGATTCTCTTCAGAGAAGGTCCTGATGGTGGCTTCGATGCGGGCAGTCTCCGGGATGACGTTCCGCTTGGTTCCTGCGTGAAGGACGCCAACGGTGAGGACCACGGGATCGAACATGTTGAATTGGCGGGTGATCATGACCTGCAGGGCGGTGACCATCTCGGCTGCCGCAGTTACGGGATCCTTGGCTGAATGCGGTGCGGACCCATGGCCTCCCGCTCCGAGGACCGTCACCACGAGCCCATCCGAGGAACTGAGCATGACACCGCTCTTGGTGACGAACTGGCCATGCGGCTCCATCGAGGAGAACACGTGCATGCCGTAAGCGGTGTCCGCCCGTCGTCCCGCAGCATCCAGAACGCCTTCCTTGATCATGTAGCTTGCCCCGTCGAAGCCCTCTTCGCCGGGCTGGAACATGAGCACAACGTCGCCTGCCAGTTGGTCCCGGCGCTCGGCGAGGAGCGTTGCGGCACCGGCAAGCATGGAGGTGTGGAGGTCGTGGCCGCAAGCATGCATGGCGCCATCGATGCGGGAGGTGTAGTCCACGCCGGTGGTCTCTTGGACGGGAAGGCCATCCATGTCCGCGCGGAGGAGTACCACCGGCTTCTCAGCCGAAGTGTGGGCCGCGCCGCCGCGCAGAACCGCAGTGACCGACGTCGTGCTTTCACCCAAGGCGATTTCGTACGGGAGTCCGTCCAGCGCCTTGAGGACCTTTTCCTGCGTGCGGGGGAGTTGCAGCCCAATTTCCGGTTCGCGGTGCAGTTCGTGGCGGAGCCGGACGATGTCGTCCCGCAGTTCCTTGGCGTCGGCGGCGATGCTCATGAATGTTCCTGTCTCGTTCGGCAATGGGTTCCTGTTGCCATTCTGTGGTGACCCGACTCACATTTATCGAAACATCTGGAAACATGCACACTTGGCTTCTGGACGCAGGAATCATGCAGCTTCTTGAGACAATGGGCGTGTGGAACTCAGCGAAGAAGACCTGCGGCTCATCAACGCACTCCAGGTCTCACCCCGGATCAGCTGGTCCGATGCGGGCGAAGTCCTCGGCGTCCACGCCACCACGCTGGCCGCCCGATGGGACCGGTTGAGGGCGGCGGGGGCGGCCTGGACCACGGCACACCTCATGGGTGATCCGAAGAACATGTGCCTGGCCATGGTGGACATCGACTGCGACATGGACCTCAGGCCCGACGTGACTGCAGCTCTTGCCGAGCTCGCCGAAGTCATCACCGTAGAGGAAGCCGCCAGCAACCGCGACCTCACGCTCACGGTCATCACCCGGGACCTCGATCAGTTCAGCACGCGGTTGCTGCCGAGGCTCAAGGAGATCCGCGGCTTGACCAAGTACCACACTGCGCTCTGCACCCGCATCCACACGAGCGGTTATGCGTGGCGGCTCAACGTGCTTTCGCGGGCCGAACAACAGGCGCTCCGGGCGCTCGCCGGACCCGAGTCGGCCAACCCCTCAGCCGCGGACGCAATCGTGCTGCCCCTGCCGGAAAGCCACCTCGCGCTCATTCCCTTCCTGGCCCGCGATGGTCGCGCCACCGCCGCGGAGATTGCGAGGGCCCTCGGGCGCCACCCTGCCACCGTGCAACGGCAATTGGGGCGCGTGCTCGCCAGCAGGATGCTCTCCTTCCGCTGCGAAATCGCCCAGAAATTCTCGGGGTTTCCCGTCACGGTCCAGTGGTTCGCGAACGTCCCGGCGGGGCAACACGAGGCCGCAGCCACAGAACTCCGCTCCGTGCGGAACGTCCGCTTCTCTGCGTCCACCACAGGCCGCACCAACTTCACCATGATCATGTGGTTGCGCTCGTTGGCCGAGGTCATGGAAATGGAACTCGCCGTCCAGCAACGGATACCGGGCATCGAGCTCGTGGAGAGCGTCGTCATGCTGAACACGGCCAAACGCGTCGGGTGGATGCTCAACCCGGACTCGACGGCCACAGGAACCGTGGTGGTTCCGTACGGCGAGTTGCTTCCGGACACCGTGTAGTTCAGTGCTTCGTAGCCCGTAGGACGGTGTCGAGGATTGTAGCAGGCTGGTTGTCCGGGCCGGTGATCGTGCGTTCGCGGCTGGTCAGGACATTCACGAACCACGGCTCGCGGTCCAGCCGAAGGTGACCCGCGAGCTGCTCCGGAGTGAAGAACATGCCGCTGTCATGGTGGTGGCTCCATGAGGGCAGCCCGTGCGGGTGGTGCCCCACAACCAGCAAGGTACCGCGGGGAGCCACCGCCGCTGCTGCCAGGGCAACGGAATCCCGCCAGGGCAGGAGAGGGGAGTGCAGGAACTGCGCGGACACCAGGTCAAAGGCCGGTTCCGGGGTCCACTGAGACAGGTCCTGCTGCTGCCACGCGATCCGGTCAGTCTGGCCGGCTTTTGCCGCATGGGCCGCGGCCCGTTCAAGCGCGACGGCGGAGACGTCCATTCCGGTCACCGTCCAGCCGTGCTCGGCGAGCCAGATGGCATCGGCTCCCTCGCCACAGCCAAGGTCCAATGCGGTGCCGGGCTTTAAGTCCGCGGCTTCCGCCACGAGTTGCGGATTCGGGTTTCCGCTCCAGACCTTCGGGCGCTCCCGGTACATCCCATCCCACATGTCGGCTGCGTTCTCGGCGTCCTCGTGGAGGTTGAGGCCGCCCGGACGTGGTCCACCCTCGTGGGTGCCGCTTTGATGAGTGCCGCGGTCGTGAGTCTGTACGGGCTGGTGAGTGCCGGCGTCGTGAGTGTGTTCAGCCATGAAACAAGCCTGCCGTCAGCCGCGGGCGGCAGGCAATACCCGTTGCTGTTTCGGCAAGCTCGGATGGAAGTATGGTTTTTCCATTCGATAGTGGCTAGCCTGTGACCCAACGCGTCAAATTCGGCTGGGCGGCGCATGACGTTGGGGGATCCATGATGTCAAACACACCACTATTGCGCTTGCGGTTGTGCATCGCGGCTGTGGCAGCGATCTTCGCGGTAACCGCGGCGGGATTTCCTAGCGGGGCTGCTCCTGCGAACCCCGCACCGATGGCGGTGGCCTTCGGGGCTCCAAAGAAGATCGAAGCAGGCAGTCCAAGGTATCTCCAAGTAACTCCCAATGGCACCAGGGCGATCACGGCATCCCAAAGCGGCAACGTGGCAATCATTGACACCTTGACGGACAAAGTCACGGCAACGGCCGATCTGGACAACGTTTCCGTCATGAAGGTCAGCCCGGACGGGGCGAAGGTTTTCCTTGCCACCTACCTGTTCGATAGCCACGTGGCAATCCTCGATACTGCCACAGCAGCTCTCTCCGCGAATGTTGCGGTGGACGGGCAGATTCAGGACCTCGCGGTTTCTCCGGACGGTTCAACGGTGTATGCCACTATTCCGGGTCCCAGAACGGAATCCGGGCCGACGCCGGGCTCACTGACCGTGATTGATGTCGCCACGGCTTCTGTGCGGGCGGTGGTCCCTCTTGGAAATGACCCCGGCCAGGTGCTGCTTGCATCCAGCCAGGCAAAAGCCTTCGTCACCAGCACCTCCGTAAATACCATCTGGGTGGTCAACACGGCCACCAATGCCTTGGCGGCCACAATTCCCTTGGCTGAGCCCACGCACGGCGGATCCATGTCTCCGGATGGTACGAAGATCTACTACCCGCGGTTCTTCGGCGACATCGCCATAGTGGGCATCTCCACCAACAGTGTGGTGGGGGAAATTGCCACCCAGTCCCCAGCGAACATTCCAGTCTTCACCCCGGACGGCCGAAGGGCTTTCACGGTAGACAAGACACCGGACAGGTGGGAGGGCCGAAACCTCATCGTCGGCACCTCATTCCTGGCAGAAATAGACCTTGTGGCAAACACGCTGAATCCGATCAGCCTGACCAACGGCGGGCCCACTACGTACTGGGGACCCCTCAACGTCACCATCAGTCCGGACGGCACCAGGTTGTTCGCAGCTGGACGGGGCATCACGGTCCTGAACCTTCCCTCGCTCAAGGCCGTGGGAAATATCTCCCTTGACCTGGACATAGTTCCGGGAACGTTGACCATGCTCCCTGACTCCTCAAAGGGCTACTTCCTCCCCGGGCAGCAACGCACCTACCTGTGGGCCATTCCGACGCCTCGGGTGGAGACTGCTTGGAAGGACTACAACTCGGACGGCGCTACGGACGTTTTGGCCCGGGACTCGGCGGGTGCCCTGTGGCTGTACCCGGGCAACGCAAACAAGGGCTGGCTTCCACGTTCCCAGGTAGGTACGGGATGGAACGTCATGAACCTGATTGTGGCGCCTGGCGACTTCAATTCGGACGGCGCATCGGACGTCCTCGCACGGGACGCGGGCGGTGACTTGTGGCTTTACCCCGGCGACGGGGACTCCGATTGGCTGCCGAGGTCCAAGGTGGGCGTCGGCTGGAACGCCATGACCGCCGTCGTGGGTCCCGGGGACTTTGATTTCGACGGCAAAGCCGACATCGTGGCTCGGGATGGGGCCGGTGATCTGTGGCTGTATCCGGGGAACGGGGCCGGAGGTTGGCTTCCCAGAACCAAGATTGGCAGCGGCTGGAACGTGATGACCGCAATTCTGGGCCCGGGCAATAACGTGGGACCCGGCAATGACCTCCTGGCCCGCGATACGGACGGAATACTGTGGCTCTACCAGCGCGACACGGCAGGCCAGTGGCTTCCGCGTCAACTGGTGGGCGTCGGATGGAACGTCATGTCCGCGATCGTTACGCCAGGCGATTTCGACGGCGACGAGGTCCCGGACATCCTGGCACGGGACTCCGCAGGCACGCTTTGGCTCTACCCGGGCAGCACGACAGGCGGCTACAAACCGCGCGTCCAGGTGGGGGCCGGCTGGAACGTCATGACCGCCATCCTCTAACGCTGCTAGCCGGGCAGATTCCAGCGCTGCGCACCTGCCCCGGAGGCGCCGAGCTCGTCGGCAGGATTCTGCAGCGTGCACGACTTCAGGCTCAGGCAGCCACAACCGATGCAGCCATCAAGGTCATTGCGCAGATGCTCCAAAGCCGCAATCCGTTCGTCGAGCTCCTTGCGCCACCGCGACGACAACCTGGTCCAGTCCCGTTTGGTGGGCGTCCGCCCGTCCGGCAAGGAGTCCAGCGCTTCCCGGATGTCCTTCAGAGGGAGGCCGACCCTTTGCGATGTCTTGATGAATGCCACCCTCCGCAGCGTTTCGCGTGCATACCGCCGCTGGTTTCCTGCGGTCCGCTCCGCTGTGATGAGCCCGTTGCGTTCGTAGAAATGGAGGGCCGACGGCGATACTCCGCTGCGGTCGGATAGCTCGCCGATGCTGAGCGGCCTATGAGCGGATGCTTGCGGCACGGGTTTGCTCCCAAGGGATGGCATGCTGGATTGACCTCAACATTAGTTGAGGTTTTAGGCTGGCGTCCATGACCTCTGACACCTCGACGGCCGGAATCCTGCGCCGCCCATACCTGCTGGCCACCGTCGGCGCTTGTGCGCTCGTTTTCCTTAGCGCCTTCGAATCCCTCGCGGTGACCACTATTATGCCGCTCGTAAGCCGGGACCTGGACGGCGCCAGCCTCTATGCGCTGGCCTTCGCCGGTCCCCTTGCCACGGGCGTGGTGGGAATGGTGGGCGCGGGTAACTGGTCCGATCGCAGGGGCCCGGCTGCGCCGCTCTATGCGTCAGTGGCGCTGTTTGTTGCGGGCCTTCTGATAGCCGGGACAGCCGGAACCATGGAGATGCTGGTGCTTGGCAGGCTGGTGCAAGGGCTGGGCGGGGGCGCGATGACCGTTGCCCTGTATGTGCTTGTGGCGCGCGTCTACCCGGCGGCGCTGCACCCTAAGATCTTCGCCGCCTTTGCCGCGTCTTGGGTGATTCCTTCATTGGTGGGTCCCTTTGCCGCTGGCATCGTGGCCCAGCTCAGTAGCTGGCACTGGGTGTTCCTGGGCGTTGTTGGACTGGTGATTCCGGCGCTGCTGATGGTGGTGCCGGCGGTGCGGGGGATGAGTGCAACGGACGGCACCGAAACCGAGCCCGTTCCGTGGGCGTTCGGGCGCCTGGGCTGGGCCGCACTCGCCGCGCTCACCGTCCTGGGGCTGAACCTGTCAACGGAGGTGCCGGGCTTCGGTCCGGTGATTGCCGTCGTCGCACTTGTCCTTGCTGTCATAGCGGTGAAGCCGCTGGTGCCGCGCGGAACCCTTCTGGCGCGACGCGGGCTTCCGAGCGTCATCCTGGCACGTGGTTTGGCGTCAGCCGCCTTCTTCGGCGCAGAGGTGTACCTGCCGTACCTGCTGACCGAGCGATACGCGTTCACGCCAACTTTCGCAGGGCTGACCCTGACCGGCGCGGCACTCGCTTGGGCCGGTGCGTCTGCTGTGCAAGGGCGGATGGGCTCACGGTTGGCTGACGTGTTCGCCGTCAAAATCGGGGCTGTGCTGGTTTTGGTGGCCATCGCGACGGCACTGGTCACGGCTGCTCTGGCACTGCCGGCAGCGCTTGTTATCGGAGGGTGGATCCTCGCCGGGGGCGGTATGGGCCTGATGTATCCGCGGCTGAGCGTCATGACCTTGGCCCACTCCACGCCCGAGAACCAGGGCTTCAATAGCGCCGCCATGTCCATCTCCGATTCCCTCGGCGGCGCACTGGCACTGGCTGCCACGGGATTGGTCTTTGCTGCTTTCTCGACGACGAACCCGTTTGCCGGGGTCTTCGCGCTGACGACTGTGATTGCGGTGGTCGGGGTGTTCGTGGCGCCCCGGGTCGCTGCCAAGGCGCGAGCCTCCGAAACCCACGACGGCGAACCCGAGTTTTCCCTCACCCGGCCCAACTGAGTCGCATTTGTGCACGTTATGAGCTCTCTAAACGCGCACAAATGCTACTCAGTTGGGTGCCTGATGCACTGGGCGACCCTCAAACGCTGCTAGAATGGGAACACTTGATGTGCGGTGACGCCCTGAAGCAGGTGGTCTGAAAGGCTACGCGGCGGGGCATTTTTCATGTGAGAGGCACATCCTGCGTCGATGAACGCGTTCCATTTGGTCCCGGCCAGCGCTGCTGCAGCGCATCGGTAGACCACCTGACTTTTCCTCGGCGAACCCCTGGCCCAACCGGTGTCGGGGGCCGATGTCCCTCTCAGGACACCGCCCGAAAGATACGAAGTACATGACTTCTTTTGCTGCCCTTGGCACGCCCAAGGCAATCGCTGAATCCCTCGCTGCATCCGGCATCGAAGAGGCATTCCCCATCCAGGTCAAGACACTGCCGGACACGCTGGCAGGCCGCGACGTCCTGGGCCGTGGGCGCACGGGCTCCGGCAAGACCATCGCATTCGCCGTGCCGCTCGTGGCACGCTTGGCCGAGCGCGAGGCTGCCTACTTCCGCAAGCCGGGCCGCCCCATGGGCCTGGTCCTTGCACCGACCCGTGAATTGGCCACGCAGATCAACGCAACGGTCGAGCCGCTGGCCAAGGCCATGGGCTTGAACACCACGGTCATCTACGGCGGCATCTCCCAGGCGCGCCAGGAGAAGGCGCTGCGTGCCGGCGTCGATATTGTCATTGCCTGCCCCGGGCGCCTCGAAGACTTGATCCGCCAGCGCATCCTTACCCTCGAAGCCGTAGAGGTCACCGTGCTGGACGAGGCCGACCACATGGCCGACCTTGGCTTCCTGCCCGTGGTCAGGAAGCTCATGGACATGACCCCCAAGCAGGGCCAGCGTCTTCTCTTCTCCGCCACCTTGGACAACGGTGTTGACAAGCTGGTCAACCGTTTCCTGTCCAACCCGCTGACGCATTCCGTGGACGACCCCCAGGCTGCGGTGACCACCATGGAACACCACGTCCTGGTGGTCAACGACCAGACCGTCAAGAAGCAGCTCATCGTTGAACTCGCCTCCGGGGCAGGCCGCCGGGTCCTCTTCATGCGGACCAAGCACCACGCCCGCAAGCTTGCCAAGACTCTCACCGACGCCGGCATCCCCGCCGTCGACCTTCACGGCAACCTGTCGCAGAACGCCCGCGACCGCAACCTTGCCGAGTTCTCCAGCGGCGAGGTCCGCGTCCTGGTTGCTACCGACGTCGCGGCCCGCGGCGTGCACGTTGACGACGTCGAACTCGTCATCCACGTGGACCCGCCCACAGAGCACAAGGCCTACCTCCACCGCTCCGGACGTACGGCGCGTGCTGGTTCCGAAGGCACTGTGGTGACTTTGACGCTCCCTGACCAGCAGCAGGACGTCAAGAAGCTCATGAAAGCGGCGGGCGTCGACGTTTCCTTCGAGCGCGTCACGGCAGGCTCACCCTTGGTCGCGGAGCTTGTGGGTGAGGTCGCCGACAAGGTTGATCCGCGCACGCGTGCGGCACTTCTCGCTGCAAAGCTTCCGCAGCAGGGTGGTGGCACGTCCACCGGCGCCAACGCCCAGCGTAAACGCGCGCGCCGTTCCGGCCAGGCCGCACCCACCGCGGGTGGCCGTGGCGGACGCGGCGGTCGCGGGAAGGTCGCGGCTGAGCCGGTGCGTACGGATATCAGCCGCGCTGAACGCCGTGCAGCAGCGAACGACGACGTCGCCCGCAGCTCACGCGGTCGCGGCAAGTCGGGTGCCACTCACCGAAATGACGTTCCCGGTTCGCAGGGGCAGAACAGCCGAAGCGGTCGGCCAGCTACGGGCCAGCGCTCGGCGTCGGCTCCGCGTTCGGCGTCGGCAACGACCACACGCAGCGGCGGAAACAAGGCCGTTTGGTCTTCCAATACCGGTGGCACGTCCGGAGGATCCTACGGTTCGGGTGCAGGCGGCAACTCGGGACGCACCGGCTCTGGTCGTCCGGCCCGCAGCGGCCCACGCCGCGCGTCGGCTCCGGCGTCGAACGAGCGCCGCGGCCGCTAAGTTGTGTGGCCCACTCTGCGCGCTATTCCCCTGGGTTGGCGTGTAGATCGGGCCTCGCAACGAGATTCACCACCCCCGGGCCCGCCACTCCTCTAGATGGGGGCGCTCGGCGCCGAGGGTTGTCGGGAGTCCATGGCCAGGGTGCACCACGGTGTCATCCGGGTAGGCATCGAACAGCCGTTCCGTGACGTCATTCATCAGTGACGTGAAGCGCGCGGGATCGTTCTGTGTGTTACCGACGCCGCCCGGGAACAGCGAATCCCCGCTTAAGATGTGCGCCAGGCCTTCGGGATCCTGATACACAAAAGCGATCGAGCCCGGAGTATGTCCACGCAAATGGACTGCCGAAATCTCGATGTCATCGAACCGCTCGACGTCGCCGTGCGAAAGCCGGACATCCACCGCAACCGGCAGCGCATCGGCGTCGTCCGCTCCCGCAGAGGTGCTTGACCCCGTGGCTGCCACCAAGCCCTCCAACGCACGGACGTGATCCCAGTGCTGATGGGTGGTGGCGATCCGGGCGAGCTTCGGTGTGGCTTCCGTATCGGCTGAACTGTCCTTCAGGAGTTGCTGAATGGCAGGGAGGTCGTCGGCAGCATCAATCAACAACTGCGCACCCGTGGCCTTCGAGGTCAGCAGGTACACGTTGTTGTTCATCTCGCTGACGGAGATGCTCCGGATGGTGATATCCCGCAAGGAATGTTTGAGCGAATCCATGCGTTCAGCCTACGTGGTTGGCTTCGCGGCCCTGCGACACCCAGTTGGGGTCCGCCGAGCGGGAACCCACGACGGCGTCAGCGGCTTGGTCGAGCACGTCAAGATGCGCTTCGTTCAAGTCCAGGGACAGTGCGCCCAGGTTTTCGTCGATCCGGTGCGTCTTGCGCGTGCCGGGAATCGGGACCACCGGAATCCCCAGGCGCCTGCCTTGCGTGAACAGCCAGGCCAAGGCCACCTGGGCGGGAGTTGCGTCCAGCTGGTTGGCTACCTCGCGGACTGCGGTCACCACGGCCTGGTTGGCGTCGAGGGCTTCGCCGCCAAACCGGGGGATCTTGTGGCGGAAGTCGTTCTCACCCAAGTCGCTCGCGCTCACGGTTCCGGTGAGGAATCCGCGGCCGAGCGGCGAATACGGCACAAAGCCAACACCCAGTTCCTTGGCTGCAGGAACAACGTTGCGCTCAACATCCCGGCTCCAGATGGACCATTCACTCTGGACCGCGGCGATGGGATGGATGGCGTTGGCTTGCCTGAGCTCCTCGGCTGTTACTTCCGACAACCCGAGGTGGCGTACTTTGCCCTCACGGACCAGCTCTGCCATTGCTTCCACGGTTTCCACAATCGGAACGCGGAGGTCGCGGCGGTGCAGGTAGTAGAGGTCAATAACGTCAGTGTCCAGGCGGCGGAGGCTCGCTTCTGCCGCCTGCTTGACGTAGGGAGCATCCCCGCGGACGCCCGTGTAGCCGTCCGCGGGGTTGCCCTCGATCCCGAACTTCGTTGCGAGTTGGATCTCGTCCCGGCGCTCCTTGAGGAGTTTGCCGACGAGTTCCTCGTTGCTCCCCGCACCGTAAATATCTGCGGTGTCGATGAACGTGATTCCTGAGTCAACAGCATGCCGGAGGGTCTTAAGGCCTTGGGCTGGATCGATGCCACCGTAGACAGGAGTCAGTGCCATTCCGCCGAATCCCAAAGGGCTTACGGCGAGGCCGTCGCCGAGGTGAACTGCAGTCATATGTCATCTCCAATGCCGTTGGTGCTCTTCTGCTTAGTGCTCTCCATGGCGTGAACCTGACGGTGCAGCTGCGTATTCCGCTGTTTGCCGAACCTACTTGGCCGGCTGAGCCTTTACTTGGCCGGCAGGGCCTTCAAACCCGCCGCACACCCGACGATTCCGGCGATGAACAGCAACTTCAGCGGGCTTGCAGGTTCCACGCCTGTGAGCATCGCCCAACCGACGGTCAAAGCAGCACCGATTCCCACCCACACTGCGTAGGCCGTGCCAAGGGGGATACGCTTCACGGCGACGCCCAGTCCGAGCATGCTCAGGGTCGCGGTGATGGCGAAGACCACAGTCGGCGCAGGTTGCGTGAAGCCGTCGGAGAGGCCCAGCGCTGTTGCCCAGACGGCCTCGAGGATGGCCGAAGCCAGCAGGATCAGCCAGAACAGGCCGCTCTTGAAGCCCTCGTTGCTGTGTTGGGCAGCGGCAGTTTGCTGCGTCATTTTTTCAGCCATGGCTACGCCACCACCTTCAGGCCAACCACGCACGCACCGATCCCCGCCAATAACAGCAACCGGGCCGCCGTCGCTCGTTCCACTTTGGTGACCATGGCGTAAGCCGAGGTCAGAACGACGCCAACGCCAACCCACACTGCGTACGCAGTACCCGTGGGTATGGATTGCATGGCGATTGCGAGTCCGCCGGTGCTGGCAATGACCGAGACCAGGAAAACCACTGTAGGGACCGGTTTGCGGAAGCCCTTGGAGCGGTGGAGTGCTGCCGCCCAGACGGCCTCGAGCGCTCCGGAGAGAATAAGGATTAACCACGACATGACAGATCCTTTGGCCAGTCTTGTCGCGTGCCGGGTACTGAACCGTCGTCCGGAGGTTCCAGAGCGGAACCTTGATTTCAGGCTAGCAACTCCCGCTGCGGGTGGCCACTTCCGGTGGCAAAGGTCACTTTTGGTCGTCGACGCGGTCGATGGAGATCACTGCAACGAAACCGCGGCCCGAGATCTCAGGGCTCTGGACATCGGAACCGACCACGGCGTCATAGCGGGACAGTTCAACAGGCTCAGTGGAGCCAGCAGCGGGAGCCGGGCTGCCGCCGTCGTGAGTTCCATCCGCGGCGCCGGACTCTTCCGCAGCCCCAGGCGCAACAGTCGCCTTGCCCTCCAGAAGGACAGCCAACTGGCCCTCGAAAACCGGGTGGGGACGCTTCTTCGAGATCTCGACGATCGACGTGTATCCCTTGAACGCGCCTGTACGGGCAATGACGTTGAGGTCGCGGATATCGCCGGTGGGAAGCGTAGCCGACGACGCCGCCTCCCCTGAGAAACGGAAGGGCCGGTATTTCTCCAACGGGTGCTCGGAGCCATCAACGGTAAGGAGTAGCAGTTCGCCGTCGATGATGGTGATGACCCGCTCCATGCCGGGGAAAACGGAAAACTCACCGGCTTTGGAAACGTCGGCGATGCTAACGCGCCAATCCCACGCGCCGTCCTGTGCCGAAGCGGCCTTCGGGTGGCTCGCGAGTTCGCGCGTCACCCCGCCGCCGTTACGCCAGGGTTCGGGATGGATGTCTGCGAAGCGGATAATCTCCATTCGTCCAGCCTAGTGGTGGACACCGGTTCTGCGTTGTTGGCCGGGCTTGCTAACGTCATATGGAGGTTTTGAACGCGGGCGATGGCTGGAGGCACGGAATGTTCGTCAAAGTGTGTGGTCTGAGCACGCCCGAATCCGTGCGTGAAGCCGTCGACGCCGGGGCGGACGCGGTGGGCTTTGTCCTGACTGCGAGCCCTCGGGAGGTCAGTCCGGAAAGGGCCCGCGAGTTGCTGCCTCTGGTCCCGCAAGACGTGAAGGCGGTTGGCGTCTTTCGCCACGAGCCCGCGAATGATGCCGTTCTCGTGGCGCGGGCAGCAGGACTCACATGGGTTCAGCTGCATGGTCACCGCACTGCCGAGGACGTGAAAGCAGTGCACGACGCCGGGATGCGGCTCATCAGGGCCGTTACCATGGGTGCCGCTCCGGAAGAGTTCGGTGACCTGGGCGAAGATCTGCTGCTGATTGACGCCGCTGTTCCGGGGTCGGGGGAATCGTGGGACTACGCCTCGGTGCAGTCCAGGGGGCTCGGCGGGCGGGAGTGGCTGCTGGCCGGCGGACTTGAACCTGGAAACGTCTCCTCCGCTTCCGCAGCTGCAGGTGCCTGGGGTGTGGACGTGTCCTCCGGCGTTGAGTCATCGCGGGGTGTGAAGGACCTGGAGAAGGTCCGCGCGTTCGTCCACGCTGCCAAGGCCTGACGCGCGGCCTACTCGGTGGTCCTGGCGGCCAAGGTGAGTGAGGGTTCCGGGAATTGGGGGATTTGGTGAGTGAGGGTTGGAATGTCAGCGCGGCACCATAGACTCGCTGCAACGGCATCAGCCGCCCAACCTGAAACGTATGGACACAGGAGTCACGTATGAGCACGGACCAGCACACCCTGACCATGACCCGGGAATTCGATGCTTCCCGCGAACGGATTTTCGAAGCCTGGATGGACCCGGACAAGCTCACCAAGTGGTTTGGGCCGGTTGAGGTGGAGGCTCCCCGGGACAAGATCATCGTTGAGCCACGTGTCGGCGGCATCCGGCAGGTCGTCATGGCCTGGACTGACGAGAACGGGCAGCAGGAGGCCCCCATCGAAGCTGTCATCGAGGCTTTGGAACCCCCGGCCCTCCTGGTGGCGAAGGCCAAGGCCGCGCCCGACGCCGACCATGAGTACGAAGAAATGCGCCTCGAATTCGAAGACCTGAACGGTCGTACCCGCATGCACTTGACGCAGGGTCCGTTCGCTTCCGAGGAGTGGGTTGAAATGACCCGGGACGGCTGGGGGACTTCCTTCGACAAACTGGATGCAACACTGGCCTAGGTCATCCAAGCGCCTGCAAGTCAGGGTTGGTTCAGGGCAGACCCCTAGGCTTTTTGTCGGCCCGGCAGGAGAGAATGGGGACTATGAAAACGCTGCTCAACATCATTTGGCTGGTCTTCGGCGGGTTCTGGTTG
Source organism: Paenarthrobacter sp. NPDC089322 (assembly GCF_040684895.1). Lineage (NCBI taxonomy): Bacteria > Bacillati > Actinomycetota > Actinomycetes > Micrococcales > Micrococcaceae > Paenarthrobacter > Paenarthrobacter sp. NPDC089322. Next base: position 20,054 of record NZ_JBFBGW010000026.1, read on the forward strand.
GCCTTGGGTTACTTTGCGGCAGGCATCATTTGCTGCGTGCTGATCGTGACCATTCCATGGGGTATCGCTTCCTTCCGGATTGGCGCCTACTGCCTGTGGCCTTTCGGTCGGATGGTGGTGGAGAAGCCGGGAGGTACAGGCGTCTTCGCGCTGCTTGGGAACGTGATTTGGTTGCTGGTTGCCGGCATCTGGATCGCGATCGGGCACGTGGTCACCGCCTTTGCCATGGCTATCACGATCATCGGTATCCCGCTGGCCATCGCCAACCTGAAACTGATCCCCGTTTCACTCATGCCCTTGGGCAAGCAGATCGTGCCGACCAACCAGCCGTTCGTCAGCACCTACCGCTAGGGCACCTACCGCTGGCCAGTAGCTAAAAGGCAGCCACGGCGCCGGTGCGCAAATCGAATCGGAACTTCCGCATCGAACGCAGCCGCCCGCCGTCGTCCCCTGCTGCTTGGATGGTCTCCGCTGCTTGGATGGGCTCCACAGTGAAGGTGAGGACCAACTCGCCTTCCCGCATGTCCGATTCCGTGACGGTGTAGGTTGGCGTGAAGTACAGCGCGTGCCCACCCGGTGCCAGGTCCGCGGGCGGGAATTCGCCGGGGTTGTGGTGCGGTCCGCGGAGCACGACGCCGGCAATTGGCTGGGTGCCTTGGTTGCGGACCCGTCCGGTGAAGGCCAGGATGTCCCCGACCTTGTAGCCCGGGACTACGGGGCCGTAGTTGAGGTCCTGGGCTTCGCGGGTGCCAAGGACCTGGTCCTGCCCGACGTAGCCTTGGCCGATTTCCTTCCACGTTTGCACGTCCCATTGCCCGTTGCTGGTGGACGGGATCACGTGGAACTCACCCACGTTCTGCCACGTCCGGGGCCTGCCGGGAGTGATGGAACGGAGTTCCATGTCAAAGACCAGTCCGGTTGCGTTTGGAGCCGCAGCATCGCCGGGCAGTGCGGCCAGCCGGTCTGTCAGTTGCTCCGCGGGCACTGACACGAAGACGATCTCACGGTAGCCCTGCCGTTCATACATCACGCCGATATTCCCGTTCGGCAGGCGTGTTGCGGTTGAGTATGCGGAGCTGCCTTCGCAGAGCACCAGTTTGGCCGGCCACGTTTCACCGTTGTCGGGGGAGAGGCTCAAGACGGTGTTCCGACGCAGGTGCGGGTCCTGGTTGTTGGTGGCGATCAACCACTTTGCGGTGTCGGGCGACGCAAAGGAGGTGACACCGGGCAGGCCATCGAAGCGCGCCAGTGAGCCGTTGTCGCTGGGATCGGGCAGGCCGGGAACGGGAATCAGTGAGCTCCACGTGTGGCCCCCATCCTCGGAGATGGCCGACAACCGGCAGGGCGTGGCCCGGGAGTGCAACAGTAAACGCCCGTCGTCGAGGCAGGCGACCTTGTTCTCGTTGGGTCCGATGCCATCAGTGCCCGTGCCGATGAGTTCGCCCAGGGTCCATGTCTCCCCGTGATCATCGCTGTAGGCGGAGGCGGCCATGATGGAACCCTCCACCAGCAACACGTATTGCTGCACGAGCCGCCCCCGAAAGGGGCCTGTGTGCACGTGGATGCCCTGCCCGGCAGCGGCGAAGAGTCCTGTAATGCCGCGGTTACCGAGCTTGAGCTGGCTGGTGAGCCGACGATGCTGCCAGGTGCCGCCGTCGTCGTCCGAGAAGCTGACGTCCGCATGCTGAACTTTGCTGTCCGGCTCCAGACCGGCGACGGCTTCGAAGAAGCCGGCGTGCGTTCCTGAAGCGTGGAACATGAAGATCCGGCCCGTCTCCGTATCCACCAGCAGGCTGGGATCGCCGTATCCGTCCAGGCCTTTGCCGCTGCGGACCACCTGCTGGTCGGTCCAGGTCTCCCCGTTGTCGAAACTCCGCCGAAGGAGGAGGTCGATCGTGTTGGGGAGGTCGTCCAGGTTCGGCCTTCCATCGTAGGCGGCCAGGACGGTTCCGTGCGTACTCACGGCGAGGGCGGGGATCCGGTATTGCCTGTAGCCGCCCGACCCGCGGACGGCGAGGACGTGCTCCACGTCAGGAACAGCATTGGCTGGGCGGGGGAGGTAGGAGGTCACACCTCCAACTATAGTGCCGCTCGATATGCGCCATCCTGCAGCAGGGCCACGATGGAGCTGCCATCCAACTCAGCCGCAATCCCGACATCCTCCCCAAAGCCCGTATCCACCAGTTCCCTTCCACTGGAACAGCCGCGGAGGATGGCTTTGATCCGTGGCTCGGCAGCGTTGAAAGCCGCGGCCGCCGACTCGGCCTCCGGAGCAAGGCCACGACGCCCCGCAGCGGTCAATCCGGCGATGAAGGCCCCTGCGCCAAGCTCGTCTTCAAGTGCCGGTCGGAGAGCTCCGTTGGTCCACTTCTCGCCGGCGGCGATCACGGCAATCACAGCATCGGCCGGCAGGGTGGCGTGGACCCAGTCTGCCGTGGCAGCTGCATTGCGAAGGCACACAGCCGCCACCTGCCGGGCCGTGCTTGCGAGGTGGTGGCTCAGTGCCGAGCCGTTGGGGGAGGGCAGCACCACGCGCTCCAGGTGTGACGCACGGCGCAGGCTCAGCGGCGAGAGGCTCAGGCCTTCGGAACCCCGCGGGCCTGCCAGTACTGCCCCGTGGTGGGCTGCGAACTCGCTCGCCGCAACGTCCCGCATCGGAAACGGAAACACGTGCGCCCCGCGATCAACTGCAACGCTCACGCACGTGGTGAACGAAAGGACGTCAACCACCACCGCAAGGTCAGCATGCGGCGCTACCGCACGGGCGCCGTCGAGCCCCCATTCAAACCGCACTGAGGACGGCAGTTGCCGCTGCGGGGCGCCCGGCTCGCTCATGCGAGTTCGGCGGCGAGGTTGCGGCGCGCGGCGTCGAGCCAGAGCGCTTTGGCGCGTTCGCCGTGGAACAGCGGGTCCAAGGCCAGCAGGTGGCGGACGACGGCGGCACGCCCCTTCGCGAAGTCGGCGTCGCTCACGTGGGCGTAGTCTTCGCGGACGGCGGACAGATAGCGTGCGTATGACAGTTCGTCACCGCCGAGCACCGAGAGGTCTGCGTCGCAGAGGAGTGCCCCGGCATGGTCCCCGGGCTCAGGGTTGTGGCTGGCAGTGAGTCTCACCAGCCGGGCCACCTCCGCCACGTCTTCCGGGGCGAGGCGGGCAGCGGTCAGCCGGTCCTCCGCAAGGCGCGCCGACTCTTCCTCATCCTGCCCGGCTACACCCTCGTATACGGCGTCGTGGAACCAGGCGGCCAAAGCCACAGTGCGGGCAGGCAGGGCAGGCTCGGTGAGGATATCCAAGGCTTCGAGGACGGCCAGGAGATGAGTGCGGCTATGGTACTTTCGGCCGTCTTCGCCCCAACGCTCCAACAATTCAAGGCCGAGCTCCTCATGGCCGGGATACGTACTGTTCCAACGAACCATCAGGGGCACTGTGAGGGCCTTGCTGCGTTCGCGGGCTGGAATCCGCAGGCCGCTGCCGATGAGTTTGCGGACCAGGACGCGGGCTTCAACCGGGATGGCACCTGCCTTGATGAGGTCGTCGTACCGCCGCTCGGGCACATCGTAGTGATCGCCGTCGAAAGCCCGCTCGGGAACTCCCGCCGCGGCCGCGAAGGCGTGCAGCTCGTCGAGCGATTTGTCCGAGACCAAATGGGAGAACACCGTGCCGTGCGCGGGCCATAGGGGCGGATCAACATATACGGCCATGGCCAAAGTGTACCCAAGCCATCCTTCCCGGTTACCGGCCGTCGGGGCGGCTACCGCCGAACTACCGCCCCGGAAACACGGGCTTCTCTGCCAATGCTGTTCACGGTAACCGGGAAGGAGCACAGGGCCTGCCGGCTCAGGTCCGGCCAGGCCGCAAGGCTCGGTGGCGCAGGGGTCAGTGCTCGGCCGGCAGGATGTTCTGGTTGCCGCGGAACACGTTGTCAGGATCGAACTCGCGTTTGACCAAGGAGAGCCGCCTGTAGTTCTGCTCCCCGTAGGCGGCCATGATCCTGTCCTGGCCTTCGTCGCCGATGAAGTTCAGCCAAACCCCGCCGGTGGTGTGCGGGGCAATGTCCTGCCGGAACTGCTTGACCCAGGCTTTGGCTTCCTGCCCACCTTCCGGCGTCTCGGACAATCCGAACGGGTGGCTGACCCAGGCAGCCCCTCGGTGTTGCAAAGGCGTGTTGGCTGCTGCGGGCCCACCCACGGCTCCGCCCCAACGTGCAACGAGTTGCTGCGAGTGCGGTCCCGGAAGTCGCTGTGCCGAATCAATCAGGAGGTCCAGGGCGTCGTCGTTAAGTTCGTTGTGATAATCGGCGCTCCAGTAGTTGTAGTGGTCCGGCGGGTCGTCGATCATGCACTGGAAGTCGGCGTATCCCATGGGAGACACGAGGTCGACCGCCGGGCCCAGCTCCTTGAACGGCTTTGCATGTTCCTCGCCGGCTTCCACATCGCCTGCATACACGTAGGCCATGCCGACGGCGAGCTTCCCCACCATGTCTTCCGGGACAAACTCTTCCGGCGGTGCAGTGAGATATACGAGTGCTGTCCCGACAGCGTCCGGCGCATCAAGGGCCAGCCCTCGGAAAGCACGGGACAACTCCGGTGCAGCCTCGCCGGGGAACAACATCAGCCCTGCCATCACCGTGGGACCAAGATCGTGCAATTTGAAGGTGAGGGACGTCGCCACGCCAAAGTTTCCTCCGCCGCCATGGAGTGCCCAGAAGAGCTCGGGATTCTCACCGGGACTGGCCGTGACCCGTTCTCCAGCAGCGGTCACCAGGTCCACGGAGAGCAAGTTATCGCAGGCGAAGCCGTAAGCGCGTTCCAGCCAGCCCGAGCCGCCGCCCAGCGTGAACCCTGAAACGCCCGTAGTGGAGGCGCGGCCCCCTGTGACGGCGAGCCCATGCTGCTGGGTCGCACGGTCGAACTCGCCCCACGTGAGTCCGGCGCCTGCTGTGACGGTTTTGGCCTCAGGGTCCACGCTGATCGACTTCATGGGCCTTACGTCAATGACCAGCCCGTCATCGTTCGTGGACATGCCGGCCACTGAATGCCCGCCCGAACGCACCGCCACGTCCAAGTTGTGGATCCGGGCGTACTTGAGGGCCTCAGCCACCTCGCCAGGATCGGAACATTTGGCGATGACGGCAGGACGCCGGTCAATCATTGCATTGAAGAGTTTTCTGGCTTCGTCGTAATCCGGGCTGTCCGGTCGGATCCATTCCATGGGACGCTCCTTCGCGCCTGAGACTCTCTCCCTAGATCAGGGTACGGCGGCGGCTCCTGCTGGGCCATGGGTAGGGCTTACGGATTGCTTTCGGCTGCTTCGGGGAACGTACGACGACGGCGCTCGGCACGTGCGGCGACAGTGCCGAGCGTTTCCGCCGCCGCTTCGAGTCACATTGCGTTTACGGATCACTTTCTTCCTGATTTCCTCATCTTCGGATCTAAACTGTTCCCATGCCGCAAATGCGAATTTCTGAGGCCGCCCGGTTCCTCGGTGTCAGTGACGATACCGTGAGGCGTTGGACCGACAACGGTACACTCACCGCGAAGAAGGATTCCGCGGGACGTCTTGCCGTGGATGGGCTGGAGCTGGCCACCCTTGCCCGGAACCAGTCCCACCTCCAGGAACACCATGCGGGAAGCTCAGCCCGGAATCGCTTCGTTGGGCTCGTCACGGGTATCACGGCGGACAAAGTCATGGCCCAGGTAGAGCTGCAGTGTGGTCCGTTCCGCGTGGTGTCGCTCATGAGCAGCGAAGCGGTTCGGGAGCTGGGCCTGGAACTCGGGTCCGTCGCCACGGCCGTTGTCAAGGCAACCACCGTCATCATCGAAACACCCCAAGGAAAGAGCCTCACATGAGCAGAGTTCACAGACCCCTGGCCCCTTTCCTGGCCGCAGCTTTAGTGGCGGCGGGGGCTCTGGGCCTTGCAGGATGTGCCGGAGGACCAACGAACCCCGTGGGAACAGCCACGGCCGGCACCTTGGGCGGCACCCGGCCCGCAGGTACCGTCAGTGTCTTCGCAGCGGCGTCCCTCAAGGCAACCTTCACCAGGTTGGCCGAGGAATTCGAAGCGGCGAACCCCGGCACCAAGGTGGTTTTGAACTTTGCCGGCTCCTCGGACCTCGTCACCCAAATTACGCAAGGTGCTCCTGCGGATGTCTTCGCGTCCGCTGACGCTAGAAACATGGCCAAGCTTGCCGACGCCAAGCTCCTGGACGGCGCGGCGACCAACTTCGCCACCAACGTCCTGGAGATCGCCGTCCCACCCGGCAACCCGGCGTCGATCTCTTCCTTCTCAGACCTCGCGAAACCGGGGGTGAAGGTGGTGGTCTGTGCGCCGCAGGTCCCTTGCGGCAGCGCCGCGGAAACGGTGGGGAAAGCTGCCGGAATTACGTTGAACCCTGTCAGCGAGGAAGCTTCGGTGACGGACGTGTTGGGCAAGGTGACGTCCCAGGAGGCCGACGCCGGACTGGTGTACGTGACCGATGTCAAAACTGCCGGGGATAAGGTCCAGGGGATACCTTTCCCGGAGTCGGACAAAGCCGTTAATACCTACCCGATTGCCACCACAAGTACCAGCACGAACAAGGAACTCGCGGAAGCCTTCATTGCCCTCGTTACAGGAAGCGAAGGAAAGAAGGTCCTGAACGACGCCGGATTCGGGACACCGTAGCGACCATGAAGAAGTGACGGCCATGGCAAAACACGGAACGCGCGGCTACCAGTCCGTCCCGCGGTGGATCTACGGCATAGCAGCGGTCGGGGGATTATTGGTGATGCTCCCGCTCGCCGCGATGCTGTTGCGGGTGAACTGGGCGCAGTTCATTCCGCTCATCACCTCGGATTCATCGATTGCCGCACTGGGCCTGAGCCTGCGGACGTCAGCAGCGAGCACCCTCTTGTGCGTCGTTCTCGGGGTTCCTTTGGCGCTCGTGCTTGCCCGCAGCGAGTTCACTGGTCAGCGGTTACTGAGGGCGTTTGTCCTCTTGCCGCTGGTGCTGCCACCCGTCGTCGGGGGTATCGCCTTGCTGTACACGTTCGGGCGGCAAGGCCTGCTGGGGAAGTCCCTCGAACTCGCCGGAATCCAGATTGCGTTCTCAACCACGGCCGTGATCCTCGCCCAGACTTTCGTGGCCCTGCCGTTCCTTGTGGTCAGCCTCGAAGGAGCCTTGCGGACGGCCGGAAGCAAGTACGAAGCGGTTGCCGCGACCCTCGGCGCCCGGCCCACCACGGTGCTTCGCCGCGTGACTGTACCGCTTGTCCTGCCCGGGCTCGCTTCAGGGGCTGTGTTGTCCTTTGCGCGAAGCCTGGGCGAGTTCGGTGCGACTCTCACATTCGCAGGAAGCCTGGAAGGCGTGACCAGGACGCTTCCGTTGGAAATCTACCTGCAGCGGGAGACGGACGCGGACGCCGCCGTCGCTCTTTCCCTGGTGCTGGTGGCCGTCGCGGCGGCGGTGGTCGGGCTCAGCTACGGCAGGAAGCGCCAGCCGATGAAGGCGCTGGTATGACCTTCGAACTGACAGCGCACCTTCCCTCGCGCAACTTCGACATGTCCGTCACCCTCGCAGAGGGCCAAACCGTAGCCATCCTCGGTCCCAATGGTGCCGGCAAATCCACGCTGCTCGGAGTCATCGCCGGGCTGCTGCGGCCGGAATCAGGTTCCGCCCGGATCGGCAACAGGGAGCTGTTCAACCTCGACGGCGGCACGCGCCGTTGGAGCGCACCCCACCTTCGGGGAACCGCGCTCCTTGCCCAGGACGCGTTGCTGTTCCCCCACTTGAACGTGCTGGACAATGTGGCCTTCGGGCCGCGAAGCAAGGGAACACCGCACGTCAAGGCCCGCGAGGTTGCACGGCACTGGCTGACCGAAGTCGATGCTCTTGACTTGGCTGCAAGGAAACCCGCTCAGCTTTCCGGTGGACAGGCGCAGCGCGTGGCTGTCGCCCGGGCGCTCGCAGCTGAACCGGAACTCCTGCTTCTGGACGAACCCATGGCAGCGCTCGATATCCACGCCGCACCCTTGCTGCGCCGCGTGCTCAAACGCGTGCTCCAGGACCGCAAAGCCATCATCGTCACGCACGACGTCCTGGACGCCTACATGCTTGCCGACCGCGTCATCGTGGTGGAGGACGGCCGCATAGCCGAGGAGGGCCCCACCCGCGAAGTCCTGGAACGGCCCAGAAGCCACTTCGCAGCCGGACTCGCCGGACTCAACCTCGTCAGCGGAACCATCACCGAGGAAGGAGTGACCACGCCGGATGGCCGGGTTTTCGCGGGACAGCACGATCCCGAGTGGTCACCCCGCCCCGGCCAGGCAGCCGTGGCGGCGTTCCCGCCGTCGGCCGTTTCCGTCTTCCTGGGTGATGTGCACGGAAGCCCCCGCAATTCCTTCCCAGTCACCATCACGGACCTGGAGCCGCACGGCGACCAGATCCGGGTCCGTTCAGTGGCCGCGGGGGCTGACCGCGCCGGTGGTAGCACGCAGCGGGCGTTGTCCGCGGACATCACCCCGGCGGCTTCGGCCGATCTCGGGTTGGCTCCCGGAATGCAGGTGAGGTTCGTGGTGAAGTCGGCGCTGGTGTCGATCTACCCGGGCTGACTCATGCCGGGAAGGTCGAGGGCTTCGTAGACGTGGCGACCCCGGAATCCACATACCCATGGTTTCGTGTGGACAGCAGTTTCGCCGTGGGCAAACATGGAACCCAGTGGACCAAAAATCAAAGTTGAGCGTAGTAGACTCAACTTTGAAAGCATTGGACCTACTCCAGAAAGGGAACTCTTTTGGACGTCAAATTCACCACCAAGAGCCAGGAGGCCCTTTCTGCGGCCGCCATGAACGCCTCTACTGCGGGGAATCCCCAGGTGGAGCCGGCGCACTTGCTCAAGGCCCTCATGGATCAGCGCGAGGGTGTCGCTGTCGCGCTGCTGCGCGCCACGGGCGCGGACCCGGACGCCGTGAGCGTTCAGGCAAGTTCAGCTATCAAGGCGCTGCCATCTTCGTCAGGCAGCTCGGTCCAGCAGGCCCAGCTCTCCCGGCCATCGCTGCAGGCCATCCAGGCCGCCCAAAACGAGGCCGACAAACTCGGCGATTCCTTTGTCTCCACGGAGCATCTGCTGCTGGGGCTCTCGGCCGGAAGTGACGCCGTCGGAAAGTTAATGCGCGACGCCGGTGCCTCCCATGAAGCACTTCTCGCCGCCCTGCCTGGTGTCCGGGGCGACCGCAGGGTGGACTCGCCGGATCCCGAGAACACTTTCCAGGCTTTGGAAAAGTTCGGAACGGACCTCACCGCAGTTGCCCGTTCCGGCAAGCTGGATCCCGTGATCGGGCGGGACAGCGAGATCCGTCGCGTAGTCCAGGTCCTGAGCCGTCGCACCAAGAACAACCCGGTGCTCATCGGTGAGCCGGGCGTTGGCAAGACGGCCGTCGTCGAAGGCCTCGCCCAGCGTATGGTGGCGGGGGACGTGCCGGAGAGCCTGCGAGGCAAGACCCTCATTGCCCTGGACCTTGCCTCGATGGTTGCCGGAGCCAAGTACCGCGGTGAATTCGAGGAGCGCCTGAAGGCAGTCCTTGAAGAGATCAAGAACTCGAACGGCCAGATTGTCACGTTCATCGACGAGATCCACACGGTGGTGGGTGCCGGCGCTACCGGCGAAAGCGCCATGGACGCCGGCAACATGCTCAAGCCCATGCTCGCTCGCGGTGAACTCCGGTTGATCGGTGCCACCACACTGGATGAGTACCGTGAAAACATCGAGAAAGATCCTGCTCTGGAGCGCCGGTTCCAGCAGGTGTATGTTGGCGAACCGAGCGTGGAAGACACCATCGGTATCCTCCGCGGACTCAAGGAACGTTACGAGGCACACCACAAAGTGGCCATCGCCGACTCTGCCTTGGTGGCAGCAGCAACACTGTCCAACCGCTACATCTCCGGACGCCAATTGCCGGACAAGGCTATCGACCTCGTTGATGAAGCGGCGTCCCGGCTGCGTATGGAGATCGATTCCGCGCCGGAAGAGATTGACCAGCTTCGCCGCGCCGTTGACCGTTTGACCATGGAGGAGCTTGCCCTGCAGGGCGAGACCGACCCCGCATCTGTTGAGCGGTTGGCCGCTCTCCGGGCCGACATGGCGGACAAGAAGGAAGCCCTCAATGCATTGAATGCGCGTTGGGAGGCCGAGAAAGCCGGGCTCAACCGGGTTGGTGACCTCAAGGCCAGGATCGACGAACTGCGATCCGCCGCGGAAAAACATCAGCGCGAAGGTGACCTGGAATCGGCCTCGCGGATTCTTTACGGAGAGCTCCCCGCCCTGGAACGCGAGCTGAACGCGGCTGCGGAAGAGGAATCTGCCCGGAGCGAGGGAGAACCCGAGCTCATGGTGGCCGAGGAAGTGACGGCGGACGATATCGCCGAGGTCATCTCGGCATGGACGGGCATTCCAGCCGGTCGCATGCTGCAGGGCGAATCACAGAAGCTCCTGCACATGGAAGAGGAACTCGGGAAGCGGCTCATCGGCCAGACCAAGGCCGTTCAGGCTGTATCCGATGCCGTTCGCCGTGCCCGCGCAGGCATCAGCGATCCCAACCGCCCCACGGGCTCCTTCCTGTTCCTGGGTCCCACAGGCGTCGGCAAAACCGAGCTGGCCAAGGCCCTTGCGGACTTCCTCTTTGACGACGAGCGCGCCATGATCCGCATCGACATGTCCGAGTACAGCGAGAAGCACTCTGTGGCCCGCCTGGTCGGTGCACCTCCGGGATACGTCGGCTACGAGGAAGGGGGGCAGCTGACCGAAGCCGTCCGTCGTCGGCCTTACTCCGTGGTGCTGCTGGATGAAGTGGAAAAGGCCCATCCTGAGGTCTTTGACATCCTTCTGCAGGTCCTCGACGACGGCCGCCTCACCGACGGCCAGGGCCGCACAGTGGATTTCCGCAACACCATCCTGGTGCTGACATCCAACTCCGGAAGCCAGTTCCTTGTAGATCAATCACTGGATGCCAAGGCCAAGCGGGAAGCTGTGATGGCTGTGGTGCAGGCATCGTTCAAGCCGGAGTTCCTCAACCGCTTGGATGAGATCGTGCTGTTCGATCCCCTCTCGGTGGAGGAGCTTGCGCGGATCGTGGAACTGCACGTGGCCGAACTTGGTCGACGCCTTCACGACCGTCGCCTGAGCTTGGAAGTCACGGACAGTGCCCGCGCCTGGTTGGCAATGTCCGGCTACGACCCCGCCTACGGGGCACGGCCGCTGCGCCGCCTCGTCCAGCGCGAGATCGGTGACCGCCTGGCCAGGGAGATCCTCGCAGGGGAGATCAGCGACGGTGACACCGTGTTGGTGGATACTGCCGCCGACGTCGATGAGCTCACCATTGCGGGACTTGAGGCACTGGCGGATTCCGACGGCGGCGATTCGGTGGGCACGGGACTCTCCGTTCGCCGGAAGTAGTCAGCGGGGCTACCGCTCGAGGAGGTCTTCGGTGATGGTGTTGCCTGACTCCACCACGATGAAGCAGTCCACCCTGCGGTCGCCCCGGTCCCAACTGGTAGTGCTCGGGTAGACGTTCTGTTGCAGCAGGACGTACTTGTCGGCAGCCGCCCTGTCCAGCTTCACCGTGCCGCAGACCTCACGGCCCTTTTCCCGCAGCGCATTTGTGCCGGGGAACGAGTCGTCCTGGGCGTACGTGTGAATGGCGCCGAGCTGGGCTGAATGCTCGGTGTCGCACGCTACTGCACGGGCCTTCGAGGTGTTGGGATCGAAGTCGGCAAAGCAGTCGCCAACTTGGAAGTCCTTCGCCTCCGTGTCACGAGGGAGCGGTCCGAGCGATACGGTGGGGCTGGGCGTAGCGACAACCGCCTCCGGCCGGGTGCCGAGCAGGTTCAAAAGCACCCAAATGACCACGCCAATCAGGATCAGGACGCCAATTACAATCCCACCGATGACCCATCGTTGACGTTTTACCGGGTCTCCGTGCGGGGCAGGCTGTTCCTGATAGGCAGGGTCCGGTTGCTGGGCGCCATACCCCGGCTGGTCGCCATGCCCCGGCTGGTCGGGGAAGCCCGGCACGGGAGGGTATCCAGGCTGGCTGGGATACACCGGCTGGGTGGGAGGAGCAGTTTCCGGTGGCACATCGGGCGCAGGCGGCACCCGTTCCTCGCCGTCATCGCGTGGTGTTCCGTCACGTGGGGGAGTCTTATCCTCGCTCATGTTTCAGGGGTGCCTTCCTGCTTCGGAGCCGCATTGAGGCAGACTCTACCCAATATTTGGGTGCAGCGGAGGTGCTTGGCCGTGCTTTTGCCCGCGGCTCGCAGGTGCGAGGGGCGTCGGTGGCACGCAGGCACTCCCGAAACCATGTAATCTAGACATACGACAAATTGACCAAACATTCCGGGGCCTCACCGATCGCCAAGGTGACCACCTCCGGTCCAAGTACAAAAGGGGGTCACGCCATGGGGCGCGGCCGTCAAAAGGCAAAAGCTACCAAGCAGGCTCGGGATATCAAGTACTACTCCCCGAACACTGACTACTCGGCACTTGAGCGTGAGCTCACGGGCCCATCCAGTCGTGCAAAGAGCCACTTCCCAGAAGATCCTCCGGAGCCGGACTACTCGGCTTATGAGGACAAGTACGCGGAAGACGATGACGACGAGGTAGACACCCGCCGTATCGGATAGCTGTCGCAGCCAGCAGGTGCCCTTGGGCACTGAGTTGCGTACCGCCGTCGTACATCAAGGTCGTCGTGCATCTCCGGATGCCGAAAATCTCTGAAGAAGGCCCGTAGGGCACGCCGTTCATTGGCGTACCTACGGGCCTGCTTTCGCTTAAGCTCTCCCGCGAATTGGGCCGGTGCGTTGTCCTTGTCAAAACCCGGTACTAAGTTGATGAAGGACGCAGCTCATCGAAAGGGAACGCCAATGCCGGAGGTCGAGAGTTACAAGCAGGGAACGCCGTGTTGGGTTGACCTGTCCTCCACAGACATTGACGTCTCCAAGCGTTTTTACGGCGACCTTTTCGGCTGGGAGTTGGACGCCATGGACGCCGGCAACGGCATGACTTACTTCATGGCCAAACTCCGGGGCCGTTACGTGGCCGGCATGATGCAGCAGATGCCGGACGCACCGGAAGGGATGCCTTCCTATTGGGCCAACTACATCGCCGTGGATTCCGCAGACGAGGCAGCCCAGCGCGCCGAGGCTGCCGGCGGCACCATCCTGTTCCCTCCTGACACCGTGCCAAACGGGGGCGGACGGATGTTTTTTGCCGCAGATCCCACCGGGGCGCAGATAGGTTTTTGGGAGGCAGGGTCCCACCATGGCTCCGGCATCGTCAACGAGCCCGGCACCATGATCTGGAACGAACTCCAAACGGACGACGTCCCCAAGGCCCTGGCGTTCTATGAGGCAGTCACCGGCTGCACTAGTACTACCGCGCCTGCCGGCGACCTTCAGGAATACACCAGCATCGTCGTCGACGGCGCCCGGGTGGGCGGCGCTCTGAAGCTGCCCATTGAGGGTCTTTCGCCGTTCTGGATGACGTACTTCAGCGTGGTGGACGTTGATGCCACGGTTGAGCAAGCCGTCGCGATGGGAGGCCACGTGATTTCACCGGCTTTCGACGTCCCGGGGATCGGTCGGATGGCCGTACTCATGGATCCGGCAGGCGCAGCCTTCAGCATCATGTCAGGACTGCCGGAATGACCACGAGGACCAAGTATGCAAGCGGCGAGCCGTGCTGGGCGGACCTGCAGACCAAGGATGTTGCCGCGGCCAAGGACTTCTACGGGAAGCTGTTCGGCTGGACGTTTACGGACTTGCCGACGCCCGATGGCCGCACCTATGCCCAGGCGTTCATCGGCAAAGACCTGGTGGCGGTCATTGCACCCCAGAATCCGCAGCAGGAGGCCGCGGGGACGCGGGGTCAGTGGAATATCTACCTGGCTGCCACGGACGCCGAGGAGATCGCCGAAGACGCCGTGCACGCAGGAGGGAAGCTCGAGTTCGGACCGGAGCAGGTAGCCGACACCGGAGTACTGGCGTTTATTGCACCGCCTGCCGGTGGAACCACGGGAATCTGGCAAGCAGGCACACACGTCGGGAGCCGACTCTACAACCAGGCCGGTGCCCTGGCGTGGGCGGAGTTGTCGACTCCTGAACCACAATCAGCCGTGGCGTTCTTCCAGCAGCTTTTCGGTCATGAGGTCACCGAATACGCCCAGGACGACGGCGGCAGTTACAGCACGCTGATCGTCAACGGTGACGAAGTGGCCGGCATAGTCCCTGCCGATGAAGGCGAGGAGGCCGTTTGGCAGATCTACTTTGGTGTTGCGGACGTACGGAAATCCGTTGAAACGGCCACCTCCGCTGGTGGCCACGTTTTGGTGGAACCGGAGGACCAGCCGGAAGCCGGATCCCTGGCCACCATTGAGGATCCGCAAGGCGGGGTGCTGAGCCTCATTCAAATCTAGGGCGGGCAAAGCAAAAGCGCGGGCGGGCAGTTGAGGTGATCAACTGCCCGCCCGCGCGTTTGCTGAGGCGACAACCCGCTTAGGCGTAGGCGTTCACCAGACGGACGGCGCCGCCGTCGACGCCCTTGGCACCCTGGACGTAGTCCGGGCCGGTCTTGTCGATGGAGACCAAATCAGTGTCGGCAGTTACCGTTCCCATGATCCAGGACGGCAGGCCGCGCTCGTTGAGGCGGGCAACTGCAGCGTCTGCAGCCTCCGGGGACACGATTGCGACCATGCCCACACCGAGGTTCAGTGTGCGCTCGAGGTCTGCCAGCGGCACGTTGCCGAGTTCGGAAACCAGCTTGAAGATCGCGGGGAGTTCCCATGTGGCGCGGTCAACGGTGGCGACGAGTCCCTGGGGCAGGACGCGTGCCAGGTTGGCGGCCAGGCCGCCACCGGTGACGTGGCTGAAGCCGTGCACGGCGGCACCTGCCGTGACGGGGAAGGTGCGCGCCAGGTCAAGGCAATCGGCTGCATAAACGCGGGTGGGTTCCAGGAGCTCTTCGCCGAGCGTGCGGCCGAGTTCGGAAACCTGGCGGTCCAAGGCCCAACCGGCGTGGTTGATGACGCGCCGGACCAGGGAGTAGCCGTTGGAGTGGAGGCCGGAGGACGCCATGCCGATCACGACATCGCCGGCACGGACGCGGTCCGGACCGAGCAAAGCGTCAGCTTCGACTACGCCGGTAGCGGCACCGGCGACGTCGTACTCGTGCTCACCCAGGAGGCCCGGGTGCTCTGCGGTTTCGCCACCCACCAGGGCGGTACCGGCAACGGAGCAGGCAGCGGCGATACCGCGGACGATGTCAGCGATGCGCTCCGGGACGACCTTGCCGCAGGCGATGTAGTCGGTCATGTAGAGCGGCTCAGCGCCCACCACGACGATGTCATCCACCACCATGCCGACGAGGTCGAAACCGATGGTGTCATGGATGTCCATGGCCTGCGCGATGGCAACCTTGGTGCCGACACCGTCCGTGGAAGTCGCCAGCAACGGCTTCTTGTAGGTCAGCAGCTTGGAGACGTCGTACAAGCCGGCGAAACCGCCGACGCCGCCGATCACCGAGGTGTTGTGGGTCGCCTTGACGGCGTCCTTCATGAGCTCGACTGCGCGGTCGCCCGCTTCGACGTCGACACCCGCTGAGGCGTACGTGATGCCTGTTGCATTCGGGGTGCTCTCAGCGGCTGGGTTTGCGGAGGTCATACAGACTCTTTCTTGTCGGCGTCGGTCAAACGATCAGCGTCGGTCAGGAGGTTCTCGAATTCGGCGTCGGGTCCAGGATCGCAGCCTGTGGCTCCCGGCTTTTCGGCGGGGTCCTGGGTGTCGGAGGGATCCGAGACCGCGTCAGCGGTGGGCTCGATGGGAGCCAGACCGCCCAGGTCCGTACGCTCCAGCAGGTTCTTGCCCAACTTGTCCGCATGCGGCAACTCGATGGGGTACTTGCCCGTGAAGCATGCGGTGCAGAGACGTTCCCGCGGCTGCTGGGTTGCACCGATCATGCCGTCCTCGGAGATGTAAGCCAGCGAGTCCGCGCCGATGGCCTGGGAGATCTCGTCAATGGTGGCGCCGTTGGCGATGAGCTCGGCGCGGGAGGCGAAGTCGATGCCGTAGAAGCAGGGCCACTGGACGGGCGGCGAGGAAATCTTGACGTGGACTTCCTTGGCGCCGGCTTCACGGAGCATCCGGACGATGGCCCTCTGGGTGTTGCCGCGAACGATCGAGTCGTCCACCACCACAACGCGCTTGCCACGGATCACGGATTCCAGAGCGTTGAGCTTGAGGCGGATACCGAGCTGACGCAGGGTCTGCGACGGCTGGATGAACGTACGGCCCACGTAGGCGTTCTTGACGAAGCCGTGCGCGAAGGGGATGCCGGACTGTTCGGCGTAGCCAACAGCAGCCGGCGTGCCGGACTCGGGCACGGGGATGACGATGTCGGCCTCGTGGGTGTTCTCGCGGGCCAATTGGCGACCCATCTCAACACGGGATTCGTACACGGAGCGTCCGGCGATCGCGGCGTCCGGGCGGGCGAGGTAGACGTATTCGAATACGCAGCCGGCAGGTGTCGGCTCGGCGAAGCGCTGCGAGCGGACGCCCTCTTCGTCGATGGCGATGAACTCGCCGGGCTCGATCTCGCGGATGAAGCTCGCGCCCACAGTCGCCAGGCCGGCCTGCTCGGAGGCAACAACCCAGCCGCGGTCCAGGCGGCCCAAACACAGCGGCCGGATGCCGTAGGTATCGCGGGCTGCGTAAAGCGTTCCTTCGTCCATGAAGACAAAGCAGAAGCCACCCTTGATCTTGGGCAGCAGTTCCAGCGCCGTCTGCTCCAGGGTCTTGCCCTCTTCGCCTTCAAGCAGCGCGGTCACCAGGGCGGTGTCCGAGGTGTTTCCCTGCTTCATCTCACCAGTCAGCTGACCTTCGTTCCGTTGAAGGATCATCTCGCGGAGCTCAGCGGTATTGGTCAGGTTGCCGTTGTGAGCCAAGGCAACCGTGCCGGTAGCGGTTGCACCCAAGGTGGGCTGCGCGTTGGCCCAGTGGCTTGCACCGGTGGTGGAGTACCGGCAGTGGCCCACGGCCAAGTGTCCGGTGAGGGTGTTGAGGGTAGTCTCGTCAAAGACCTGGGATACGAGGCCCATGTCCTTGTAGACGTTGATGCGCTTGCCGTCACTGGTAGCAATACCAGCCGACTCTTGTCCGCGGTGCTGTAGCGCATACAGCCCGTAATAGGTGAGTTTTGCTACTTCTTCACCGGGAGCCCATACCCCGAAGACGCCACAAGCGTCCTGGGGGCCTTTTTCGCCGGGGAGAAGATCATGAGAAAGTTTTCCGTCGCCACGTGCCACTGGTCGATTGTCTCATGTTGTGGCCGTGGTAAGTTCCCGCTCCGGCTTTGTGACCCCTACATCAGGCGCGACACGCAGAAAATGCGGCATGTCTCACATTGGTGCCCTGCTCAGTACCCCGGCGAAGAGGCGGGTATCCCGCCTGACTCAGCGTCCGCCGTCGTGCTCTGGTCCCTCATCCGGAACCGAATCGGGGACGGCCTCCACCACCGCGCGTTGCGCGCGCTTGACGCTGAGGCGGTCCAGGACGAGGGCGAGAATCGAGAAAAGGATGACGCCACCGGCCGCGCAGGCCACCAGGAAGAAGCCGAAGACCGTGCTGGCGTCGAAAGCGGGGTCGGCGGGGCGGCCGTACGCGATGATGGCAGCCACGATCGCCCCCACGATCGCGCCGAGGATCATGAACGGGACGAACCTGGGTGCCCTGCGGACGGTGATGTCCCGGCGTGCCTGTGAGCCGGTGGTGTTTGCAGGTTCGTTTCCGGAAGTGGGGGTGGTGTCCTCAGAAGCCATGTCTTCCAGCCTACCGTTCCGGGTGTACAGGAAATGCCCCCTGGCCGATGGCTAAGGGGCATGTGCTGTCAGCAACCGCGCTAGCTGCCGCGGTATGTGGAGAACGCGAACGGGCTGAGCAGCAGCGGCACGTGGTAGTGCTCGCCGGCGTCCGAGACCGTGAAGTTCAGGTCCACTTCGGGGAAGAACGTCTCGGTACCCAGGCCTGCATAGTAGTCGCCGGTGGCGAAGTTCAGCCGGTACGCGCCGCCTGGAATCCGCTCCGGGCCCAGGTTCTTGATGCGGCCGTCGGCGTCGGTTTCGCCCTTGCCCACCAGTGTCCAGTTGTCACCTTCGCGGACGTAAAGTACGACGGCGACACCCGCCGCCGGGCGCCCGGAACCGGTGTCGAGGATATGGGTTGTAACCTGTGAAACACTCATGCGTTGGCTCCTTCGCTGACCAGGCCCGAGAGGCGCAGCAGTGCGATCTCGCGCAGCTGTTCAGCCACGATTTTGTCTTCTTCTGCGGGGGTGTGGGTGAGGCGTTCCTGGAGTGAGTCGAGGATTTCCCGGGCGCTGCGTCCGGCGGCCCGGATCAGGAACACGCGGCCGAACTTCTCCTCGTAGGCCAGGTTGCCCTCTGCAAGGGCTGACGCCACCGTTTGGTCTGCCGGGTCCACGCCGGACTGCTCCGAGCGGGACATGGCTGCCTCAGTGGTTTGGGCTTTGGGTCGTTCGCCGATCCTTGGGTGGTGGGCGAGTGCGGATTCGACCTCCGCCGGCGTGAGCGGCTCGGCGGCTTTGCTTGCCTGCTCCAGCAACTCGTCCACGCTGTTGAACGGGCGGGCATCTGCGATGGTTTCCACCCAGCGGTCGATATCCAGGCAGGGGGTCAGGAGTTTGATCGCCTCGTCCCGGTCAACACTGTTGAATACTGCAAGCTCCATGCTTGTATGTCCTCGTGCAAATGCTGGCATCCATGGTGTGGGCTATGCGGAACTCCGGCCTGTGAGCCGGAGGAAGCGTGCGGCTTCTATCTCATTCCGCATCATGGAACTGTTATTTCAGCATACGTAATTAGTTAAGCCGAGGTGTGAGCCCGGTGTCAAGACATTACCCTGCTGGAGTAGCTATGCCGGCTGCTACGCCGGAGCGGCTGCGCTGGTCCGGCGCGTCCGAACGGTGAGGTAGAGCCGGTGGGCAGTGATCACCAGTGACAGCCACGCTATACCCAAGGCCCACGCAGCCAGAACGTCCGTCAACCAGTGATGCCCAAGGTACACGCGGCTGATGCCCATGGTTGTTGCGAAGGCTACGGCCACGAGCACCGTGATGATCCGGGCTTTCGCCGTCTTGAGTCGCAGGATGATCAAGTACGCCACGATCCCGGCGATCACAGTGGCGTTCAAGGTGTGTCCGCTGGGGAAGGAAGGCGAGTGTTCGAAGGGCGGGATGGCATCCAGCAGGTCCGGACGGGTCCGCCCGAAAAGGCGCTTGCCGGCCACGGTCATCAGCAGGGACCCAAGACCCGCAGTGAGCATAAGGATGACCGGGGTCCAGGACCGGCGGCGTGTGGCCAAGCCAACCATGATGCCCACGGCGAGGACGGGCATCCCGACAGTTCCGCCAACGTTCGTGTAACCCGTCACTGCGGAGTCGAGTTCGGGGGAGCGGACTGTCTTTGCGGCATCGAGGAAAGGATGATCCAGGCCAGCCACGCCATTGGCCTCGACCACGGATTCGTAGACTTCACCGAATATCAACGCCAGGGAGAGGGCGATCACCAATCCCACGCCCAGGGTGATGACCAAGGCAGCGTACGGCCCCAGAAGTCTTGTGACCCGTTGAGCGCCGCTGGCCATGATCCGGCCGACAGGCGATTTCCAGCGGGTCAGATCCTTTCCGGCAACAAATCTGTCCTGGCTGACCTCGCCGCGGACACCCGTCTCCGGCGACTCTTTTCCTTCAGTCGTCACTCTCGTCCTTTGCTCGGGGTGGGCCTCCACAATGGTGAGTAACCTTAGCATTTGAGGCTTTGCGTTGTGTGGCCCGCTCTGCGCCCCATGGGGAGATCTTGGCACGCAGAGCGGGCCCCACAGCGTTGATTGAGGCAGAATGACCTCATCCAGCTGAAGGAGTTGCGCGCATGCCAGACATTCTGACGTCCAGGTTCCTGTTCGGCCCCGGACCGAGCAATTGCTACCCCGAAGCGATGGCAGCCTTGGCGTACCCAGTGCTGGGCCACCTCGATCCGGCCTTCATCGAGCGGTTGGATCGCACCTGCGAGGGACTTCGGAAGGTTTGGGGAACGTCCAACGCCAGGACGCTGCCTTTGAGCGCAACGGGTTCCGGCGGGATGGAAGCGGCGTTCGTCAACACCGTGAGCGACGGCGACGTCGCGGTGATCGCGGTGAACGGGCTGTTTGGCGCACGCATGTGCGAGGTTGCCCGGCGCTGTGGGGCAACTGTGGTGCGCGTCGATCATGAGTGGGGTCAGCCTGTGGATGCCGATCGTGTACTCTCGGCCCACCCGAATCCCAAAGTAATTGCCGCGGTACACGCTGAAACATCGGTTGGCGTCTTATCCGACATCGGGGCACTTGGCGCCGGCAAGGGTGACGCCCTGCTGATTACCGATGCTGTGACGTCCATCGGCGGACTGGAGCTCCTTGCAGATGACTGGGGCATCGACGTCGGATATGCCGGAACCCAGAAGTGCCTCGGCGTGCCTCCGGGACTTTCGCCTTTCACAGTTTCGGACCGCGCCTTCGAGCGGCGCGTCCAGGATCCGCGCTCCTGGTACCTCGACATTGGGCTGCTGGGCGGCTACGTCGGCGCGGCCAGCGGAGCGCGCACATATCACCATACTGCGCCGGTCACCATGATCGCCGGCCTCGAAGCGGCGCTCGATCGCATCCTTGCCGAGGGCCTCGACGCCGTTCAGGCTCGCCACCGGGCCGCCGGAACCGCGCTCCAGGACGGCTTGCAGGAGATGGGCCTGGAACTGTTTGCTGCAGAAGGGTCGCGGCTGCCCAGCCTCACCACCGTGAAAGTGCCCGACGGCGTCAACTCGGCCGCCGT
Organism: Paenarthrobacter sp. NPDC089322; assembly: GCF_040684895.1. Taxonomy (NCBI): domain Bacteria; kingdom Bacillati; phylum Actinomycetota; class Actinomycetes; order Micrococcales; family Micrococcaceae; genus Paenarthrobacter; species Paenarthrobacter sp. NPDC089322. Next base: position 40,958 of record NZ_JBFBGW010000026.1, read on the forward strand.
CCGCGCTTACCTTTTGGAGCACTTCAGTATGGAAATCGGTTCCGGTGTGGGCGAGTTCGCGGACACGGTTTGGCGCATCGGCATGATGGGTCCGAACGCGAACAGTGCATCCGTGACCCTGGTGCTGGGCGCGCTGAAAGAGGCAATCGCCCGCGCCTGACCCTTCGTGCCTCACCACCCGCGCCTACCACCAACGCTCTCTCACCGATGGCCCCCTTTGGGCCGGTCGCTCTCTCACCGATGGCCCCCTTGGGCCGGTCCCTCTCTCACCGATGGCCCTCTTGGGTCGGTCGCTCTCTCACCGATGGCCCTCTTGGGTCGGTCGCTCTCTCACCGATGGCCCCTTTGGGCCGGTCGCTCTCTCACCCCCAAGGTGACGTGACTGCGGTCGTCAACTTTTTGAGACAGGTTCGTTGTTTGTTTTGGTTAGGCGGCCAGTGGTTGCTGGGCGCGGGTTTGGTGGTTGGTGTGGGCTT